>JAURME010000174.1 GCA_030830865.1 Candidatus Nanopelagicales bacterium | reverse complement strand
TTGCTCTGCTCGGGCTATTCAGCGAGGCTCTCGGAGTTGGGGACCGCCCCGTGGCCGCTCCTCTCAAAGCCCTATCGCAGAGCAGAGTTTATGGAGGCGATCGCACGGGCTTCGCAGACGGTGTCATCGGGGCAAGACGTTGCCTAGGGCGCGCAGGACGTCGCGAAACTGCGCCGAATGCACGAACCGGGCTCCGACGCGCGTGGTAACCGATCCCCGCTCGAAGGAGATGTCTCGATGGAGACGATGACCGCGCGCGCGGCAGTGCCGAGAACCCGTGGGATGGTAGCGTTCGATTCACGGGCCCTATGGCGCGCGCCTACCTGGCGCGAACGCATCAACGCGATGGTGCGCGTGACGCTCGGGGCCGCGGCGCCTTTCTTGCCGTGGGCGTTGCTGGAACGCGCGCTTGGGCCGGGTCAGGACTTCGAGGGGTTTTTCGTGGTTGTGATGCTGGCGGTGTTTTTCGCGGTGTGTTACTCAGGGTGGCTCGGCGGGCTCGCAGCGACGGCGAGCGGGGTGCTCTTGGTCCTGAACGTCGCGACTGTCGCCCCAGCCCTCACCGTTCAGTGGGAGACCGTCTCGCTGGCCGAGTGGTTCGCGGCGGGCGCCTTCGTTGCCTGCGGGACGCTCGCTAGCCTATTCGCGGAAAGTTGCCGGCGCGACCGGCAGGCCCTGGTCGCGGCTGCGACCGAGGCGCGCGAGGACGAGCGACGGGCTCTTCTTGGGGAGCAAAAGGCGGAAGAGGCGGTGAGCCAGCTCCATGCCGTGGTCGAGCACGGACTGTACGGTCATGCGCTGGTGACGCCGGAGGGGCGAATCCAGGTGGTCAACCGGCAGCTGGAGGAGGACACCGGCTTCACGCGGGAGGAGCTGGTCGGTCGGTCGATCGATGAGCTCGTGCCGGAACGCTTCCGCGAGCGCCACGAGGGCTACCGGCGCCAATATCTGGCCAATCCGACACCGCGCGGTATGGGCACCGGCGTCCGGCAGCTCTTCGTTCGTTGCAGGGACGGGGGAGAGTTTCCCGCGGATATTGTCTTGCTGCCGGTCCGGATCGGTTCTCGGTCGATGACTCTGGTGTCGGTGCACAATGCGACCGAAACGATCGCCGCGCAGCGCCAACTGTCCGACCTGGCGCAACGCCTGGACCGGGCCACCGAGGCGGGTGGCCTCGGTGTGTGGGAATACGACGCCGGCACGCAGAAGGTGGTGGTCTTCGGGCAGAGCACGCTTTTCCGGGGCCTTGAGGGGACCTTCCAGCGGGAGATCGCGTTGCACGACTTCCTGGCCCCCATCCTTGACGAGGATCGGGCTCGTGTCCGGTCGAAGTTGCTCGAGGTGCCAGACCCGGTGGCCGGCAGCGTTTACCAGGCGAGGGCAGAATACCGGATGCTGTCGACCGGTGGAGCATCGTGTCACATGGTTGGTCATGCGCGTATCGAGATCGACGCCGAGGGTCGGGTGTTTCGCGCGACCGGCACCGAGCTCGATATGACCGAAGCCAAGCGCATCGGCGAGATGCTGCGCGACGCTCAGAAGCACGAGGCAGTGGGGCAATTGAGCGGCAGTCTTGCCCACGACTTCAACAACCTGCTGGGCATCGTCCTGGGCAACCTGGATCTCGTGCTCGAATCGATGCCGGGTTCGGATCCGCTGGGCGACCGGATCCAGGTCGCAATCGGTGCGGCGGACCGCGCCGCCGAGGTGACGCGATCCCTTCTGAAAGTGGCGCGGCGCGATCCGCTTAATATGCAACTGTGCGAGCTCAATCCGTTGATCGAGGAGCTAAAGCCGCTGCTCGCGACTTCGCTGGGCAAGTCGGTGCGACTTGAGTTTGAACTGGGCGACGGACTGCCGACCGTGCCGATGGACGCGTCGGCCCTGTCTCATGCTGTGCTGAATCTGGCGATCAATTCGAGGGACGCGCTTGCAGGAAGTACGGCCGACGCCCGCGTGGTGGTTCGTACATTCCTTCTTCGCGTGGACGCGACAGAGCATCCGATGATGAAAGCCGGGCTTACGGCGGTGGTGTCGATCGAGGACAATGGGCCGGGGATGACCCCCGAGGTGCAGGAGCGCGTGTTCGAGCCGTTCTTCACCACGAAGGAGGCCGGTCAGGGCACGGGGCTGGGTCTGGCGATGGTGCGCGCCTTTACCGAGCAATTGGGCGGCGGGGTCCGCCTCACCAGTGTGCCCGGAGAGGGCACCGTGGTGCAGATGCTCTTCCCGACCGAGGGCCGCAGCTAGCTCAGAGTCGCCCGTCCCCGGCGTGGCTGGTGGGTCAGCCGGTGACGCGCGTCGGCACGGAACGGTTGAGCCTGGAGCCGTCTCCGAGCTGACCGTGCAGGTTCTGCCCCCAGCAGTACTCGGCACCGGCCGTGGTCGTTCCGCAGGTCTGAGCGCCGCCCGCGCGAATGTTCGAGAAGGTGAGCCCGCCGGACACGACCACGGCGCGGTTGCGCGCGTCCGTGGAGCCGTCTCCAAGCTGTCCGAATAGGTTTTGCCCCCAGCAGAACGCACGGCCACCCTCCACCAGCGCGCAGCTGTGCACTGCGCCCGCGGCGAGATGAGTCGGACGCCCGGGCAGCCCCGACACCGGGGCGGGCTGGGCGCGATCCGTCGTCGTTCCGTCGCCGAGCTGTCCGAACCGGTTCTCGCCCCAGCAGAGGACCCGGCCCTCGCTGATTCCGCACGTGTGCGAGCTTCCGGCTGCAAGGGTCTCCACGGAGCCGCGCACCAGCGTCGGGATCAGGCGGTCGACCTGACTTCCGTCGCCGAGCTGGCCGAGGTTGTTCTGGCCCCAGCAGAACGCGTTGCCGTTCTCGGTGATTCCGCAGGTGTGATTCCATCCGGCGGCCAGGGTGAGGAAGCTGATCCCGCTGCCCACGGTCTGCGGTACGATCTGATCATTCCGTGATCCGTCACCGAGCTGGCCGCTGAGATTCTGGCCCCAGCACACCGGGACACCCGCGCCTGCGAGGCCACACGTGTGGTTTGCCCCCGCTGCGAGCATCGAGAATCGGAGCTCGGTCCGCACGCGCGTGGGCGCCGGCCGGTCGCTGCGCGAACCGTCGCCGAGCTGGCCGCGGTCGTTGCCGCCCCAGCAGGAGGCGGCGCCGCTCGCCTCGAGCCCGCACGTGTGGGACCCGCCGGCCGCGATCGCGACGAAGCGGTCCGCCCCGAGGCCCCCGGTCTGACCGCGGTCGTTGCCGCCCCGGCAGGACAGGGCTCCGGACGCGAGCGAGCAGACGTGGCTCACGCCGACGCCGGTGCGCGCGGGCCGCACCGTGACGCGCGCCGTCTCGTCGGGCTCGTCTTCGTTCGCGTCGAGCGTCACGCGGGGCAGGGCGGTGGCGGTGAACGTGACGGAGCTCAGGAGGTCCGAGGAGATCGCGGTGAGGCGCTGAGGGCCCTCGATCATCCCCAGACGCCAGAGTGCGCTCGCGCGCCCCAGCGAGTCCGTGCGTGTGGTCGTAGGCGCTGTGACCCCCTCGCCCGAGTCCACGCGGAACCGGACCTCGGCGTTCGGCACGGGCCGGCCCTGCTCGTCGCGCAGGACCACGAAGAGCCGGTTTTCGAGAAGCTCCCCGACGTTCGCCCGCTGACCGTTGCCCGACACGATGTCGACCGCGGTCGGCGTACCGGCGACGGCGTCGGCGAGGATCTCGGTGGACTCGATCCCGGAATCAGGAGCCGAGGCGTGCACGATGGTTCTGCCCGGACGCGTCGGGAGCGTCAGGGCGGTGGCTGCGAGACCGTCCGCATCCGTGCGCATCTCGATAAACTCCAGCACGCCCCCGCCCGACGCGATCGAAAAGCGCACCACCGTGTCGGCGATCGGCGCGTCCCGGCCGTCGAGGGCCCGCACGCCGACGGTCAGCCGGGACCCGAGCGGGCCGCTGACCTGGGCCGTGGGCATCGGGACGAGGCGGTCCACGTCGGTGGCCGCGAAGATTTCGCGCGGTGTCGAAGGCCCGTCAGCCGAGGCCGCGGCGTCGGCGTCGGGGCGCAGCACGAACCACCCGCCGGCGAGGATCGCGACGAACGTCAATCCGATGCCGGCCAGCGCGGCGGGCGATCGACCGCCGCCCGGGTCCTCCGACCCAGAGCCCGGCAGCTCCGGCTCGGGCGCCGATGCCGCGTTCGGGTCGAAGAGCAGCGTGCCATCGTCGGGCGCGCGCTGCGGGTCTCCGAAGCGATCGAGGCGGGGCGGGTGGTCGGACATGGGGACGCGGTGATGCCGAGGTCGGGAAGCGCTCGCTCGCAGACAAGCTATGACCATTCGGAAATACCGCGACGTGGCGGAGTGGTTCCTGGGCGGGGCTGAGGGGGCCTAGCCGCCGTTGTCGATGACGGTGACCTGGACGGCACGGACGAGTCCGTTGAAGACCGGGTCCGACGAGGTCATGGTGAGGGTCAGATTGAAGGTCTCATCCCCGTCGCCCGCACCGTCATCCTGGCCCGTGAGGTTGACGGTCTGCACGGTGTTCCAGCCCCCGGGGGAGATGGTGTACACGCTCTGGGTCACCGCGACCTCGTCTGGACTGGGGTTCGTGATCGTGACGGTGACCAGATTCCTCGGTCGTGCATCGAGCGTGAAGGTGAACGAGCCCGTGCTGCCGGGGCCCGTCTCGTCGAGCGAGAGGCTGGTCGGGACGGGCGTGAAGCCGGGGTTGTCGTCGTCGACCACCGTGACGGATGTGGTCTCGGGGCCGACCGCGTCGTACACGGCGTCGGCCGTGGCCACCGGATCCACCGTGACGTCGATGACCGCGACGACGTCTCCGTCCACGTCCGGGTCGTCGAGCGCCGCGACCGTCACGTCCCGCGCAGTCGCCCAGTTGGCTGCGTCGAACGTGAGCGTCGCCAAATCCAGTGCGATCTGGAGAACGCTGTCCGTGGCCAGGTCGAGTACCACCGTCCCCGTCGGCTCGGAGGCCAGACGTACAGTGAAGATGGCGCTCGTCGGACCGTCCTCGTCGACCGTCAGTCCGCTCGTCGGCGACACGATGATGCCGGCGGTGTCGTCGTCGGTGATGGTGCCGTTGGCCGTGCCGTCGGCGATCGTCGCGTTGATCGCGTTCGAGAGGTCGACGCGGAAGACCTCGTCGATCTCGTCGAGCGCGTCCTGGAGGATCGGGACCGTGACGGTCGTCGAGAGCGAGCCGGCGGGGATCTGGAGCTGCGTGGTCGGGACCGCCGTGTAGTCCGAGCCCGCCGTGG
>JAURME010000173.1 GCA_030830865.1 Candidatus Nanopelagicales bacterium | reverse complement strand
GACGCACGAGCCGAGCTGCCCGTTGTGGCCGATCACCAGTACCCGCACGCGCCTACCCTCTCACCCTCCAGCCCCCGAACCCCTCCGCGAGTGGTCAGTTGTCGGGTTGTTCAGCCGATCTTGGCCTTCTCCTTCAGCGGACGCCACCAGGCCTCGTTGTCGCGGTACCACTGCACCGTCTCCGCCAGCCCGTCCTCGAACCGGTGCTGCGGGGCGTAGCCGAGGGCGCGGAGTTTGCCATCGTTGACCGAGTAGCGGCGGTCGTGGCCCTTGCGGTCCTCGACCGGCTGCACCATCTCCCAGCCCACCCCCATCGCGGCGAGCACGCGCTCGGTGAGCTCCTTGTTGTTCAGCTCCAGGCCGCCGCCGATGTTGTACGACTCCCCGGGGGCGCCCTTCTCGACGACGAGCGCGATGCCGCGGCAGTGGTCGTCGACGTGCAGCCAGTCGCGCACGTTCAGGCCGTCGCCGTACAGCGGCACCTTGTTGCCGTCCATGAGGTTGGTGACGAACAGAGGGATGACCTTCTCCGGGAACTGGTACGGCCCGTAGTTGTTCGAGCAGCGCGTGCTGGAGACGTTCAGCCCGTATGTGACGTAGTACGCGCGGACGAGCATCTCTGCCGCGGCCTTGGCCGCGGAGTACGGGGAGTTTGGCTTGAGCGGCTCGTTCTCGTCCCAGGAGCCCTCGTCGATCGAGCCGTACACCTCGTCGGTGCCGATGTGCACAGTGCGCGGGATGCCGTGACGCAGGCAGGCATCGAGGATCGTCTGGGTACCGACCACGTTCGTGACGATGAAGTCCTGCGGGCCGTGGATCGAGCGGTCCACGTGCGTCTCAGCGGCGAAGTTGACGACGACGTCGTGGCCGGGGAGCACTCCGTCGAGCTTGTCCCCGTCGCAGATGTCGCCCTGGACGAACGTGAAGCGCGGATCGTCCTGCACGGATGCGAGGTTCTCGAGGTTGCCCGCATAGGTGAGCTTGTCGTAGACGGTGACGCCTGTGACGTCGCCGCCGTAGGAGCCGGCCAGGAGCTCGCGGACGAAGTGCGATCCGATGAAGCCCGCGGCTCCGGTGACGAAGTACTTCACTGACTGCTTCCCTTCAGTCGATCCAGCCACGCCTGCGCATCGGCGAAGTCGGTGTCGGTGACGCCCGGACGCAACACGGGCTCCTTGCCATCATGTCGTGGGTACGAGCCGAGGAAACGTACGTCGAGGCAGATGCGGTGCAGCCCCATGAGCGCCTCGGACACCCGGGCATCGGCGACATGCCCCTCGACATCGACGCTGAAGAAGTAGTCGCCCAGCGCCTTCTTGGTCGGGCGCGACTCGATGCGGGTGAGGTTCACGCCGCGCACGGAGAACTCCGTGAGCAGGGCGAGCAGCGCACCCGGCTCGTCCTGCCGCATGTAGAGCGAGAGCGTGGTCTTGTCCGCACCCGTCGGCGCTGGGATCTCGCCGGGCAGCCGCACCAGGACGAACCGCGTCGTGGCGTCGTCGTTGTCCTGGATGTCCTCGGCCAGCGTCGCCAGGCCATAGATGTCTCCCGCGATGGGCTGGGCGACGGCGGCGTCGATCGGAGCGTCGGGATCGGTGAGCGCCTCCGCGGCGGCCGCGGTCGACATGGCAGGCATGACAGAGGCGTTCGGGAGGTTCTCGGCGAGCCAGTGCCGCACCTGTGCCTGCGCATGCGGGTGCGTCGCGATCCGGGTGACGTCCTCGAGCCTCGTGCCCGGACGCACCAGCAGCGAGAAGCGCACCGGGATGACGACCTCGTCGACGATGACGAGTCGCTTGCCGTTGGCGAGCTCATCGAGCGTGACCGAGACCGAGCCCTCGACCGAGTTCTCGATCGGGACGAGCGCGGCATCAGCGTCGCCTGACCGAGCAGCGTCGAGCGCGGTCTGAACGGACAGCGACGGCTCGAGCGTGACGTCACGCCCGCGGGTGAGCTCGACCGCGGCAGCGCCGCAGAACGAGCCCTCAGGGCCCAGGTATGCGATCCTCATGATGATCCTCCTCGCGCCAGCCGCACCGCCTGCTCCTCCTCTGGAGAGAGCTGGATGTCGGCGTTGCCGCTGGTCAGTCCCTTGAGGTACGAACGGGTCTCGCTACGGCCGTGGATCGACGTGATGACTAGGCCGTCGCCCGCGTCGTCGAGCAGGGCGGCGGAGAAGGAGAAACGTCCGCCCATGTCGCCGAAGGCGTCGTATCGGACGACAGACACGTGACGCAGCGCCATCGCGAGGTCACGTCGCGTGGCACCGAGCACGGAGTCCAGGTGGGCCACCTCCCCGCGCAGGTCCTTGAACTCGTCGATGGTGCGCGCCATGACGTCGACGATGGTCTCGCGGCCCTCAGTCGCCTGGAGCAGGGAGTAGGCGCGGTGCAGCTTCGACAGCCGGAACAGGGCCACGACGGCGACCGCCAGGCCCGCGACACCCACGATGAGGCCGATCAGCGCCAGGATCAGCACCATCTGGGAGTCGGAAGTCACGCCCCGAGCCTAGTGGCCGGATGTGGGAGCATCGGCGGGTGCCGACCCTGATCGCGGACATCCTCTCCCGAGGAACCGCCACCATCGCGGGGCTGATTCTGTTCGCCATCACGACCGTCAGCCTGATGCGGACGATCATCGTTCCCCGCGCTCTGCGGTCAGTCGTGGCCGACGCCGTGTCCAAGGCAGTGACGCTGACCGGCTGGGGCATCGCCCGCCTCCGACGCGAGTACGTGAAGCGTGATGCCGTCATGGCGTGGGCCGGTCCCAGCATCCTGCTGCTGCAGCTCATCACCTGGCTGCTGCTGTACCTGCTGTCCTACGGGCTGCTCCTGTACGGCATCAGCGGTCAGAGCCTGGGGGACTCCCTGCGGCAGGCCGGCTCGAGCCTGTTCACCTTGGGGTTCGCGGACACCAACACCGGCGAGCAGACGATCATCGACTTCATCGCCGCGGCGACCGGACCCATCGTCATCGCCCTCATGATCGGCTTCCTGCCGACCATCTACGGCTCCTACCTCAATCGGGAGACGGCCGTCACCGACATCAGCGTCTCGACCGGGGAGCCCGCGTGGGGTCCGGAGATGCTCTCCCGGCATGCTCTCTCGGGCAACATCGAGGGGATCGGACCGGACTTCCGCACGTGGGCCGATCTCTCCGCCCGCATGCGGATGAGCCACACGATGTACCCCGTGCTGATCTGGGTGCGGTCGTCACGCGCCTTCCGCCACTACCTCGTGTCCCTGCTCGCCATGCTCGACGCCGCCGCGCTGCTCGTGTCCCTGACCCAGACGCTCGACCGTCGACCGGCCTTCGGTCTGCTCATCCAGGGCGGCCAGACCTTCGAGGTCCTCTACGCCGTGGCAGCCCATCGTCGGTCCTGGAGATCACGGCTGCCGTTCATCGGCAAGAACCTGCCGTCGCCGGAAGCCGAGCAGAAGGTCGAGAGTCGACTTCCGGGCTGGAACCGCAAGATCATCGCGGTCGAGATGGCCAGCGATCAGGACGCTCTGAACGGTCTGGGCGCCGACGCGGTCGCCGCGCTCAGCCTGCGTGAGCGCGACGGCATCACCCTTCCGCGCGAGGAGTTCGACAAGGCCGTCGACCTGCTGCGGAAGTCCGGCTTCCCGATCGAGCGGGATCTCGACGAGGCATGGAACCAGTTCACTGCCGCGCGATCACGCTACGAGTACGCCGCCTACGCGCTGTGCGAGCTGCTCGACGCGACCCCCGCGCCGTGGTCGGGCCCCCGCCGCGTGCCGACACCGACGGTCTGGCCCAACCGGGCCCTGGACACGATCCCGGCCGCACTCGAGATCCTCAACGAGGACACCGGCAGCGACCAGGACACGTCCACGCCCCCGACCGACGTCTCACCCACGTTGGACACCCCGGAGGGCACGTGATGCAGACCGACCACGGGCCAGCACCGATGCAGAAGCGGTCGTTCATCGACCCGCACAACATCGTCTACGCGACGATCATCCTGCTCGTCTCCATGGACGTGCTGCAGTACCGCGATGAGGAGGGCGATGGCGTCTCCCTAGCCGAGTTCCTCGTCCTCACCATCGGCCCGCTGGTCATGGTCGCGGTGGCGCACTCGTTCGCGGGGGCCATCGAGATCCAGGTGCGGCAGCGGCGTCGGCTCATCGCTTCGGACTACCGGAACCTCAGCGTGACCGTCCTGCAGTACGCCTCGGTGGCCGTGATCCCGAGCGTGCTCGCGATCGGGCTCTCCGCCGGCGGCCAGCCTGCAATCACGGCCGCGGTGATCACCGAGATCCTCGGGCTGATCAGTCTGGTGCTGTGGGGCTACTACGCCGGTTGGACGTCCGGCCGTGGTTATGCGGGCCGGATCGGCAACGCGCTGCTGTATGGATTCGTCGGACTCGTCATCATCGCGCTCGAACTCGCGATCTCGCACTGACGTGGTCGACCTCGCCATCGTCGCGACGACATTCCTGCTGATCCTGCCGGCCGAGCTGCCGGACAAGACCTTCATCGCGACTCTCGTGCTCGCCACGCGCTTCCGGCACATCTGGGTGTGGCTCGGGGTCGCGACGGCGTTCCTGGTGCAGGTCACCATCGCGGTCACGGCCGGTGGCCTGCTCGGACTTCTGCCGCAGCGACTGGTGCTCGCGGCGACGGCGCTCCTGTTCGCGGTCGGCGCCGTCATCATGATCAGGGGCGGCCTGGCCTCGCGCGCTGCCGAGCAGGAGGCGGAGAGCGAGGAGGCCGACGAGATCGAGCAGAAGGTGTCCGAGCGCGAGGTCACCACGCCGTGGCGCACCTTTACCGTCAGCTTCGTCATCCTCTTCACCGCCGAGTGGGGCGACCTCAGCCAGGTGCTCACCGCCGGCATGGCGGCGCGGACCGGCTCGCCGGTGTCGGTGCTCCTCGGCTCGTGGGTGGCGCTGCTCGTTGTCTCCGGCGCCGCGGTGCTGGTCGGCTCGTGGCTGCGCACGCGCCTGCCGATCTGGCGGATCCGGCTGGTGTCGGGGGCGGTGCTGACAGCTCTCGCGCTGTGGACCGCCTACGAGTTCCTCCAGGCCTGAGGCAGGTGCGAGAGGATGACGACGTGACCCGCTACCCGGCCGGACGACCCCTGCTCGACGCCCCGCGTCGACGCGTGGGCGAGATCGACTTCACCGTCCTGCCCCTCGCCGAGGCGATCGACGGTGTCATCGCTGCCAGTCGGTCCATCGACGACGACGGACACCCGGGCTTGGCCGTCCACTTCTGCAACGCCTACAACGTCGCCCTCGCCCGCACCGATCGCCCCTACGCGGACCGGCTCGCGAACGCCGACGTCGTCTTCAGCGACGGAGTCCCGATCACGTGGGTCGGCAAGCGGGCCTACCCGGATCTCGGTGATCGGTGGGACCGCGTCTACGGTCCGGACGTCATGCGCGGGGTGTTCGCCACCAGCACCGTCCCTAAGCACTACCTGCTCGGTGGCTCGCCCGAGACACTCGACGCGCTGCAGGTCCGTCTGCGTGAGGAGTACCCCAGCGCGAAGATCGTCGGGGCCGAGAGCCCGCCGTTTCGGGCGGCCTCGTACGACGAGCTGCGGCGGCGCGATCGACGCATCGAGGTCAGCGGGGCGACGATCGTGTGGGTCGGTCTGGGCACTCCCAAGCAGGACTTCGAGGTGCAGCGACTGGCATCGAGCCTGCCCGTCGTGGCGATGGCCGTCGGTGCGGCATTCGACTTCCTCGCCGGCACGAAGCCGCAGGCCCCGGTATGGATGCAGCGCAGCGGCACCGAGTGGGCGTTCCGGCTGGCCAGTGAGCCGAAGCGCCTCGGAAGGCGCTACGTGTGGGGCAACTCCGTGTTCGCAGCCGAGGCAGCGCGCACTGTTCGTTCCGCGCGGTAGTTACCGGAGCGTGACCTGGCGCGTCGTGATGCCCGCGCGGGCGCGACGCTCGTCGTTCGTCAATGGATCCGACACCGTAAGGGCCTTTGCGAGCTTCGCCGACATCTCCGTCACCGGAGCCTCGATCGCTGCAGCGCCGGTGCCCAGAGGCATTTCCCAGACAGGGGCGACGACGCCGAGGAAGCGGAACATCCCGATGAAGCGGGTGCCCTCGCCGATGGTGTCGTCACCAGCCGCGTGCAGCCGTGCCAGCGCGTCGAGGACCTTCTCCTCGTCCTGCGGCATGATCCAGCGCAGGTACTCCTTCTCGCCCATCTGCGTCCAGTAGGCCGACGGAACGCTCTCCAATTTGACGGTCGGGTGCGCGTACTGGCTGGCGCGCTCGAGCGAGGCCTTGATGTCGTCGGTGAGGTCGTCCGAGGACCCGTCGACCCAGAAGTCGAAGTTGTCGTGCACCTGCACACCGAGCGGCGCATCCACGTCGATGAGGTCCTGCAGTCGCGGAGACTCCTCGTTGACGCGGCCGAGAGCGACGGGCTCGCCGGGCTCGGCGGTCAGGGCCGAGGTGAGCACGTCGGCGAGGTCGCGGCTGGCATCGCCGGAGCCGGTGTTGACCTGCAGGCCGAGCATGATCGAGCCGTCGGACCGCACGAGGCCCGGATAGGCCATCGGGAGCACGGTCACAAGGGTGACGTCGCGGTCGGCGTTTTCCCCCGTGAGGGTCAGCTTCGCCGTGGCAGCCGGGACGATCTCGCGCATCGCGACGATGTCGCACTCCCCCGCGATGCCCTCGAACGGTCGGGTCGCGCCCACGAAGGCAGCCGATGCGGCCTTTCCGTGGCACGCCTTGTAGCGGCGACCGGAGCCGCATGGGCAGGGCTCACGCATGCCGACGACGGGAATGTTGGCGGAATCGACGTCCGTGGCGACCGCGCCGCCCTTGGGACCCTTGTTCTTCTTGGCCATGGGCGGAAACCTACCCGTCGGGCGTTGAGCCTCAACGCCCCAGTCGCCGCAGCACCCGCGCGGGCCGGTTGCTGATGATCGCGTCGACCCCCAGCAAGACGCACAGGTCGATGTCATCGTCCTCGTCGACCGTCCACACATGCACGGCATTGCCCTGCGCGTGCACTTTCTCGACGAACGACGGATGCCGGCGCAGCGTCTCGATCGATGGCCCCGCGATCCGGGCCCCCGGGGGCAGTGAGCCGTCCCTGTTCCACGGAGGCACCGGGTCCATGAGGTAGACCGTCGGCACCCCGGGCAGCAGGCGATGCGCCCGCACCACGGCCATGCGACTGAACGACATCACCCGCGCTCGCGGGGCACCCCCGTCCACCGGTACGTCCAGTCCCAATGCCCGGATCATTTCCGCCAGCGACTTCTCGACATACCGCCCGTACCTCACCGGGTGCTTGGTCTCGATCGAGAAACGGACTGTCGGCGAGGTGGCCATGACCGTCGTCAGCAGGCGCTCCAACGTCAGGAGCGACGTGCGCGTCTCGTCCGTGGGGGATTCGTAGTCGAACCAGTTGACGTGCCCGCGGCTGTAGTCATGACGTGAGAGCTGGTCCAGCGTCATCGCGCTGACCGTCCCGCGACCGCTGCTCGTACGGTCGATGCGTCGGTCGTGGACGCAGACCAAAGTGCCATCGGCCGTGAGCCGCACATCGCACTCGATGGCGTCGGCCCCCTGCTCGACGGCTCGGACGTATGCCGCGAGGGAGTGCTCGGGCTCCTCGTCGCTGGCGCCACGGTGGGCGACGACCTCGATGGTCACGGCGCCAGCGTAGGGCGCGGCTCTGGCAGCGACCGACTACGCCGGGCGGAAGGAGTCGTGCACGACGGGCTCAGCGTGCTTGACCATGATGTGGTGCGTCACGGTGTACTCCAGCAGGGACTCGTGGCTCATGTCCTTGCCGAAACCACTGCCCTTGACGCCTCCATGCGGCGCCTCGGAGGCGATGGGCAGGTGGTCGTTGACCCACGTGACGCCGGCCTCGATCCGCTGGCTGACGCGCAGCGCTCGGCCGACGTCGTTGGTCCACACCGAACTCGCCAGGCCGTAACGCGAGTCGTTGGCGAGCGCCAGCGCCTCCGGCTCGTCGTCGAACGGCACGACGACGAGGACGGGGCCGAACACCTCGCCCTGGACGATCTCACTGTCCTGCGAGGCATCGACCACGAGTGTCGGCGGGTAGTAGGCACCCGGGCCATCGAGCAGCTCCCCGCCGGACACCGTGCGCGCCCCGGCCTCGCGGGCGCGGGTGACGAAGCCGTGCACATGATCGCGGTGGTCTGCGGAGACCAGCGGACCGATGTCTGACTCGTCCGCCCAGGGATCTCCCACGCGTACCGCCTCCATGGTGTCGCGGAGGACGTCGACAGCGTCTGCGTACACGTCACGGTGCGCGTAGACGCGTGTGGCGGCCGTGCAGTCCTGTCCTGAGTTGTAGGTCGCTCCGAGCACGAGGGCACGGCCCATGGCTGCCAGGTCCGCGTCCGGGAAGACCAAGGCCGGTGCCTTGCCGCCCAGCTCGAGATGCAGGCGCTTGACGAACGGGGCTGCTGCGGCCATGACGGCCTGACCGGCGCGTGTTGATCCGGTGAGCGAGATCATCGAGGTCCCGGGGTGCCGAACGAGAGCCTCACCCGGTTCGCTGCCGCCACACACGACATTCAGAAGTCCGGGCGGCAGCCCACACTCGACGGCCAGTTCGGCCAACCGCATGCTCGTGCGTGGTGTGCTGGGCGCGGGCTTCAGGACAACAGCGTTGCCGGTCGCCAGTGCCGGACCGATCTTCCATACGGCCATGACCAAGGGGAAGTTCCAGGGAGCGATAGAGCCCACCACTCCGACCGGTGACCGCATGAGCAGGGAGGTGAAGCCCTGACTGAGTTCGGCCGCGGCCGTTCCCTCCAGGGACCGTGCCGCACCGGCGAAGAACCGGAGGTTGTCCGCGGCGAAGGGAAGCTCGCCGTCCTGGAAGACCGCTCGGGGCTTGCCGGTTTCCTCGACCTCCAGCCGGGTCAACAGCTCCGCATCGTCCTCCAGCGCCTGGGCGAGATCGAGGAGGACCTTGGCCCGTTCCCCCGGGGTTCGGCGACCCCAGTCCGCTTGGGCGGCGACAGCTGCCGTGACCGCCTCGTCGACGTCATCGTCCGACGCGCACCGGATCTCGGCGACGACGTCGCCGGAGGCCGGGTTGACGAGGGGCACCACGGCCCCTCGTCCGGGTCGGCTGCGCCCCGCGATGTGCACTCCGCTGTTGGCCATGCTGCTCCTAGCTGTTGAAGCCGAGTCCGAGGCGGTCGAGCGTGCGCAGCCACAGGCCTCGGCGGCCGGTGCGGTCCTCCTGGGCCAGTCGGGAGCGGGTGAACTGGACCAGTGGGTAGCGCAGGGGTTCCGGCGGAAAGGGGACGGGCTTGCGGCGCACGATTCTCAGGTTCGTTCGCTCGGTGCGTCTTCCGGCGAGCAGATCGAGCATGGTGAGCGCTCCGAAGCGGCTCAACGCAGTGCCCAGACCGGTGTAACCGACGGAGTAGGCGACGCGACCGTCAAGGGCTGTGCCGATAGCTGGAGTGAATCGCGACGTGGAGTCGATGATGCCGGCCCACTTGTGCGAGAAGCGGAGGCCCTCGAGTTGGGGGAACGTCGCGAAGAACTGGCGGGCCAGCAAGGCATGGCTCTCGGCGCGGTCCTCCAGCACCGGGTCCGTTCGGTTGCCCCGGTGGTAGATCGCGTCATATCCGCCCCACAGGATCCGGTCGTCAGGTGTGCGCCGGTAGTAGTGGAACTGGTTGCCCAGGTCGGTCATGCCCTGGCTCTCGTGCCAGCCGATGCTGTCGAGTTGGGCCGTGCTGAGCGGCTCGGTGACGAGCACGTGGTCGAAGATCGGCAGGATCCTCATCGACAGGCGGCGCAGCAGGGGCCGATAGCCGTTGGTGGCGAGAACAGCCTGTCGAGCTCTCACCTCACCGAGCGGTGTTCGGACGCTGATGCCTCCGCCGCTGCGGGACAGGTGAAGGGCGGGCGTGTGCTCGTGGATGCGCACCCCGCGGCGCTGGGCGGTCCGCTTGAGCCCCCACGTCAACCGGGCCGGATCCATCAACCCGCTGCCCGAGCGCACCCGAAGTCCTCCCAGGTAGGTAGGCGAGTGGACATCAGCGCGGACCTCATCAGCATCGAGGAGTGCTACGTCCTCGCCCCAGCGCTGGTGGAGATCCCGCATCGGGATCAGGTCCGCGACCGCATGCGGCGTGAGCGCCACGGCCGTCTTACCGACGATCCGCAGGTCGGCGTCGATGCCCTCGGCCTGGACGAAGGCAACGATCGCGTCGAGGTTCTCCCGCCCTTGGCGCAGGAGCGACGGCATCTCGTCGGGCCAGATCGCCTCGCCGTGGGCCAGACCATGCGTGAGGGAGGCCGAGATGAAGCCGCCGTTGCGGCCGCTCGCGCCGAAGGCGACGTCCTCAGCCTCGAGGAGAAGGACGTCTCGCGAGGGGTCCTGATCCTTGGCACAGATCGCGGTCCACAGGCCGGTGAGTCCCCCTCCGACGATGACGAGGTCGGCGCTCGTGGATTGTGTGAGCGGCGGCTCGGCCGCTGGCGCGCCGGGCTGCGCGGTCCAGAAGACACGCTGCTCGGTGTCGGCGAGGGACGGATGTCCGGTGCCCGGGCCCCCGGTGGACATCAGGGTCATGGCCCGTCGGCTCCCGATCCTGCCTCCAGGATGACGGCATCATCGGCCGACCACGACAGGTGCACGCTCTGTCCGACCTCGTGGCGAGGGGCCCCGCGGTCACGCGACACGACGGGACCATCCACGCCGTCGACACGGACTGCTGTGATGGACGACCCTCCGTAGAAGTGGGTCTCGACGACGGTGCCGTCCAGAACGCCGTCGTCCCCGTCGACGCGGACGGATTCGGGGCGCAGCACGAGCACGGCCGGACCGCTGACCGACGAGGGGTTCGAGCCGGGCAGCGTCCTGCCCAGAGCAGTGAAGCCCGTCGCTCCGACGTCGCCGGGAAGAAGCGTCCCGCTGCCGATGAAGTCCGCAACGAAGACGTTCGCGGGACGGCTGTACAGCGTGACCGGGTCAGCGACCTGCTGAACCCGTCCGTCGTGCATGACGGCGATGCGATCGGCCATACTCATCGCCTCCTCCTGATCATGAGTGACCACGACGAAGGTGATGCCCACCTCGTGCTGCAGGCGCTTGAGCTCCATCTGCATCTCCGCGCGGACCTTGCGGTCCAAGGCGGACAGCGGTTCGTCGAGGAGCAGCAGTCGGGGACGTTTGACGATGGCGCGGGCCAGGGCAACGCGCTGGCGCTGTCCTCCGGACAGTTGGGCCGGACGGGCCTTGGCCTTGTCGACCAGGCCGACCGTCTCGAGGACCTCGTCGACCCGGCTGTTGATCTCCTGCTTCGACAATCCCTCACGCTCGAGGCCGTAGGCGATGTTCTTGCGCACGTTCATGTGCGGGAACAGGGCGTAGGACTGAAACATCAGGTTGACCGGACGCTTGTCCGGGGGCAGGGCCAGCAGGTCGGTCTCCTGACCGTCGGCATCGGTGATCGAGATGCGCCCGTCATCAGGGTCCTCGAATCCGGCGATGGCGCGCAGCAGCGTGGTCTTGCCGCAGCCCGATGGACCCAGAAGAGCGAAGAACTCGTTGGGCCGGATCTCCAGGCTCACGTCATCGAGCGCTCGTGTGGTGTCGAAGTCCTTGGACACGTGATCGATGGTCAGCAGGGATGTCATACCGAGTCCGTGAGTCGGGTGATCCGCTGGGCGGAGAGCACGATGGTGAAGCTGACCAGCAGCAGCAGGGCAGCGAGGGCGTTGATCTCCGGCGTGACGCCGAAGCGCACCATGGAGTAGATGACGATGGGCAGTGTCGGCGTGGTCGGCCCGTCGGTGAAGAAGGCGATGACGAACTCGTCGAGGCTTAGGGTGAACACGAGCAGTGCTCCCGCGATGATCGCGGGGGCGAGGCTCGGAAGCGTGATGCGGAAGAACGTGGTCACCGCACCGGCACCCAGGTCGCGGCTGGCCTCCTCCAGACTCGCGTCCGTCTGCCCGAGACGCGCGATGACCACGGCGGCGACGAAGGCCATGCCGAAGACCACGTGGCTGAGCAGGACCGAGAACAGGCTCAACGTCACACCGACGAGACTGAACAGCGCCAGCAGGCCGATGGCGAGCGCAAGGTCGGGGATGATCGCGGGTGCCAGGGAGTAGGCCTCGACGATCGCGGAGCGGAAGTAGCGGGCGATGCCGATGGCGAGCAGTGTGCCGAGGGCCGTGGCCAGTACCGTGGCGCTCACCGCGACGATCATGGTGTTGATGAAGCCCTCGCGAATGAGCGCGTTGGAGGCGAGTTCGCCGTACCACTGGGTGGAGAAGCCTGTCCATGTGAACGGTGTCTTACTCGCGTTGAAACTCATGACGACGAGGACGGCGATGGGGAGGTAGAGGAACACGTACGTCACCGTCAGTGGCACGCGCAGCCACCCGACCCTAGACACGAGCGACCTTCTTCCCATTGATGCGGCGGGCGATCGCCGCCTGCAGCGCGAACAGGGCGACGAGCAGGCCGACGACGAAGAGGGCGATCACCGACCCGAAGGGCCAGTCTCGAGCCTCGAGGAACTGGTCACGGATGAGGTTTCCGACCATGACGGTCTTGCCACCGCCGAGCAGTTCAGGGACGACGAAGTTGCCCATGCTGGGGACGAACACGAAGATCGCGCCGATCATGACGCCGGGAAGTGTGAGCGGCAGGGTGACGTCGAGGAACGTGCGGGCCCGTCCGGCCCCGAGGTTCCGGGCCGCCTCGAGCAGTTGACGGTCCACGCGCTCGATCGAGGCGTAGACGGGAAGCACAACCAGCGGCAGGTAGGCATACAGAAGGCCCACGATGACCGCCCCCGGCGTGTAGAGCAGTCCTAGGGGGGCGCCGATGATGCCGAGGTCGAGCAGCGCCCGATTCAGCGGACCCTCGGAGTTCAGCAGGATGATCCAGGCATAGGTGCGGATGAGGAAGTTCGTCCAGAAGGGCAGGACGACGAGGACGAGGGCGACAGTGCGCCATTTCGGTGACAGCCGCGTGATCGCATAGGCGGTGGGATAGCCGAGGAGCAGCGCCAGAACGGTCGTGATGCCGGCGATGAGCATCGACGTGCCGAACACCTTGAGGTAGACCGGCTCGAAGGCGCGGCCGTAGTTGTCGAGGGTGAAGTCCCACACGACACCACCGAAGCGGCCTCGGGTGAAGAACGTGTACGTGAGGATCAGAAGCAGGGGCAGCGTCATGAAGACGGTGATGTAGAGCAGCCCCGGACCGGCGAACACCGTGCGCGCGCTCAGAGCGCGGCGCCCGGAGGCGCCGCGCTCTGAGGTCTGCGCTGGGGTCACGTCAGGGAACTAGCTGGACGTGACCTCAGTGGCGATCTCGGTGTACATCGGACCCGCGTCCCCGAGGTCCACGAGGCCCTCCTGCTTCAGCAGGTCGGCCGGGGTGTAGCCCATGTTCGGGAAGTCCGCGGAAAGCCCCGCCACGGCTTCCATGGCCGGTGCGTTCGGAACCTTGTAGAGGATGTTCTCCGCCACCCATGCATGGTTCGTCGGGTCGAGGATGTAGTTGATGAAGGCGTGCGCCGCCTCCTTGTTCTTCGACGTCTTCAGGATGACCATGGTGTCGGCCCACAGGTCAGATCCCTCGGACGGAATGGTGAACTTGATGTCCGGGTTCTCGGCGGTGCCGTAGTTGCACCAGCCATCCCACGCGACGACCATCGTCGCCTCGCCCGAGACCAGACGCGAGTAGAACGTCGTGTCGTCGTAGGCGAGCAGGCCCGGCTTCGCCGCGATGAGCTTCTCCTTCACCTGCTCCATTTCGCCCTCGTCGGTCGTGTTCGCCGAGAAGCCGAGAGCCTTCTGCGCCGGGAGCATGAGCCAGCGCTCCGTGGCGAGCGCTGTGATCTTGCCCTTGTTGTCGTCGCTCGGCTCGAGGATGTCGTTCCAGCTGGTCGGCTCGTCGACGAGATCGCTGCGGTAGCAGATGCCGGTGGTGCCCCAGGCGTACGGAACCGAGATCTTGTTGCCCGGGTCGTAGCTGAGCTCCTGTGCCTCGGGGTAGAGATTCGTCAGGTTCGGCACGAAGTCGGCGTTGATCGGCTCGACGAGGCCGGCCTCATTGAGGGCCTGCGCGAACTGTCCCGACACGAACGCCACGTCGATGCCCGAGTCGCCACCGGCCGTGAGCTTGGCCATGATCTCCTCGTTGGTGGCGTGGTTCGTGATCGTCATCGGGGAGCCCACGGCAGCGGTGAACTGCTCGGCGAGATCCTCGGGGTAGTAGCCGGCCCAGTTGGAGACCGTCAGTGACTGCTGTGTGAGGTCGGCATCCGGGTTGAGATCCGCGCCGGCATCCCCGCCGCCCCCGCACGCGGTCAACACCATGGCGGCCGCGGCAGCGCCCGCGAGGGCGATCCCGGAACGCTTGAAGGTTCGTTGCATGGCTTCCCTTTCTCGTGCCCGCTCCGTGCGGGGCTTGCATACGTGTTCAGCCCATGAAACAGCATCCCGACCCTATGTTTCCGGGGTTTTGCGAACTTGTTGAATCTCAATTCAGATACTTCTAGGGTCGGCTCGTGAGCAGGAGCAGTGGACGCAAGGCAGATCTGATCGTGGCTGCCCAGCGCGCCATCGCCAGGCACGGCACGTCCGTTCGGCTCAACCAGATCGCCACCATCGCCGGGGTGTCCTCCGGAGCCGTGCTCTACCACTACCCCGAGGTCGAGGACCTCCTCGTCGAGGCCAACCGCGCGGGCATGGAGCGCTTCTACAACGAGCGAATGGAGGCGATCGCCGGCCTCACTGATCCGGCGGAACGGCTCTACGTGACGATCAGCCTCGGCGTCCCGAGCGATCCCGACGACGACGATGTCCGGCTGCTGTGCTCCCTCGGCGGTGAGGCGTCACGCAACACGGTCTACGCACTCCTGCTGACCAGTCTCTACGACCGCCAGGTGGGCATGTACTCGACGATCCTGGAGGTCGGTGAGGCCACCGGAGCATTCACCCTGCAGCAGTCGGCGCAGACCATCTCCAGGAACCTGGTCGCCCTCGAGGATGCCTACGGGTACCGGATCATGGCCAAGCATCCGACGCTCGACTACGCGACCGCCGTGGACCTGATCCTCGACTACGCACGGATGGCCACCGGCCATCCCCTTCCAGCCACTCACCGCATGAATCCATCGCTGCCTGAGCAGCACGACGAGGAAGGCCCGACCCCATGAGCGACGGACCCCTGACCATCCTGTTCTGGCCGGAGTCGGCGTACGGGCCCACCAACCAGTGCATCGGCATCGGCAAGGTGCTTCTGGATCGAGGGCACCGTGTGGTGTTCGCCGCGGAGTCCTCGTGGAAGGGGCGACTGGAGCCGCTCGGCTTCGAGGAGGAGTTGGTTGACCTCGCCGCACCGCCGGAGGGCGACGCCGGGGAGGAGGACGCGGGAGCCTTCTGGAAGGAGTTCATCAAGGAGACGTCGCCTGAGTTCCGCAAGCCGACCATCGAGCAGCTGTCGACGTTTATCCAGCCGACGTTCCAGGCCCTCATCGACGGAGCCGTCTACTGCGAGCCGCGTCTGCGCGAGATCATCGAGCGGGTCAAGCCCGATGTCGTGGTCGAGGACAACGTCGTGTGCTTCCCGGCAACGGTGACATCGGATGCGCCGTTCGTGCGCAT
>JAURME010000172.1 GCA_030830865.1 Candidatus Nanopelagicales bacterium | reverse complement strand
TTGCGAAGCACCACGCCCGACTTCGGCCCGGTGGCGGAGATGGCCGGTCTTGCTGCGGGCATCGCCGGTCTTCTGCTGAGCCGACGCTGGGGGGTGGTCTGGACGATCCTGCTGCTCATGCCGCTGATCCGGGACGCTCTCACCGCCCCTGATGCGGGGTCGAGGTTTCCGGTGCTCTTGGCCTACGTGCTGGCCCTGGGCCTGAGCGCGGTGGCTGTGCGATGGGTGCTGGAGCGCAACGCCGCTGCAGCTGACGCGGCGTCCGATGCCCTCTTCGCGGCAGAGCGACAGCGGTTCACCGCCCAGCAGGTCGAGCGCTCCCTTCGCGAGACGGAGCGACGCCTACATGAGACCGTGCTGAACACGCTTGTGGCCATCGGGCGCGGCGGCCTTCCCGACGAAGGGGCAGGCACCGGCTTCCGGGCACGATGCGTGGAGTCCTCACGCCTGCTGACATCACTGCGGGGGCGCACTGACCAGGGTGAGGCGCTCAGGCTGACCGGGGACCTCGCGAGCGATGTGGCGTCGGCGACAGCCCAGGTGCGCGACGTCGGCGCGGACGTTGAGTGGGAGCTCGACGCGTTCGCCACCGTCCCGAGGGATGTCTACGCCGCGGTGCGCAGCGGCGTCGCGGAGGCTCTGCTCAACGTCGCACGTCACGCTGGTGCGCGGCGCGTGAACGTGCGCTCGTCGACGACTCGACGCGGTGCGGATTGCTGGGTGAGGATCGAGGTGTCCGACGACGGCGCAGGCTTCGACACCTCAACGAACGGCGCACGGTTCGGCATCACCGAGGCGATCCTGTCGCCGATGGCAGAAGTGGGCGGCACGGCCGCGGTGGAGGCGGAGCCCGGCCAGGGGACCCGAGTGGTGCTCGAATGGCGTGACACGACCGATCCACGACCCCCCACCGCGGTCACCCCGGCAGCGTTGTCCGTTCCGCTGCTGGCCACGGCGGGTCTGTATGTGCTGACGATCGTGGCTGTCACGTGGTCCGCCGCAGCCCGTCCCGCGGTGAACGCGCTGGCCCTCGCCACCTTCGCTGTGGCCGCCGGTGGCTTAGCGGTCTGGACGCTGAGGGCCCGCCTGCCCTGGGGCGCCGTGGGTGGGGTGGCCGTCCTGGGATGGGTCGTCTACGCGCTCCAGTCGGTGGCCGCCGGTGGGCAGATGTCTCTGGAGTGGTCCTCATCCGCGGTGGCGGTGCTCTTCATGGTGGCTGCGGCGACCGGCCCCCGGTGGTCGTGGCTCCTGCTCGTGGCGGTCTGGCTGGTGATCCAGGGGGATCCCCTTCACGAGATCACCCAGCCGGGCACCGCCCTGATCCTGGTGGGCGCCCTGCTGGGACGGAGCACGCGCAGGAATGCGGCCCTCGCAGGTGCCCATGGCCGTGAGCGACGTGAAGCCGAAGCCGCACGGGAGTCGGCCCGTGTCCAGCTCGACCTGCTCGGACGTCGCTACTCGGCCCTCGCAGTGTCACGAGCGCCTGAACTGCTCCTCGGCCTCGCCGAGGGCGACCTCAGTGCGCAGGACCCGGCCGTCCGCGAGCGGGCGGTCCGAGAGGAACGGTTCATCCGAACGGTGATCGGGGTCGACCCTTCCGTCGATGCGCTCCACGAGGTGGTGAGCACCCTGGCCCAGAGGGCGCATGGGCGCGGGGTGCTGCTGGATATCGATCTCGCGGCTTCGCCTCATCCCGGAATGGCGCTTCCCGTCCCCTTCATGGAATCGTGTGAGTGGGCGATGAGGCACGCGGCGATCACGCTGATCGTCCAAGGCCAGCCCGTGGGGACGACGGCGCGGCTGAGTTCCCGTGCGGAGGGGGACGACATCGTGCTGCGTGCTCTGGTCCCGCTGGCCCGGACGGTGGACCTGTCCTGCGCCCCCGAGCCGGGCGAGATGGTCGATCCGGACGATGCCGCAGGCGCCGTCTGCCTCTGGGAGATCGTTCTGCCCGGCGACCGAGTCGCGGAACAGGCCCTCGCATGACTCGCATCTGGCGGCTGGCCATCGTCGACGACCACGAGCTCGTGCGTGAGGGCCTGCGCGCTCTCGTAGCTTCAAGAGGGGTAGCCGGCTGGCAGTTGGACTACGTCGGGGGATCGGTCGAGGAGGCCCTGGCGATCGGCATCGACTGCATCCTGCTGGATGTCGATCTCGGGCCCCACGCACCCGATGTGGCGACCAACTGCCGGACCATCCGGACAGCCGGAGTCGATGTCCTCATGATCAGCGCCTTCGACAACCCCGTGGCGATCCGCGCCGGAATGGCGGCAGGTGCCCTCGGATTCGTGCCCAAGCGCGTGTCCTACGAGGATCTGGCCGAGGCCCTGGCGTCGGTGTCGCGGGGGGAGATCTACCTATCGGTCGAGTTGGCGTCCACCCTCGCGTCAGCCCCGGAGTCGCCCGATCTCAGCCCGCGCGAACTCGACGCGCTGCGCCTATATGCCTCGGGTCTGAAACTCACTGCTGTCGCGCGGCGCATGGACATCTCCCCGCACACGGTGAAGGAGTACCTCGACCGGGTTCGCGCCAAGTACCAGCACGTGGGGCGTCCTGCGCGGACCCGAACCCAGCTGTATGCCGAGGCTGCTCGCGACGGACTCCTCGAGCACGACGGGTCCTGACCCGGTCATACCCCTGGTTGTCCCCTGCGATGGGGACATGGCCCGCTCGCCGTGTGTAGGAATGTTCCGGACAATGAAGCCTGCCGGCGAGCGCGGGGGACTCGCCGGCTTTTCCACGCCACCTGCCTGGATCAGCCCCCGCCGGCTATAGGGCCGTGACGAGCCGGACCTCCCGGACCACGTCGCCGTCCTCGGGGCCCACCTGAAGGTCGCGACGCGCCGAGTCCGGCCCCCAGCCGGCCGACTGCAGGAACCCCCGGCGTACCCCATCGGCGACCGGGCACCACACCGACACCGTCGTCATCCCGGACGCCCGGCACACGTCGGCCACCGCTGCGATGAGGCGGGACCCGTGACCGCCGCGCTGGTGCGCGGGATCGACCTCGAGGGCGATCAGCTCGGCAGTCTCGGCATCGGCATCCGGATCCGCGCTGGGTCCTACCGCCGCGTACCCCAGCACGGCATCCCCCTCGACCGCGACGAGGAGCAGGTGTTGAGGAGTCGGAGGATTGAGGATGCCGCTGGCCCACACCATGCCGAGATCATCCGCGGACAGGCCTTCGAGCACATCGGCCGGCAGGATTCCCGTGAGCCGCTCACGCCAGGCGGCCACGTTGACGGCGCCGATGTGGCCGGCATCGGCCATGGTCGCGGGTCGGACTCCGGAGGAGGGCATGTCTGAGCCTCTCACCCCAGCGGGCGCGGATAGGGTTCCGGGGTGACGTCCGAGCAGCAGATCATCTTTCGCAGCGATGTGACCGTCGAGCTCGTCCGGGGGAGCGCGGCCGACGCCGATGTCATCTTCGCCGCGCGAGTGTCCACAGCGGGTGAGCAGTCCCTGGAGGACGTCGACGGCGATGCTGAGCGCTCCCGGGGTCTGATCAACTACCTGATGCGCGAACGGCACGGCAGTCCGTTCGAGCACAACTCGATGACCTTCTTCGTCCAGGCGCCGATCTTCGTCTGGCGTGAGCACATGCGACATCGCATCGCCAGCTACAACGAGGAGTCAGGGCGCTACCGGGAGCTCCAGCCGGTGTTCTACGTGCCGGACCGCGAGCGTGCCGTGCTGCAGGTCGGCAAGACGGGCGCGTACGAGTTCCTCCCGGGCGATGAGGCCCAGTACGACCTCATCGACGTCTCGATGCGCGAGTCGTGCACGACCGCCTATCGGGCGTATCAGGAGATGCTTGCTGCGGGGATCGCCCGTGAGGTCGCGCGCATGGTCCTTCCCGTGTCGATTTACTCGAGCGCCTATGTGACGATGAACGCCCGCTCTCTGATGAACTTCCTGTCGCTCAGGCGCAAGGCCGACGATTCCCACTTCCCCTCGTATCCGCAGCGGGAGATCGAGATGGTGGCCGAGCGCTACGAGGACGAGTGGCAGCGGCTCATGCCGTTGACCCATGCGGCGTTCGTGGCCAATGGCCGAGTCGCCCCGTAGAGGCAACCGATAGCCTTGGCTCCATGCCCGGCCCCACGAGTGACTCCCATCCCTTCGGGGTGATGCTGACCGCGATGGTCAGCCCCTTCCACGCTGACGGCTCGCTGGACCTGGACGGTGCTCAGCGACTCGCGGTGCACCTCGTCGACGAGCTTCGACACGATGGTCTGGTCATCAACGGGACCACGGGGGAGTCGTCCACGAAGTCCGACGCCGAGGATCTGGCGGTCCTGCATGCCGTCATCGAGGCCGTCGGGGATCGCGCCACGATCATCGCCGGTGTCGGCACGAACGACACCCGCCACTCGATCGAGGCTGCGCAGTCCGCCGCCAAAGTCGGTGCCCACGGAGTCATGGCGGTGACCCCGTACTACAACCGGCCCCCGCAGGAGGGGCTCGTCCGGCACTTCACCGCTATCGCGGATGCGACGGACCTGCCGATGATCACGTACGACATCCCCAAGCGCACCGGCACAGCCATCGAGCTCGACACGCTCAAGCGCCTGGCCGAGCATCCCCGCATCGTGGCCAACAAGGACGCCAAGGGTGACCTTGATTTCGCGCAGTGGGGCATGCGCACGACCGGTCTGGCGTGGTACTCGGGCGACGACATCCTCAACCTCCCCCTGCTCGCGGTCGGCGCCGCGGGCATGATCTCCGTGGTCGGGCATCTCGTGGGAGACCGGCTCAAGGACATGGCCGAGGCGCTGGCGAACGGTGACCCGCGGCGGGCCGCAGAGATCAACGCGAGCCTCCTGCCGGTCTACACCGGCTGCTTCCGGACCCAGGGCGTCATCCTCACCAAGGCCGCGCTGGAGATGCAGGGACTTCCTGCCGGTCCGGTCCGCCTGCCGCTCGTCGACGCCACGGACCAGGAGCGCGCGACGCTGCGCCGTGACCTGGCCGATGGTGGCGTGACCGGCTTCACCGCATGACCGACAGGAACGCTTCATGAGCCATGTAAAACTCCCGCCGCCGCCTGCGCTGGCCAAGGGCGCCCTCCGCATCGTGGCTCTCGGAGGGCTCGGTGAGATCGGTCGCAACATGACGGTCTTCGAGTTCGACGGCCGTCTGCTGGTCGTCGACTGTGGGGTCCTCTTCCCGGAGGAGGATCAGCCCGGCGTCGACCTGATCCTCCCGGACTTCGGCCCGATCGAGGACCGCCTCGACGACATCGAGGCGGTGGTCCTGACGCACGGGCATGAGGACCACATCGGTGCGCTGCCGTACCTGCTCCGACTGCGCGGAGACATCCCCATCTACGGCTCGCAGCTGACGCTCGCATTCGTGGAGTCCAAGATGCGTGAACATCGCATCACCCCCACGGTCGAGGTGGTACCCGATGGCGCCAGCCTGGAACTCGGTCCGTTCGATGTGGAGTTCATGGCGGTCAATCACTCGATTCCCGACGCCATGGCGCTGGCCATCCGGACACCCGCGGGGGTCGTTCTGCACACAGGTGACTTCAAGATGGATCAGGTGCCGCTTGATGGCCGCATCACCGATCTCAACGGTTTCGCACGCCTTGGCGACGAGGGCGTCGACCTGCTCATGATCGACAGCACCAATGCCGAGGTCCCCGGCTTCGTCAGCAGTGAGAAGGATATTGTCCCCGTTCTCGATGCGGTCTTCCTCCGTGCCGAGGGCCGCATCATCGTGGCGTCGTTCGCCTCTCATGTGCACCGCATCCAGCAGATCATCGACATGGCCGCACTCCACGGCCGCAAGATCGCGTTCGTCGGCCGCTCGATGGTGCGCAACATGGGAATCGCTCGCGACCTCGGCTACCTCACGATCCCCGGTGGGATGCTCGTGGCGTCCGATGATCTCCCGGATCTCCCGGACGATGAGACCGTCCTGATCTGCACAGGATCCCAGGGGGAGCCGATGGCGGTTCTCTCGCGCATCGCCAACCGGGACCATCCGATCAGCGTCGGTCCCAGCGACACCGTCGTGCTTGCGTCGTCCTTGATCCCCGGCAACGAGAACGCGGTCTTCCGCGTCATCAACGGGCTTGCCAAGCTCGGCGCACACGTCGTCCACAAGGGCAATGCGCTGGTGCACGTCTCCGGGCACGCCGCTGCGGGTGAACTCCGGTACGTCTACAACATCGTCAAGCCGCGCAATGTCCTGCCCATCCACGGTGAGTGGCGGCACATGCGCGCGAACGCCGAGGTGGCCCAGAGCGTCGGCGTGCCCGAGGAGCGGGTGACGATCGCCGAGGACGGCGTCGTCATGGATCTGAAGGGCGGCGAACTGACGGTGGCGGGATATGTGCCCGTCGGGTTCGTCTACGTGGACGGCTCCGGAGTGGGCGATGTCACCGAGACCTCCCTGAAGGATCGACGAGTCCTCGGTGAGGAGGGGTTCATCTCGATCTTCGTGGCGGTGGACATCGTCGACGCGAAGATCGTGGCCGGACCTGAGGTGCACACGCGGGGCTTCGGTGGCGACGATGAGTTGGAGAAGGCTCTCACCGATGCTGTCGCGGAGGCGGTGCAGAAGGCCCTCGACGACGGTGCCGATGAGACCCACGAACTTCAGCAGCGGATCCGCCGCGTGGTCGGCAAGTGGGTGAACTCCAAGCACCGGCGCCGGCCGATGATCATCCCCGTGGTGGTCGAGGCCTGACGAGGATCGAGCGGAGTGAGTCCCGGAGTCAGGGCTCAGAGGGCTCGAGGCCTGGCCTCTAGCGGAGTGAGTCCCGGAGTCAGGGCTCAGAGGGCTCGAGGCCTGGCCTCTCGCGGAGCGAGAGACCTAGCGCAGGGCGGATGCGACGACGCCGCGGGCGTCCTCCTGAATCCGGGCAAGGTGGTCGGGACCGAGGAAGGACTCGGCGTAGATCTTGTACACGTCCTCGGTGCCAGAGGGGCGCGCGGCGAACCATCCGTTCTCGGTCGTGACCTTCAGGCCGCCGATGGGGGCATCGTTACCGGGCGCCCGGGTGAGTCGCGCGAGGATCGGTTCGCCGGCCAGTTCGGTCGCGCCGACCTGCTCGGGCGAGAGCTGTGACAACGCGGCCTTCTGCTCACGGGTGGCCGGGGCGTCGACCCGCGCGTAGACCGGGCTGCCGAAGTGCTCGGTCAATTGTGCGTAGTGCTGCGAGGGTGTCCGACCCGTCGTGGCGAGGATCTCCGAGGCAAGCAGGGCGGCGATGATGCCGTCCTTGTCCGTGGTCCATGCGGTGCCGTCCTTGCGCAGGAACGAGGCACCTGCGCTCTCCTCTCCGCCGAAGGCGACCGACCCGTCGACGAGGCCGGGCACGAACCACTTGAATCCGACCGGCACTTCCCACAGTCGCCGGCCCAATGATGCGACGACTCGATCGATCATCGAGGAGCTGACGACGGTCTTGCCGATTGCCGCCGTGCCGGGCCAGCCCGGACGGTGGCCGACGAGGTAATGGATGGCGACGGCGAGGAAGTGGTTGGGGTTCATCAGCCCGGCGTCCGGGGTCACGATGCCGTGCCGGTCAGAATCCGCGTCATTGCCGGTGGCGATGTCGTAGGTGCCGCGCTGTTCGATGAGCGAGGCCATGGCGTGTGGGGAGGAGCAGTCCATCCGGATCCTGCCGTCCCAGTCCAGGGTCATGAACCGCCATGTCGGGTCGACGAGGGGATTGACGACGGTCAGGTCGAGGCCATGTCGCTCGGCGATGGCCGCCCAGTAGGCGACGCTGGCGCCGCCGAGGGGATCGGCGCCTATCCGCACCCCCGCGGACCGGATCGCCTCGAGGTCGACGACGGACGGGAGGTCGTCGACATACGACAGGAGGAAGTCATAGGTGCCGATGTTCCCTGTGGCGTGGGCCTGGGCCATCGTGATGCGTCGAACCCCGGCCATGCGGCGGCTCAGGTAGTCGTTCGCCCGATCCTGGATCGCACCGGTGATGTCGGATCCGGCTGGGCCGCCGTCCGGAGGGTTGTACTTGAAGCCGCCGTCGCGCGGGGGATTGTGGGAGGGGGTGACGACGATTCCGTCGGCTCGCCGGGAGTCGTCGACGCTCAGCCCGCGGTTGTGGACGAGGATGGCGTGGGAGAGAGCCGGGGTCGGGGTGTAGCCGCCCTGGAGATCGATGAGAACGGGCACGTCGTTGGCCGTCAGCACCTCCAGTGCTGTCGTCCAGGCGGGCTCACTCAGGGCGTGGGTGTCACGAGCGAGGTAGAGCGGGCCGGAGATGCCGGCCTTCTTGCGGTGGTCGCAGATGGCCTGGGTCGTCGCCGCGATGTGATCCTCGTTGAAGGCGGTGTCGAAGGACGAGCCACGGTGACCGGAGGTCCCGAAGGCCACCTGCTGGGCCACGTCCGAGGGGTCCGGGTGCAGCGTGTAGTAGGCGGTCACCAAGGAGGCGACGTCCACGAGGTCCTCGTGGGTGGCCACGCTTCCAGCGCGTTCGTCCAGGGTCATCGTTGCTCGAAGCTCCTCGTGATGGGGTGACGTTAGGGTTCCGGCGGTGGGGTCAGATGGTGGGGCGCCGCGAGGTCTGATCCCGCTCGATGTGCCCCGGGTTTGGGGCCCTGCGGGACATCGTGGCAGACTACGCAGGCCCGCACAGGTGACTATCGCCTGATCGTTCTCGGTTCGCCCCGCCACAGGGGACGCGTTCCGGGTGGGTACCGGCCTCGGCCGCGAAGCACGACCCTCATCCCCACACGAGTGGGCGACCTGTGGCGCCTGCAGGAAGCGACATCGCCATGAAGACGCTCGACGCCGTCGACGCAGCCTCCCTCAAGACCGACATCCCGGACTTCCGTCCCGGTGACACCCTCAAGGTCCACGTCAAGGTCGTCGAGGGCAACAAGACCCGTACCCAGATGTTCCAGGGTGTGGTCATCGCCCGCTCCGGCTCGGGCGTCAGCGAGACGTTCACCGTCCGCAAGGTGTCCTACGGCGTGGGTGTGGAGCGGACGTTCCCACTGCACACTCCGATTGTCGAGAAGATCGAGGTCGTGACCCGCGGTGATGTCCGCCGGGCGAAGCTGTACTACCTGCGGGACCTGCGGGGCAAGAAGGCCAAGATCCGCGAGCGTCGCGAGACTCCCAAGTCCGAGGACTGAACGTCACGGCCGTCGAACGGGACGGCGGTTCGTCCGGGAGGGTGGAAAGCGGGAACGTGAGCCGACGCGAGGGCAAGGGACAGTCCTGGTGGGACATCCCCGTGACCATCGGCATCGCGATCGGCGCCGTCCTGCTCATCACCACCTTCGTCGCCAAGCCGTTCTCCATCCCCTCGGGGTCGATGGAGGACACCCTGCAGATCGGCGACCGTATCCTGGTGAACAGACTCGTCTACCACACGCGCCCCATCGAGCGCGGCGACGTCGTCGTGTTCGACGGCGCCGACAGCTTCGTCCCGATGTCCGAGGTGCCCCAGCGCAATCCGCTGAGTGCAGGTGTCGCCTGGGTGGGTCAGTCCCTGGGGGTCATGGCTCCCGATTCCACGGACTTCGTCAAGCGGGTCATCGGAGTGGGCGGCGATCGGGTCGCGTGCTGCAGCCCGAGTGGACGCGTCACCGTCAACGGGGTAGAGCTCGACGAGTTCCCCTACCTGTTCACCGGCGACGCGCCGAGCATGCAGGACTTCGACGTGGTCGTCCCGGCGGGCATGCTGTGGGTCATGGGTGACCACCGGTCCAACTCAGCGGACTCCAGGGCGCACATGGGAGATCCCGGGGGCGGGTTCGTTCCCGAGTCCAAGGTCGTGGGCCGCGCGATGAATGTGCTGTGGCCGCTGGGTCGGATCGGCTCGGTGGACATCCCCGAGACCTTCGCCGCCCTTCCCGCGGCGGGCCGGTAGATGGCCGCCTCGGCTCGTGATCCGCACGAGCCCCTTCCGGAGCCTCCGCAGGGGCGCGGTCGACACGCGCGCGACCGGGTGTCGCAAAGGCAGGGCGGTGGGTTCGCTCGCTGGCTCGGCGAGACGACGATCATCATCGTCTCAGCCCTCGTGCTGTCGGCGCTGGTGCGCGCCTTCCTCGTACAGGCCTTCTTCGTGCCCAGTGCCTCGATGGAGGACACCCTCGCGATCAGCGACCGCATCATCGCCTCCCGCATCTCCACGACGATGGGCGGCGTCAACCGCGGCGAGGTCGTCGTGTTCAAGGATCCGAGTGACTGGCTGCCCGAGCCACCGCCGCCCGAGGGCGGTGCCCGGGGCATGGTGCGTACCGCACTCACCTTCATCGGCCTGCTGCCCAGTGACACCGGCAAGGACCTCGTCAAGCGTGTGATCGCAGTCGAGGGCGATCGGATCTCCTGCTGCAACGCGGATGGCCGCATCGTGCTGAATGGCGAGCCGCTCGTCGAGGACTACGTCAAGGGATCGACGAATCAGGTGCAGTTCGACGTGGTCGTGCCACCGGGTGGCGTATTCGTCATGGGCGACAACCGCGGCAACTCACGCGACTCGCGGTATCACCTACAGGTGGAGAACGGAGCCGTGCCGGCCAGCGAGGTGGTGGGACGGGTTGTCCTGGTCCTGTGGCCGCTGAACCGCATCGCGACCGTCCCCGTGCCCGAGATCTTCGACAGCCCGGCGATCACACAGGGCGCCACCCCCTGATCGTGGGCACAGCGCCGTCGCTCCGGATCGAGCGTGAACTCCTTCGGGCCGGTGCCACCACGGTGGCCGGCATGGACGAGGTCGGCCGAGGAGCCCTGTGCGGGCCGGTCAGTGTGGGCGTCGTCGTCGTGGACCTGTCCGTACCGGCCCTGCCCGGGGTCCGCGACAGCAAACTCCTGTCGGCGCCGGCCCGCGTCCAGCTGGTGCCCCGGATCCGGTCGTGGTGTGTGGCCTCGTCGGTGGGCCATGCCCAGGCGTGGGAGGTCGACGATCGAGGTATCACCGGCGCACTGCGCCTCGCGGGCCTCCGGGCTCTCGCCGGCCTCGGGGTCGTGCCGGATGTGGTCCTGCTCGACGGGTCCCATGACTGGCTGTCCGGGCCGGGGCAGCAGAGCCTGCTGGATCCGGACGACGAGCTGGGACCCACGCCGAGCGTGGTCACCCGCATCAAGGGGGATCTCACCTGCACATCCGTCGCGGCCGCGAGCGTGTTGGCCAAGACCGAGCGCGATGCGATCATGATCGGACTGCACGAGCAGTTTCCCGAGTATGAATGGGCCGACAACAAGGGCTACGCAGCACCGGGCCACGTGGCGGCCCTCGCGTCGCATGGAGTGACTCCGATGCATCGCCGCAGCTGGCGCCTGCCCGGAGTGACGTCCTCGGACTGATCGCTCGTCCACAGGTCGCGGCCTCGTGGTCAGCCGTCCACAACACCGGGCTCGGGGCTGTCACGCACGAAGCCCGTCTCCGAGGGTGAACCCCGGAGGTGGTCCCCATGGGGAGCAAGGACGCGCTGGGGCGGTTCGGTGAGGATCTCGCCGCGGCCTGGCTGACCGCGAGCGGCATGCGCGTGCTCGCCCGCAACTGGCGGTGCCGGACGGGCGAGATCGACATCGTCGCCCGTGATGGTGACTGCCTGGTCATCTGCGAGGTGAAGACCAGACGGAGCAAGAGGTACGGCACTCCTGCCGAAGCCGTGGGCCCGCGCAAGGTCCGACGCCTGCGCGAACTGGCACTGCACTGGCTGGACTCCCAGGAGATCTACATTCCGGAAATCCGCTTCGACGTCGTGTGCGTCATCGTCCCACCCCAGGGGCGCCCTGTCGTCGAGCACATGGTCGGGGTGGCGTAGTCATGACTCTTGCGACGGTCCACGGGATCGTGGTCAACGGCGTCCGCGGGGAGCTGGTCCGTGTCGAGGTCGCCGTATCCGACGGCCTGCCCAGCATCGGCATCGTCGGTCTGCCCGATGCCTCGGTGTCCGAGGCCAAATCCCGGGCGCGCTGTGCCGTGGACAGTTCCGGACACCCGTGGCCCAATCGGAGGATCACGGTGAGCCTGTCGCCGGCCGAGGTGCGCAAGCACGGAGCGGGCCTCGACCTGCCGCTCGCGGTCGGAGTGCTCGCCGCCGCGGGTGAACTGCCCCAGGATGGGCTGGAGGCCACGGCCTTCCTCGGGGAACTGGGGTTGGACGGCCGGCTCCACCGCGCCCGGGGAACGCTTGCCGCAGTACTGGCCGCCCGGTCCGCCGGGCTGCGTCGTGTGGTGGTGTCCAGCGACATCGCCGCGGATGTCGCCGGTGTGCCGGGCATCGAGGTCTGGGGGGCGGCATCCCTGTCCCAGGTGTGCCACCTGCTCACCGGGAAGCCCGCTGAGGCGGAGGTGGAGGCGACGGCCTCCCCGGTCCTCGGTGGCCCGGACTCGGGCGCCGTTCAGGCATCGGCCGGTGTGCATGTCCCGGACCTGGCTGATGTGCGCGGGCAGCCCATTGCCCGGTGGGCGCTCGAGGTGGCGGCGGCAGGGGGCCACCACCTCGCCATGGTCGGAGCACCGGGCGTCGGCAAGACGCTGCTCGCGGCGAGACTGCCCGGACTCCTCCCACCACTGTCTGCCGAGGAGGCTCTCGAGGTGGCGGCCATCCACTCGGTGGCGGGGCTGACATCGCTCCCGACCGAACGGGGGAGGCCACCGCTGCAGGCTCCGCACCATTCGGCATCGGCCGCATCCCTGCTCGGCTCGGTCCAGGCCGGGCGCGTCATCCCCGGTGCGGTGACCCTCGCGCACCGCGGGGTCCTCTTCCTCGACGAGGCTCCCGAGTTCTGTCGTCCCGCGCTGGAGGGCCTTCGTCAGCCACTCGAGAGCGGCGAGGTCGTCATGCACAGGGCCGGCTGGTGCGGCACCCTGCCGGCGCGATTCCAGCTCGTTCTCGCAGCCAATCCGTGCCCCTGCGGACACCGCATGTCCCTCCGTGGGTGCTCGTGTTCGCCGGTGTCGATCCAGAAGTACGCATCGCGCCTGTCCGGACCGCTCATGGATCGCATCGACATCCGCCTCATCGTGCAACGCCCCAGTGACGGCGAACTGCGGTCCTCGTCGACTCCCGAGCCGAGTGCTGCAGTGCGCCAGCGGGTCGAAGCCGCCCGCGAGCGGACCCGCCGTCGCCTGGAGGGAACCCCCTGGCGTTGCAACGCGGACGTCCCGACCGGTCAGCTCCGTGGTCCGTGGAGGCCGGACCAGGCAGGAGCCGAAGCCCTGCATGAGGCGGAGCGGCGCTCGGTCAACCTCCGGGGCGTCGACCGGGTCCTGCGGATGGCGTGGACACTGGCCGACCTCGCTGGCCGCGATCGTCCCGGCCGAGACGATGTCACGGCGGCCCTGACCCTGAGGGGAGCGCAGACGTCATGGACCTGAACAGCAGGGAGCAGGAGGATCGGGCGGCATGGATCGCGCTCGCTCACGCGGCCGAACCCGCGGATGCCTCGGTCGCGCGGCTCGTGGCACGCCTCGGCGCACGCGAGACCGTCGATCGCATCCGCGGTGGCATGAGCGGCCTGCGTCACCAGGAGGGCCTGCTCGCGCGCATGGCGGCCCAGCATTCGGAGACGGCGGAGGACCGGGCGCACCGGATCGGCGCGCGGATCATCACGCCCGGTGACCGGGAATGGCCGACGCAGGTCGACGCCCTGGCGCCGCTGGCACCGTTTGCCCTGTGGGTGCTGGGGGCCGCTGACCTGCGCCTGCTGGCCCTTCGGTCGGTGTCGATCGTCGGCGCCCGGGCCTGCAGCATGTACGGCGTCGAGATCGCCCGTTCCTGGGCGGCGGAACTCGGGTCCCTCGGGTGGACGGTCATCTCCGGTGCCGCCCTCGGCATCGACGCCGCCGCGCACCATGGGGCACTCGCCGCAGACGGCGTCACCATCGCTGTCGTCGCCGGTGGCGTCGACGTGCCATATCCGCGAGCGCATGCGCCCCTGCTCACGGCCATCGCCGATCAGGGCGTCGTGGTCAGCGAGGTGCCGCTGGGCGAGAGGGTCCGCCGTCAGCGCTTCCTGTCCCGCAACCGGGTCATCGCCGCCCTCGCCCGCGCCACGGTCGTCGTCGAGGCAGCCGAGCGATCGGGAACGGCAGCCACGGCGCGGGCCGCCCAGTCCATGGCTCGGCCCGTGCTCGCCGTGCCCGGTCCGGTGACCGCGCCGGCTTCCCTGGGGTGCCATCGCATGATCCAGGGCGGGGAGGCCCAGCTGGCCGCCGGCATCGAGGATGTCCTGGTCGCCGTGGATCTCGATGCCGGTCTTCGATACGAGCATTCCGCGATCGATGGGCATGGGTCTCAGCCCGACCCGATCGCATCCCGTGTCCGTGATGCGATTCCGGCGCGCGGTGGCATCACGCCGGACGGCCTCGTGTGTGCGACGGGCCTGCCCGAGGCGGACGTCTCGCGGGCTCTCGCATCGCTGTCCGACGACGGCCTGCTGGCCTACAGCCTGGACGGATGGCGGCTGACCGATCGAGGTCGCCTGCGACGCTGACGTCCACCGCGCCGCGCGCCTGGCCGGACATCGGCGCCCCGCGAGTCACAATCGGATGGTGACCAGTGCTCCATCGACGTCAGCGGCCGCGGGGCAGGTCCCGGGTGCGTGGGATCTCGCACTGGACGGCTTCCTCGGACATCTGGCCGATGAGCGACGATGCAGCCCGCACACGGTCCGGGCCTACGCGGGCGATCTACGGAGCCTTGCGACATTCTGCGCCGGTCGCGGCGTCGAGGATCCGCGATCAATCACGCTGGCCGTTCTGCGGGGGTGGCTCGCCGAACTCAGCGGTCTGGGCAGCTCCCGGGCGACGCTCGCCCGACGCTCTGCCGCTGCGAGGAGCTTCACATCCTGGTGTGAGCAGAGGGGCCTGATGGAATCGGACCCGGGGGAACGGCTGGCCAGCCCCCAGGTGTCGCAGGTGCTTCCCGCGGTCCTGGACGCCCATGAGGCGGCTGCGCTCATGGATCATGCGGCGGTGGCCGCCGATGACGGATCCCCCGTGGGCCTGCGCGATTCGGCCATGGTGGAACTGCTCTACGGAACGGGAATCCGGGTGTCCGAGCTGTGCGGTTTGGATCGGGCGGATGTGGATCGCCGGGAACGGGTCCTTCTCGTCCGGGGCAAGGGCGATCGCGAGCGGACTGTGCCCTTCGGCGGACCGGCCGCCCGCGCTCTCGACGGGTGGTGGGAGGTCCGCGAGGCCCTGGCGAACGCCCGGTCGGGCGATGCCCTCCTCCTCGGTGTCCGGGGAGGCCGCGTCGACCCCCGGACGGTCCGGACGGTCGTCCATCGGCTCGCGAGGGAGGCCGGTGTCACCGACCTCGCGCCACACGGCCTGCGCCACTCGGCCGCCACCCACGTTCTCGAGGGGGGTGCGGACCTGCGGTCGGTGCAGGAGCTGCTCGGGCACGCCAGCCTGGCGACGACCCAGCGCTACACGCACGTCTCGGTGGAGCGCCTTCGGGCCAGCTACGTGCAGGCCCACCCGCGAGCCGTCAGCGAGGACTCCGCATCCTGAGGATGGGTGCCGTCGGCTTGAGCACGGGGCTTCCCAGCACAAAGGGCCGCGGATCTCGGTAGCCGTCCACGGTGCGGAGGCCCACATGCAGACACGGATGTGGGCCGCCGCAGTGACCTGAATCCGGTCCCGTGGGGGCGAGGTGCCCCAGCAGTGCTCCCGCGCTGATCCGGGCGCCCTCGGCGCGCTCCGTGCGAACGGGCTCGAACGTCAACCGCCGGCCCGAAGCGATGGTGAGGGTCACCACCGGTCGCCCCGCCACATCACCGGCGAACGCCACCCGGCCCTCCACGGGGGCCCGCACCTGCTGGCCGGCCCGGGCCACAAGGTCGATGCCCCGGTGGCCAGGCTCCCACGGCTCGGGAGGTGGGCGATACGGCGTCACGACCCGTACCGGAACCACGGGCGGGTGGACCCTCCCCGGGACCGGAGTTGGGTCCAGGGGAGCGGCCAACCACGGCAGCAGGATCGAGACGATCATCGCTTCGACGGGCATACCGGAAGCGTCTTCCCCGGTGGGTCCGACGTGGCGATGCCGCTCGGTCCTGTGGACGGCTGACCGATATCCGGGAGGCTGGGGACAGCTCAGCAACCTCCAGCCCCTACACTGGTGCCACCCTCGAGGAGGATCCGTCCGCCTCGAAGGAATTCGCATGACCCGGACCGCTGCCTCGGCAGTGGCTGGTCGCCGGTCGGTCCCGTCCTCGGACGGGCTTCGGCGCCCAGGGGTCGACAGGGGAGCGGCCAGCCGGCCGGTCCGAACCGACAGGGACGTCCTGAGGACGTCCCGTAACAGGGCTGCCACCGCAGCCCGTACAGGAGTGCACCCATGGCCGTCGTGACCATGCGCCAGCTGCTCGAGAGCGGAGTCCACTTCGGGCATCAGACCCGTCGCTGGAACCCGAAGATGAAGCGATTCATCTTCACCGAGCGCAATGGCATCTACATCATCGATCTGCAGCAGTCGCTGTCCTACATCGATCGCGCCTACGAGTACGTCAAGGAGACCGTCGCCCACGGCGGGTCCGTGATGTTCGTGGGGACCAAGAAGCAGGGCCAGGAGGCCATTGCCGAGCAGGCGACCCGTGTCGGCATGCCGTACGTCAACCAGCGTTGGCTCGGTGGCATGCTCACCAACTTCAACACCGTGCACAAGCGCCTTCAGCGCATGAAGGAGCTTGAGGAGATGGACCTCGACAACGTCGCGGGCTCCGGCTTCACCAAGAAGGAACTCCTCATGATGCGCCGTGAGAAGGAGAAGCTCGAGCGCACGCTCGGTGGCATCCGCGACATGGCCAAGATCCCGAGTGCCGTGTGGGTCGTCGACACCAAGAAGGAGCACATCGCCGTCGGCGAGGCGCGCAAGCTCGGTATCCCGGTCATCGCGATCCTCGACACCAACTGCGATCCCGATGAGGTGGACTTCCCCATCCCGGGCAACGACGACGCGATCCGCTCCGTCGCGCTGCTCACCCGCGTGATCGCGGACGCCGTCGCCGAGGGCCTCATCGCCCGCGCCGGTGGTGGAATATCCGAGGCCGAGGAGCCGCTCGCCGAGTGGGAGCGCGAGCTCCTCGCCGGCGCTGAGGCCGCGGCTGAGGCCCCTGCCGAGGTCGTCACCGAGACTGTCGTCGAGGCCGCGGAGCCGGCCGCCGAGTAGTCGTCCACCGTCTCCCGGCGAGCGCGAACCGCTCGCCGGGAGACGACGACTGCCCTGTCACCCCCGTCATCCCCGTCACCACCACTGCCGTAAGGAACAACACACCATGGCGAACATCACCGCCGCTGACGTCAAGAAGCTCCGCGATCTCACCTCCGCCGGAATGATGGAGTGCAAGAAGGCCCTGGAGGAGGTGGGAGGCGACTTCGACAAGGCCGTCGAGCACCTCCGTATCTCCGGCGCCGCCAAGGCGGCCAAGCGAGGTGCCGAGCGCGAGGCCTCGAACGGCCTCGTCGCCGCCCAGGGTACGGCCCTCATCGAGCTTCTCTGTGAGACCGACTTCGTCGCCAAGAACGAGGACTTCCTGGCCCTGGCCTCTCAGGTGGCGGCCGTGGCCGACGCCGGCTCGCTCAACGACCGCGATGCGGTTCTCGCGGCGCTCCTGCCCGACGGTCGCACCGTCGAGGTCGCCACGACCGAGATGGCCGGCGTGATCGGCGAGAAGATCGAACTCGGCCGCGTCGCCGCGTTCGACGGCACGGTCGCGACCTACCTCCACCATCGGGCATCCGACCTGCCACCGCAGGTCGGCGTCATCGTCGCCTATTCCGGCGACTCGGAGGCTGCTCGCGGTGCTGCCATGCAGATCGCCGCGATGCGGCCCCAGTTCCTCACTCGCGACGACGTCCCGGCTGATGTGGTCGAGAACGAGCGTCGCATCGCCGAGGCCACGGCCAAGGAGGAGGGCAAGCCCGAGCAGGCGCTGCCGAAGATCGTCGAGGGCCGGGTCAACGCGTTCTTCAAGGACAATGTGCTCCTCGAGCAGCCGAGTGTCACGGACAACAAGAAGTCCGTCGCCCAGGTCCTTGAGGAGGCCGGCACCACGGTCACCGGCTTCGCGCGCTTCGAGCCAGGCCAGGCCTGACACGGAGAACCGCGGTCGGCCTGCCAGCGTGGGTCGACATTGGACATACTGAACGGCGTCGGACCGACCGGAGGGAACCCATGAGCCCCACGAACACGTCCGGCGCCGTTCAGCCATCTCTGGAGGGCACACTCCAGACGTGGCCGCAGGCGCCCGAGGGTGGCTGGAGTCGCGTGCTGCTCAAGTTGTCAGGAGAGGCCTTCGCGGGTGATCTCGGCCTCGGCGTCGATCCCGACGTGGTGTCGTCCATCGCCGCACAGATCGCCGAGGTCGTGCGTGGAGGCACCCAGGTGGCCGTGGTCATCGGTGGGGGCAACTACTTCCGCGGCGCCATGCTCTCCGAGCGCGGCATGGACCGCGCCCGAGCTGACTACATCGGCATGCTCGGCACCGTCATGAACTGCCTGGCCCTGCAGGACTTCTGCGAGAAGGCCGGCGTGGAGACGCGGGTGCAGACGGCGATCGCCATGGGGCAGGTCGCCGAGCCCTACTACCCGCGCAGGGCGGTGCGCCACCTCGAGAAGGGCCGAGTCGTGATCTTCGGCGCCGGCATGGGGCTTCCGTACTTCTCGACCGACACCACGGCCGCGCAGCGGGCCCTGGAGATCGGGGCCGAGGTCGTGCTCATGGCCAAGGGGGTCGACGGCGTCTACGACTCCGATCCCCGCACCAATCCCGATGCGGTTCGGTTCGACCGCCTGACCCCGGCCGAGGTTCTCGCCCGAAATCTCAAGGTCGCGGACGCGACCGCGATCAGCCTGTGCCAGGACAACGACCTCCCGATCGTGGTGTTCAACCTGCTGGTCGAGGGCAACATCGCCCGGGCCGTGCGAGGAGAGACCATCGGGACGCTAGTCTCGACCGACGACGCCTGACGAACGGGAGCAGCACGTGAGCGAGCAGATCGACGACATCCTCCTCGATGCCGAGGAGAAGATGGACAAGGCCATCTCCGTCGCCCGTGAGGACTTCAGCACCATTCGCACCGGCCGGGCCACGTCGGCGATGTTCAACAAGGTGATGGTCGACTACTACGGCGCTATGACCCCCGTGAACCAGCTCGCGGGCATCCAGATCCCCGAGGCCCGCATGATCATCATCTCGCCGTATGACAAGGGCGCCATGCAAGCCATCGAAAAGGCGCTGCGAGAGAGCGACCTGGGCATCAACCCCAACAACGACGGCGAGATCATCCGGATCAACCTGCCTCAGCTCACGGAGGAACGCCGCAAGGAGTACATCAAGGTCGCCAAGAACAAGGCCGAGGATGCTCGTGTGTCTGTCCGCAACATCCGACGCCACGCGAAGGATGCGCTCGACCGGCTCCAGAAGGACGGCGATGCGGGTGAGGACGATGTCCGGCGTGGGGAGAAGCACCTCGACGAGGTGACGCACAAGCACGTCGAGCACATCGACGAGATCCTCAAGCACAAAGAAGCAGAACTGCTCGAGGTCTGATTCGCCCTCATGGGTGAGGACACCGCCGACTCGCCGCCCCGCTCACGTGCGGGGCGGAACCTGCCTGCCGCCATCGCCTCGGGCGTCGGCCTGGGCGTTCTCGTGATCCTGAGCCTGTTCACCTGGAAGTGGCTGTTCGTCCTGGTCGTCATCGCGACCATGCTGGTGGCAGTCCGCGAGGTGGTCGCAGCCTTCGCTGGCGTCGGCGTCCGGGTCGCGCGTACGCCGGTGTACGTCGCCACCGTGGCGATTCCGGCCATCGCCTACGTCTGGGGACCGGTCGCCCTGATCGCGGGAACCGGTGTGGCCATCCTCGTCGCGCTGCTGTGGCGTATCCGGCGCGGCTACGAGGGCTATGTACGCGACGTGACTGCCAGCGTGTTTACGGTCGCCTACCTGCCGTTCATGGCGGGGTTCCTCAGCCTGACGCTCGCGGCTGACAACGGCCCGGCACGCATCGTCGCGTTCGTCCTGCTCACCATCAGCAATGACATCGGCGGATACGCGGCCGGTGTGCTGTTCGGCCGGCATCCGATCGCTCCGCAGATCAGCCCCAAGAAGTCCTGGGAGGGCCTGGCCGGATCGGTCATCCTCCAGGGGCTCGTCGGTGCCCTCTGCTTCACGTTCCTGTTCGAGGCTCCGTGGTGGCAGGGCGTCATCGTCGGTCTGGTCATGACCGTGACGGCCACAGGTGGTGACTTCGCCGAGAGCGCGATCAAGCGCGACCTCGGGGTCAAGGACATGGGCTCGTTCCTGCCCGGGCACGGCGGCATGATGGATCGCTTCGACTCCCTGGTCCCGAACGCCTTCACATCGTGGGCGCTGTTCACCCTGTTCCTCGGCGCCGGCGTCGTGTTCTGACCGTCATGCCACAACCAGGAGAACTCATCTTCGAGGCGCCGCGGCGGGGAAGGCCCCCGCGCCACCTCATGGACCTCGACGCCGCGGAGCGCAAGGCGGCCGTGCAGGAGCTCGGGCTGCCCGGCTTCCGTGCCGACCAGGTGTCCCGCCAGTGGCTCGCGCGGCTGAGTGATGATCCGGACGAGTGGAGCGACGTGCCGCAGGAGGTGCGAACGACCATCGCGGAGGTCCTCCTCCCGCACCTGCTCACGCCGATGCGCTCCATCTCGTGTGATGCAGGCACCACCGTCAAGACGCTGTGGCAGCTTCACGACGGCGCTCTGGTGGAGAGCGTCCTGATGCGCTATCCCGACCGCGTCACCATGTGCATCTCCTCGCAAGCAGGCTGCGGCATGAACTGCCCGTTCTGCGCCACCGGGCAGGCCGGTCTCACGCGCAACCTCTCGACCGCCGAGATCGTCGAGCAGGTCCTCGCCGGCGCGCGCTCCCTGCAGCGAGGCGAGATCGAGGGCGGTCCTGGCCGAGTCTCCAACGTCGTCTTCATGGGCATGGGTGAGCCGCTGGCCAACTACCGGTCGGTGGTCGGCGCACTGCGACGGCTCACCGCAGAGCCACCGGAGGGCCTCGGGATGAGTGCTCGGGGCATCACGGTGTCGACGGTCGGACTCGTGCCTCGGATCAGAGAGCTGGCGGGCGAAGGCCTGCCGGTGACGCTGGCTGTTTCGCTGCATGCGCCCGATGACACCCTGCGCGACACCCTGGTCCCCGTCAACACGCGCTGGAAGGTGTGCGAGGTCCTGGACGCAGCGTGGGAGTACGCGGACCGCACGCATCGTCGGGTGAGCATCGAGTACGCGCTGATCCGTGGCATCAATGACCAGCGCTGGCGGGCGGAACTCCTCGGTGACCTCCTGGCCGGACACTTGGTGCACGTCAATCTCATTCCTCTCAACCCGACGCCGGGCTCGAAGTGGACCTCCTCGGATCCCCGGGATGAGCGTGAGTTCGTCCGCGCCCTGCGTGAACGGAGTGTTGCTGTCACGGTGCGCGACACGCGGGGCCGCGAGATCGACGGCGCCTGCGGTCAATTGGCCGCCGCGCCCTCCTGAACCGACCTTCAGGCCCGTGAGTGCATGGCAGACTCGTCGCCATGTCCGTGCCCATTCTCGACGACGCCCCGCCCGCGCTTCGGCCCAGCAGGCGGGAATTGGTGTGGGCCATCATCGGGGTGGCCGTCCGTCTCGTCATCGGCTTCTTCGTCATCACCTTCATGCTGACGCTGGTTCCCGACGCCCCGGACGGCCGCATGATCGCGCCGGCCGCCGTGGCGCTGGTGGGCATCGTGATCTACATCGTCATCTCGCGGCGCGAACTGCGCCGCATCACCCGGTCGAAGTTCCCCACCCTCATGGCCGCGGAGTCCATCGTCCTGCTCGCTGCGCTCTTCCTCGCCGTGTTCGCCATGGTCTACGTGGCGATATCACTGTTCGACACCAATGCGTTCACCGAGCCGCTCAATGCCTTCTCGTCGTTCTACTTCGCGCTGACGGTGCTGGCCACCGTCGGCTTCGGCGACATCACGCCGGTCACCACTCCTGCCCGGGCCGTGACAATGGTCCAGATGGCCCTCGACCTGGTCTTCGTCGGCATCCTCATCCGGCTGGTGTCGACCGCGACCCGCAAGGGGTTGGCGGGGCGCAGCACCACGTCGGCAGACCCCTCACCGGGCCCGGCGTCGCCTGCACCGTCGCGTGGAGACTCGACGACGCCCTAGCAGAACCGACGGAAAGGACCGCGATGTCGGCGTACACCGAGGCTCGGGACAGCGCCCGCGAGGATCCCAGCGGCTTCTGGCTCGCGGAGTGCGGTCGGGTCGACTGGACGGTGCCTCCGACGATCGGACTCGACTCCTCTGCGGCGCCGCTGTATCGCTGGTTTCCTGACGGTGAGCTGAACACATGTGCGAATGCCCTCGACCGACACGTGGCCGCCGGGCGGGGAGACCGCGTCGCAATCATCCATGACAGTCCGCTGACGGGAAGCCTGCGCCACATCACCTACGCAGAGCTGCTCTCCGAGGTGTCCCGTTTCGCCGGGGTGCTCGCGGGACTCGGGGTGGCGAAGGGCGACCGCGTCCTGCTCTACCTGCCGATGGTCCCCGAAGCGGTTGTCGCGATGCTGGCGTGCGCTCGCCTCGGCGCCGTGCACTCGGTCGTCTTCGGAGGGTTCGCGCCGGCGGAGCTCGCGGTGCGGATCGATGACGCGCACCCCACCGTGATCATCGCAGCGAGCTGCGGGATCGAGCCGGGGCGTGTGATCGAGTACCTGCCGCTGGTCGACGAGGCCATGGCTCTCGCGCAGCACTCCCCGAAAGCCCGCGTCGTCCTTCAGCGGGCACAGGCGCCTGCCTCGCTGGCTCCCGGCGACGTCGACTGGGCTGTGGCGATGGCAGGTGCCGAGCCGCATGCGCCTGTGCCGGTGCGTGCGACCGATCCGCTCTACATCCTCTACACCTCGGGCACGACGGGAAAGCCCAAGGGCATCGTGCGCGACAACGGCGGTCATGCCGTTGCCATGGCGTGGTCGTTCGAGAACGTCTACGGCATGGGGCCCGACGACGTCTGGTGGGCGGCGTCGGATGTCGGCTGGGTCGTCGGCCACTCCTACATCGTCTATGCCCCTCTCATCTGTGGGGCCACGACCGTGATGTTCGAGGGCAAGCCCGTGGGCACTCCGGATGCCGGGGCCTTCTGGCGGGTGATCGCCGAGCACGGCATCGCCGGACTCTTCACCGCACCGACGGCGATCCGCGCGATCAAGAAGGAGGACCCGCAGGGGTCTTTGCTCGCGGTGCACCATGTCTCCTCCCTGCGCTCACTCTTCCTGGCGGGGGAGCGGTTGGACCCCGACACCTACGCCTGGGCGACGGAACGTCTCGGGGTCCCGGTGGTCGACAACTGGTGGCAGACGGAGACCGGGTGGCCGATCGCCGCGAATCTGCGGGGACTGGATTCCCTGCCGATCAAGCCAGGCTCGCCCTCGCTACCGGTGCCCGGCTATGACGTTCGCGTCGTCGGCCCGGACGGTGCCGATCTGCCACCGGGCCAGGACGGGGCGATCGTCATCCGCCTGCCGCTTCCCCCAGGGACCCTGCCGACCCTGTGGGGCGACGACGAGCGGTTCATCGACTCCTACCTCAGTACCCACCCGGGCTGCTACACCTCCGGTGACGGCGGATACCTCGACGAGGACGGGTACCTCTATGTCATGGGGCGCACCGACGACGTCATCAACGTGGCCGGACATCGATTGTCCACCGGATCCATGGAGGCGGTCGTCGCTGCCCACCCGGCCGTGGCCGAGTGCGCAGTGATCGGGGTGCACGACGAGCTCAAGGGCCAGGTGCCCCGGGCCTTCGTCGTCCTGAAGGCCGGGGCAGACATTGCGCCCGAGCGACTGCAGCAGGAGGTCGTCGCGTCCGTTCGAGAGCAGATAGGCCCGGTGGCGGCCCTCAAGCAGGTCGTCATCGTCCCGGGCCTTCCCAAGACCCGGTCGGGAAAGATCCTGCGGCGGACGATGCGGGGTATCGCGGACGGTCGTCCAGAGCCGGTGCCGAGCACCATCGAGGACATCCGGGTCCTCGAGGCCATCACCCCGCTGCTCCGTGAGTGACACACGTCACCACGAATTGGATACATTCCCGCAAGAATTGGATACAATCCGTCCATGCCCGGTGCCCTGGACGGCCTGCTCGTCGCCGACTTCTCGCGCGTGCTCGCCGGCCCGTACGCCACCATGCTCCTCGCCGACCTCGGGGCAACGGTCGTCAAGGTGGAGCGTCCGGGGGCCGGTGACGACACCCGCGGGTGGGGCCCGCCCTTCGCGGACGACGGCCAGGCCACCTACTTCCAGGCGGTCAATCGCAACAAGCGTTCGATCGCGCTCGACCTGAGCGATCCGGACGACGCCGATGTGGCGACCCGGCTCGCCGAGACTGCCGATGTCCTCGTCGAGAACTACCGCCCCGGGGCGCTGGAGCGCTTCGGGCTCGACGCTGCATCGGTGCGTGCCCGGAATCCGCGGGTCGTCTACTGCACCATCACCGGCTTCGGCTCCGGCGGCGGAGCCGGCCTGCCCGGGTATGACCTCCTCGTCCAGGCGACGGGCGGACTCATGAGCATCACCGGCACCGACCAGCCGACCAAGGCAGGCGTGGCCCTCGTCGACGTGCTGACGGGACTGCATGCCACGGTCGGCATCCTCGCTGCCCTCCAGCATCGCGACCGTACGGGGGAGGGGCAGCACGTCGAGGTCTCGCTGCTCGGCAGTCTGCAGTCCTCCCTGGTGAACCAGATCTCCTCCGTGGTCGGAGCGGGTGTCGTGCCCACCTACCTCGGCAACGCTCACCCGTCGATCGCCCCGTACGAGGTGTTCCAGGCCGCCGACCGGCCCATGATCCTCGCCGTCGGCAACGACGGGCAGTTCGCGCGACTGGCCGAGGTGCTCGGCCGCGGCGATCTGGCCACCGATCCCCGGTTCGCGACCAACACCGCACGCGTGGCTCATCGCGAGGAGCTCGTGTCGCTGATCGAGTCGGTCCTGAGGGCGAGGGGTGCCGATCACTGGCAGCAGGTCATCACCGAGGCCGGCGTGCCCTGCGGACCGATCAACGACATCGCGCAGGGACTGACTCTGGCCGAGTCTCTGGGCCTGGACCCTGTCGTCACCATCGACGATCCCCGGCGCCCCGGGACGCACCGACAGGTCGCGAACCCGGTCCGCTACTCCGATACGCCGGCCTCCTATCGGACGGCGCCGCCGGAGCTCGATGAGGATCGGCCCGAGGTGCTGGCCCTCCTCGGCCTCACATCGGAGGCTGGCTCGTGAGCGCCCGCACGACCGCGCAGGACGCGGTCCTGAGTCGGCTGAGGGAGGACATCCTCACCGGAGTCCTCGGTCCCGGTGACCAGCTCGTCCAGGAGTCCCTTGCGGAGCGCTATGGGGTCTCGCGGGTGCCCCTGCGTGAGGCGCTGAAGACCCTTGAATCCGAGGGGCAGTTGGTCTACTACCCCCACCGGGGCTACTTCGTCGTGGAGCTCAGCACGGATGACCTTCGCGAGGTCTACCACCTGCGGGCGCTGCTGGAGGATGCCGCGCTGCGGGCTGCGGTGCCCGCGCTCGATGAGCGTGACCTGATCGACATCTCCGAACTGGCCGAGGAGATCGAGCAGGCGGCGGTCGATGGAGACGTGCGCGCGATGACCGAGGCCAATCGCCGGTTCCACTTCGCCATGTACGACGCGGCCGGGATGCCACGGCTGTCACGGCTTCTCCGGCAGCTGTGGGAGGCCACGGACGCCTACCGGGCGCTGTACTACCAGGGCGAGGACAACCGACACCGCGTCACCGGCGAGCACGCACAGATGGTCCGGGCGCTTCGCGCCCGGGACGTCGATCGGATCGTGGCCCTGCACGACGAGCACCGATCCCATTCCGTCGCCGCCGTCGAGGCGCTCCTGAACCCCCGGTCCCGCAATCCCCATCGAAGCCATCCCAGGGAGAAACCATGAGCACGGCACCCCAGACCCCCGCGCAGCTGCTGGACATCGACCGCCTCCTGAGCGAGGAGGAGCGCGCGATCCGCGATGTGGTGCGCGACTACGTCGACTCCCGCATCCGTCCAGATGTGGCCGACTGGTTCGAGACCGGGGAGCTCCCGGCCCGGGAGCTCGCCCGTGAGCTCGGAGAGCTGGGCGTCCTCGGCATGCACCTGGAGGGTTACGGCTGCCAGGGCACCTCAGCCGTCGCGTACGGGCTCGCCTGCCTGGAGCTGGAGGCGGGTGACTCGGGAATCCGCTCGCTGGTGAGCGTCCAGGGCTCCCTCGCTATGTATGCCATCCACGCCTTCGGCTCCGAGGAGCAGAAGCAGCAGTGGCTTCCGCGCATGGCCGCCGGTGAGGCCATCGGCTGCTTCGGGCTCACCGAGGCCGACTTCGGGTCGAATCCGGCGGGCATGCGCACCAGTGCCCGACGCGATGGAGACGACTGGGTCCTCGATGGCTCGAAGATGTGGATCACGAACGGCAACGTGGCCGACGTCGCGGTCGTGTGGGCGCGCACGGACGAGGGGATCCGCGGCTTCGTCGTCCCCACGGACACGCCGGGATTCACCGCGAACCTCATCCACAAGAAGATCTCGCTGCGGGCGTCGGTGACCAGCGAGCTCGTCCTCGAGGGCGTCCGGCTGCCGGCGGATGCAGTGCTGCCGGGGGTGGCGAGCCTGCGTGGTCCGCTGTCCTGCTTGAACGAGGCCCGCTACGGCATCGTCTTCGGTACGTTGGGTGCCGCCCGCGACTGCCTCCAGACGGCCATCGACTACTCGATCGACCGCATCCAGTTCGACAAGCCCATCGGTGGTTACCAGCTCACGCAGAAGAAGCTCGCCGACATGGTCGTCGAGTGGGGGAAGGGCATGCTGCTGGCCCTCCACCTAGGCCGGTTGAAGGATGAGCACCTCATCCGTCCCGAGCAGATCAGCGTCGGCAAACTCAACAACGCACGCGAGTCCCTCGAGATCGCCCGCCAGTGCCGCGGAATCCTGGGCGGTAACGGCATCACGCTGGAGTACCCGATCATTCGCCACATGAACAACCTCGAGTCCGTCTACACCTACGAGGGCACGAACGAGATGCACACCCTCGTGGTGGGCGAGGCCCTCACCGGGCTGGCGGCCTACCGATGAGCCCGCGTGTCCTCACATCGGTGATCGGTGGCCGGGCGGTCCACGGGTCGGTGGAACGTCCGGACGTCAATCCCTCGGACCTGTCGGACATCGTCGCCGTCGCCAGTTCGGCGGACGCGCAGATGGCCGCGGATGCCGTTGCGGCGGCCCGGGCTGCGCTGCCCGCCTGGTCGTCGACGACGCCGTGGGAGAAGTCCGTCGTTCTCGACCGAGCGGGTACTGAGGTGATGGCCCGGGCCGATGAGCTGGGGGACCTCCTGGCTCGTGAGGAGGGAAAGACCTACCCAGAGGCGCGGGGCGAGGTCGTGCGCGCCGGCCAGATCCTGAAGTACTACGCAGGCGTCGTCCTCCAGCCACACGGGCTCGCCCTGGACTCGGTGCGACCGGGCATCGAGGTGACCGTGACCCGTGAACCCGTTGGCGTCGTCAGCGTCATCACCCCATGGAACTTCCCGATCGCGATCCCCGCGTGGAAGATCGCGCCCGCTTTGGCATTCGGCAACACGGTCGTGTTCAAGCCGGCGGACCTCGTCCCGGCCAGTGCCTGGGAACTGGTTGACATCCTCAACCGCGCCGGTCTGCCAGACGGTGCCCTGAACCTGCTGCTGGGGCGCGGCTCCGTCCTGGGGCCGGTGATGACCCGCGACGTCGACGCCATTACGTTCACCGGATCGATCCCGGTCGGACGCGGCATCCTCGCGGACACCGTCGAGACAGGCGCGAAGGTCCAACTGGAGCTCGGCGGCAAGAATCCGCTCGTCATCACCGATCACGGGGACCTGGACGTCGCGGTGGAGTGTGCTGTTCAGGGTGGCTTCGGCTCCACCGGCCAGCGATGCACCGCGTCCTCGATCCTCGTCGTGACCGACGGCATCCACGACGCCTTCATCGAGGCGATGGAGCGGCGGATGGCCACCTGGACCGTCGGAGATGCTCGGGACCAGGGCATCGACATGGGGCCCGTGGTGGATCCCTCGCAACTCGCGCAGGACGAGGAGTACCTGGCGGTCGCACGCCGCGAGGGTGCTCATGTCATCGGCGGAGTGCGCCTGGAATCGGCGGCAGAGGGCCACTACCTGAGCCCAGCCCTGGCAGTCGGCACGTCGATCACCGACACGATCAACACCGAGGAGATCTTCGGTCCGGTCATGTCGGTCGTGCGTGTCTCTGACTACAACGACGCCCTGGCGGCGGCCAATGCCAGCACCATGAACCTCTCCGCCGGCATCGTCACCAAGGACCTCGCCGAGGCCGCGCACTTCAAGCGTCACTCGAAGGCGGGCATGGTGATGGTGAACCTGCCCACGGCAGGAGTGGACTTCCATGTGCCGTTCGGCGGCCGTGGGCAGAGCAGTCACGGGCCCCGCGAGCAGGGCACGGCTGCCGTGGAGTTCTTCACGACCTCGAAGACGTCGTACACCGCGCCGGGAGCCCCATAGCGCCCTTCGGTGGGGCGGAACGTCAGTGACCCAATTTGCGGGTGAAGAGGGCGGCGGCCCGTGATGGCCGTCCGGTTCGCGCCTCCGAGGCATCAGCCGATGTCATCACGCGAAGTCCGAGGTTGGCTCCGAGCCAGCGGAAGGGCTCGGGTTCCCAGGCCCGGGATCGGTGCCCGACCCAGGGCAGCGATGTCAGGTCCGTGGACTGGCCGGTGATGAGGTCCGCCAGGGTCCGGCCGCCGAGGTTCGAGGTCGTCACGCCATCGCCCACGTAGCCTCCGGACCAGGCCAGACCGGTGGACCTATCGAAGCCGCAGGAGGCCCACCAGTCCCTCGGCACACCGAGTGGGCCGCCCCAGGTGTGGGTCACGGCGGCCGAGCCGATCACCGGGAACATGTCCGTGAGGACCTCCCACAGGGCGGCGTGCACGGCGGGATCCCGATCCTGCTCTGCGGTGATCCTCGACCCGTAGGCATACGGTGCTCCGCGGCCGCCGAAGGCGATGCGGTCGTCGGCCGTGCGCTGGCCGTAGATGATCAGATGACGCCCGTCGGCGAACGTGGCTCGGTCGGTCAGTCCGATCTCGTCCCACATCGTCGCCGGCAGTGGCTCCGTGGCGAGCATCATCGAATAGACCGGCGCGAGCGTCCGCGTCTGTCCCGCGAGGGATCGCGTGTAACCCTCGGTCGCCCGGACGATCACCTCGGCGCGGACGTCACCGTGCTCGGTGCGGACGACGCCCGGTTCCATGCTGGTCACCCGGGTGTGCTCGTGGAGGGTGACCCCCGAACGCACGACCGCGGCAGCCAGTTGTCGCACGAGTCGTGCCGGATGCAGCGCGGCGCAGTCCGGCGTGTACGTGGCACCGAGCACATCGGTGGCACCCAGTTGGGCGCGAGCTTCGACGGGCCCCAGTAGTTGTAGGTGGTCTGCGCCGAGGCCCCAGGTGCGAGCGGTGGCCACCTCGTCCTGCGCTGCCTTCCACTGAAGCGGGGTACGGGCGGCGATCACCGTGCCACCCTTGCTCCACTGGATGTCCCAGCCCTCGAGGGCGGCGACCCGCGCGATCTCGTCGACGGAGGCGATCATCTCGCGCTTCATGCGCACGGCGTCCTGGCGGGAGCTCGCTCGCGCGAGAGCGTCGAGGCTTGCCGGGAACAGCGCTGAAGCCCAGCCGCCGTTGCGGCCGCTGGCTCCGAAGCCGGCCTGCTCGGCCTCCAGGATCACGATGCGCAGCGAGGGGTCCCGGCGGGCGAGGTAGTAGGCCGTCCAGAGTCCGGTGTAACCACCGCCGATGATGGCCACATCCGCGGTCGCGCTGCCGGAAAGGGGGTGTCCCAGCGGTCGGTGCATATCGGCCGGGAGGGTGTCCCACCACAGGGAGAGGTGGTTCAGGCTCATCGATGCCAGGCCTCGATGTAGCTGGGCACCTCGACCTCGGCGGGGCAGTCCGCGGAGCGAATCGGTGTCCCGAACGACTCCGACATCGGCACCGTGCCCGCCCAAACGCGCGACAGATTCGGATCGGTGACGTCCTCGGGCTCGTCCTCGGGATCGCCGGTGCCGATCTTGACCGAGCACTCTTCCAGGGGCAGGGCGAGGGTCATCGTGCCCGCCCGTTCCTTCGCATTGGGACGGCGACAGTCGTCCCAGCGTCCCGGCAGCAGGTGCTCAGTGATGACGCGCAGCGCATCCAGTTCATCGTCGCCCTCGAGCCGGTGGGCGACGCCGAGCACCATGACCGAGCGGTAGTGCATGCTCGAGTGGAAGGCGCTGCGCGCGACGACCAGGCCATCGAGCAGCGTGACCGTGAGGCAGGTGGGCTGGCCGGCGGCAAGACCGCGGAACAGGCGGGAGCCCGTGGATCCGTGGAAGACGACCTCGTCACCTCGACGCGCGTAGGCGACCGGGAGGACGAACGGCTGGTCGCCGTCGGTGACGGCAAGGTGGGCGATGAGCCCGGCATCGAGGATGTGGTGCAGCGCCGCACGGTCGGTGACGGCGTTCTCCGGGATGCGGCGGATCCGCGTGCGCACGGTGGAGCCCGGATCATTCACAGCAGGTTGCCCGCTTCCGTGAGTGTCGTTCGCAGGATCTGCTCGATCTCGTCGAACTGGGTCTGGTCGCTGATGAGGGGTGGAGACAGCTGCACAACCGGATCCCCTCGGTCGTCGGCACGGCAGTAGAGCCCGTTCTCGAGGAGCGCCGAGGAAAGGTACCCGCGCAGGACGCGCTCGGCCTGCTCGTCGTCCAGGGTCTCTCGCGTGGTCTTGTCCTGCACGAGTTCGACGGCCATGAAGTAGCCGGCCCCGCGCACATCGCCCACGATGGGCAGATCGAGAAGTCGCTCCAGCGTGCGCCGGAAGTCCTCCTCATGGTCGCGGACGTGCTGGTTGATGCCCTCGCGCTCGAAGATGTCGAGGTTGGCCAGAGCTGCGGCGGCACCGACCGGGTGGCCGGACCACGTGAAGCCGTGCAGGAACATCGTGGTGCCGTGCCGGAATGGCTCGAACAGGCGCTGGCTAGCGATCATCGCACCCATCGGTGCGTAGCCGGACGTCATGCCCTTCGCGCACGTGATGATGTCGGGAGTGACGCCGAACCGCTTCATGGCGAAGGTGTCGCCGATGCGGCCGAATGCGGTGATCGTCTCATCGGCGACCAGGAGGACGTCGTACGCATCGCAGATCTCCCGCACCCGCTCGAGGTACCCGGGCGGAGGAGCGAAGCACCCTCCCGAGTTCTGGACGGGCTCGAGGAAGACCGCGGCGACCGTGTCGGGCCCCTCGAACGCGATGGCCTCGGCGACGCGGTCGGCCGCCCATCGGCCGAAGCTCTTCTCATCCTCCCGCAGGTGCTCCGGTGCCCGGTAGATGTTCGTGTTGGGGACGCGGATGGTGCTCGGCACGAGTGGTTCGAAAGGCTCCTTGGCTCCCGGGATGCCGGTGATGGAGAGGGCTCCCTGCGACGTGCCGTGGTAGGCGACGGAGCGGGAGATGACCTTGTGCTTGTTGGGGCGCCCGGTGAGCCGGAAGTACTGCTTGGCCAGCTTCCACGCGGATTCGACGGCCTCACCGCCACCGCTGGTGAAGAAGACCCGGTCGAGGTCCCCGGGTGCCTCGGCAGCGAGCCTCTCGGCCAACTCGATCGCCGTCGGATGGGCGTAGGACCACACGGGGAAGAAGGCCAGTTCCTTCGCCTGGGCTGCCATCGCGTCGGCGATCTCCGACCGCCCATGGCCGACCTGCACGGTGAAGAGGCCGGACAGCCCGTCGAGGTACCTGCGGCCCTGCTCGTCCCACACGTAGGCGCCCTCGCCACGCACGATGACGGGGACCTCGGCAGTGCCGTCGAAATAGGGGGAGTACCGGGTGAACGGCATCCACAGGTGCTCGGCCGCGCGTCGGGAGAGTGGGCCTTGCTCGGAAGCGGTCCTGCGGGGGTCTGCGGTCACGGTGCGTCGCTCCTAGCGAGTTCCCCAGGTGTAGATCTGCTTGCGCAGCTTCAGGTACATGAAGGTCTCCGTCGATCTCACCTGGGGGATCGAGCGGATGCGCCCGTTGATCACCTCGAGCAGATGATCATCGTCCTCGGCGACGATCTCGGCGAGGATGTCGAAGCCACCGGCGCAGACCACGAGGTAGTCGACCTCGGGAAACGTCTCCATCCGGTCTGCGACGGCCTCGACATCGCCCTCGACGCGTACGCCGATCATGGCGGAGCGTGCGAAGCCGACCTGGACCGGATCGGTGACGGCGACGATCTGTATGACGCCAGAGTCCTGGAGGCGCTGGACGCGCTGCCGCACGGCCGCCTCCGACAGGCCGACGGCCTTGCCGATCGCGGCGTAGGGGCGACGCCCGTCCTCCTGGAGCTGCTCGATGATCGCCTTGGAGATGTCGTCCAGGGGTGGCAGGGACGGCGGTCGACGGGGCATGATGCATGCTGACGCACGTCACCGGCTATGGCAAGCGAATCCGCGGAATGTCGCGACAAAGGCGACGGAATCCGCATAGAATGGCGGGATTGTATCCAATATTCGCAGCCCTTGAGGGGATGCGAGGGACCGAACACCGGGCAGGAGGCCAGGCATGGCAGAGCAGCGCACGATCACGAACTTCATCGGCGGGGAGCGGTCCGCTGCATCGGACGGTGCCACCAGCGAGCTCGTCAACCCCTCGACGGGCGAGGTCTTCGCCACGGCACCGGTCTCCACCGCCGCTGACATCGATCGGGCCTACCGCGTGGCCCAGGATGCGTTCGTCGGGTGGCGCGAGTCGACGCCTTCTGAGCGTCAGGCGGCTCTGCTGGGCATCGCGGACGCGCTCGAGTCGCACGCGGAGGAGCTCGTCGCTCTCGAGAGCGAGAACACGGGCAAGCCGATCGCGGTGACCATGGCGGAGGAGATTCCGCCGATGATCGACCAGATCCGGTTCTTCGCGGGTGCTGCGCGTGTGCTCGAGGGGCGCGCCGCAGGCGAGTACATGAAGGGCTTCACGTCAATCATCCGACGTGAGCCGGTGGGCGTCATCGGACAGGTGACCCCCTGGAACTACCCGATGATGATGGCTGTATGGAAGTGGGCCCCGGCCATCGCCGCGGGCAACACCGTCGTCCTCAAGCCCAGTGACACGACCCCCGTGTCCACCGTCCGGATGGCGGAGATCATCGCCGAGGCCGGCGTGCTTCCCCAGGGCGTGATGAACGTCGTGTGCGGCGATCGGGACACAGGGCGTGCCCTGGTGGAGCACCCGACCCCCCAGATGGTGTCGATCACCGGGTCGGTCCGCGCCGGCATGCAGGTCGCGGAGTCTGCTGCGCGGGACGTCAAGCGTGTGCACCTCGAGCTCGGCGGCAAGGCCCCGATCGTGGTGTTCGACGATGCTGACCTCGAGGCCGCCGCCGAGTGGCTGGCCGTGGCCGGTTACTTCAACGCCGGTCAGGACTGCACAGCTGCGACGCGCATGATCGTGGGTGGGGGGATCTACGACGACTTCGTGGCCGCGATGGCCGAGCAGGCGAAGGGCACGGGCACCACGTTCGAGGACGGCCCGGGTGGAGAGGCCATGGTGCCGCCGGTGAACAACGCCAACCAGCTCGAGCGGGTTCTGGGCTTCATCGAGCGGGCTCCGAAGCACGCGGAGATCGTCGCCGGCGGTGTGCGTCAGGGCGACCGGGGCTTCTACATCGAGCCGACGGTCGTGGCGAACCTGCAGCAGGACGACGAGATGATCCAGAACGAGATCTTCGGTCCGGTCATCACGATCCAGCGTTTCTCCGACGAGGCGCAGGCGCTCCAGTGGGCCAACGGGGTCAACTACGGACTGGCGTCGTCCGTGTGGACGAAGGACTTCGGCAAGGCCATGCGCATGGCCAAGAATCTCGACTTCGGCACGGTGTGGATCAACACGCACATCCCGTTGGTCGCCGAGATGCCCCATGGTGGTTTCAAGCACTCCGGGTACGGCAAGGACCTGTCGATGTACGGTTTCGAGGACTACACGCGGATCAAGCACGTCATGGCGAACATCGACTCCTGACGAGGAACGAGCGCCAGCGAGTACCGGAGTCAGGAATCAGTGGGATCGACTCCTGGCCACTCGCGCAGCGAGTACCGGAGTCAGGAATCAGTGGGATCGACTCCTGGCCACTCGCGCAGCGAGTACCGGAGTCAGGA
>JAURME010000171.1 GCA_030830865.1 Candidatus Nanopelagicales bacterium | reverse complement strand
TGTCCATGTTCTGGGACGGAACCCCGACGCAGATGGCCCAGCTCACCAAGCGGGCCTACGACATCGTCAAGGAGGTCGACCCGCAGGCCACAGTCGTCGCCGCCAGCACGACGGTGCGCCTGCCCGGGGCCTTCGACCGCTTCTTCGCCCGATACCTCGAGGGCCTGCGGGGGCTCGGCTGGCCAGTGGACGCCTTCGCCGTGCACCTGTACCCGGCGAGCCGCGGGACTACCGACGCTCGTGAGGACTTCATCACCCAGGTGGACGGCGCCCTGGACGCGGCAGGTGCCCCTGACCTTCCGGTCTGGGACACGGAACTGAACTACGGTCTCGCCGGTCCGGGATCGGACAATCCGCGCCAGCGCATCGTCGGGTCACGCGCCCGTGACTGGGTCGTCCAGACCGCTCTCGACTCGCTGGCGCTGGGGGTCGACCGCACCTACTGGTACATCTGGACGCCCGAGCCCTATGCACTCCTGGGAATGCAGCTCACCAACACCTCAGGGGCGGTCAAGGGTCTGCGAATCATCGACCAGTGGCTCGTCGGCGGCATGCTCGGCGAGTGCACCGACGACGGAGCCGTCGCCACGTGCCAGGTGGAGAAGAACGGGGTGCCGTCGCTGGTGGTGTGGTCGCTGAGCGGGCCAGCGGCGATCGCTCCGCCGGCCGGCTACGGAGAGGTCTGCCGCACAAACAACAAGTGCGCTCCTCTCGCCGGCGCCCTGGAGTTCGACGAGACCCCCGTGCGACTCCTCCCGTGACCCGCATGACCACCTCCCGCCTCCGGACGGCGAGCGCCATCTGCGTGCTCGCGATCATGGCCACGTCACTGGGTGCCCTGACCACGTCGGCCAGCGCCGCGCCCGGACCATCCGCCCGCGGCGCATGGACGATGGTGCCGCAGTCGAAGGATGCCAACGGCGACGGCGTGATCGACGGCGACGGCGGGGTGCCCTCGTCCGGCGCTCTCTCGCGACAGCCGTCGCGCACCTACGTCGGCGCGGGCAACCACATCGCCCAGCCGAACGAGCGCCTCATCGGCGGTTCCCTCTCGTGGTACCTGTCGAAGAAGGGCTTCCCGGTCCGCCTCGACGCGTGCCCGTCGACCGGGGATGAGTACCGATGGATCGTGAAGCAGGGCAGGAAGACCGTCACGACCACGGCTTGGCGCCCGCTGACCAAGAAGAAGTGCCGGGTGATCCTCACTCTGCCCGAGAACCGGTACACGCTTCGACTCGAGGTCCGTTCCGGAGGCCGCACCGCGCGGGACACGATCACGGCGAAGGTCCGCAACCTGCTGGTGCTGTCCCTGGGCGACTCTTACGCCTCCGGCGAGGGCAATCCGCGCAACGTCGAGGCGTGGCTGCGCGAGGGCTTCCCGTTCGCGCCCTACTGGGACGCCGACGGCTGCAACCGTAGCGCTCGATCAGGGCCGGCCCTGGCTGCCCTCGCCCTGGAGAACGCCTCGGCGAAGAGCTCCGTGACGCTCGTCGATGTGTCGTGCTCCGGGGCCACCGTCGATCGCGGAATCCTCGGCCCGCAGTCCCGGACCGTCGGCGCCCAGGTGGAGCAGGCCACGCAGATCCTGGACGGGCGCGCCGCCGACCTCGTCCTGTTGTCCATCGGGGGCAACGACGTCGGCTTCGTGTCGATCCTGCAGTCCTGCGCCCTGTCCCAGAACTGCCCGCTCTCGACCCCTCCGTCCGGTCCTCTCCGCTCCTCTGCCACGGTCCAACAGGGCGTCCAGGCGCAGACGGCCGAACTTCCCGGCGACTACGCACGGATCGCCGCCTGTCTGGGATCCGACACCTGCACGCTGGCCGACGGGCGAACAGTGCCCGGCATCGCCGTGTCCGAGGGTGGCCGGGTCATGCCGACGCTCTACCCCGATATCACCCGCGCCGCGAACGGGCAGTCCTGCCGCTACCTGACGATCACACCCCAGGACTTCATGTGGGCGCGCGACACCGTCCTGCTGCCAACTCCCGCGAACCCCTATCCGTACACAACGACGAGCGGCAGCACCGTCAACCTGCCCATGGGCGCAGGATCGCTCAACCAGCAGATCGCCGCGACCAGCAGCCTGGGCTGGTCACCCATCATCGGCACGTGGTCAGCGTCCGGCGCCGGCCCCGCGGGGCACGGCGTCTGCGCGGGCTCGGCCGCATGGGTGTTCGGTATCACCGCTCTTGCCGGATTCTCGGAGGCGTCCTTCCATCCCAATCCGGCAGGACAGACCGTGCTCGCCGAGCAGATTCTCGCCGCCGCGGCCGGCGCCCTGCGTCCATGATCCCGCTTCCGGGGTGGTAGATTCTGAGTCCTCGCGCCGCTAGCTCAATTGGCAGAGCAGCTGACTCTTAATCAGCGGGTTGTAGGTTCAAGTCCTACGCGGCGTACTCGATCTGAAGGCCACCTCTTTGAGGTGGCCTTCGTCGCTCCCGGGAGCGGCACCACCGAGTCAACGGGTAGTCGGTCTACACATCCGTGAGCGCCGCGGCCCCGAAGGACACACTGAAGCGGTCACACCAGATCGTCACGCTCGTGAGGTTGGAGATGTCGACGCCGTCGGGAATCGGGTAGTTCTGGCTTCCCTTATTGCCCTTCAACGCGCCGAGGTCGAGATACTCGTCATCGTCGAAGACGAACCAACCGTCCTCTCCTTCAAGGACGGGCGCTGCGGCGAGCCACACCTTCAGGTCCGGCCCGTTGGACGTGTCGAGGTCCACGAGACGAAGAACGCGGCCGCCGTCGGCCAGGGTGATGATCCGCGCCTGACCCGTTGTCCCGTGCTCGTGGGAGATGAAATCACCCTCCGCCGTCACGACGCGCTCGGGTCTGGGCTCCTCGGGTGTGGATTCCGCGGGTGTCGGTTCGGCAGCCGCTGGCTCGACCCCCACAGGCACATTCGCCGACTCGTCTGACACGGACTCCTCCAGCGCGTCCGCCGTGGCCTCATCTCCCGCAGGTGCGGCCACGGTAGGGAGGGCCTCGTTGACCGTCTCGTCGACGATCAACTTCCACGGCTGGAAGGCCGCCAACACTCCGACCAGCATCGCAACCACCACAACCCCTGCCGGGATCAGGACTGCCGGGCGTCTCCACACGGGACGTCCATCGCTCATGCTCACTCCTCCATCGTCTCCCGTGCGACGTTCGTCCCGCCGACATCGTTCCCCTGGCTATCGCACATTGACCGGTCACCGGGTGCGGATCATGTCCCGGGGACGTACCGTCGAGGCATGCGCATGGTGATCCGCGTCGCGTTGGCCGCGGCCCTGGGGCTGGCCGCCTTCACAGCCGCCCCGACCGCGTCTGCCACCACCGATCCGACGATCCCCGGCGCGATCGCCCGGGAGCAATCCGGTGGCGACTTCCGCGCCAGCAAGGCGGTCTCATCGACTGCCGACTACACCCGGCATCGGTTCACCTACCGCAGCAACGATCTGACGATCTCCGGGATCATGAACCGCCCCAAGGGCAAGGGCCCGTTCCCCGTGGTCGTCCTCGCTCACGGCTATATCGACCCGGACTACTACTGGAGCGGCCAGGGCTTCCGCCGCGAACAGGACTGGCTGGCTCGCAACGGCTACGTCGCCCTCCACGTCGACTACCGAAACCATGCGCGCTCAGACGAGGATCCGGACGCCGATCTGAACATGCGGATCGGATACGCCGAGGACGTCATCAATGCGGGGCTGGCGGTCAAGAACTCGAACATCTCCTACATGGACCCCGATCGGATCGCCGTGCTCGGACGCTCCATGGGCGGAGGAGTCGTGTATCAGGCACTCGCCATCGCTCCCGGCGTGTTCGACGCGGCCATCACCTACGCGTCGGTGAGTTCCGACCCGATCGACAACTTCAACCGCTGGCAGCGCAAGCGCTACGACATCGGCGACCGCATACTCAAGGCCTACGGCGAGCCGAGCAAGAACCCGGACCTGTGGGCGGAGATGTCGTCACGCAACTACTTCGATCGCATCACCGAGCCGGTGCTGTCCTTCCACGGGACGTCGGACGGCACCTGCGACATCCGCTGGGCCCGGGAGACGCAGCAGGCGCTGGAGAATGCCGGGGTCGACGCGCGCCTGGTGGAGTACAAGGGCGCCGACCATTACTTCTACGGGCCGTGGAACGACTCGATCCGACAGGTCGGCCGATTCCTCGACAGCCATCTCGACTGATAGCACTAGCCGCCGGATGGCGGTTGGTCGCCGACCTCGCCAGTGTTGTCGTGCCGACGGGAACCCTCCAGGGTCTCGAGCCGCCGGAGGATGTGGTCATGGTGCTTGAGGATCTGGTCCATGCGGTCCACGAGATCCGCCGACACGGGGGCCGGCTTCTGCTCCCGTACTAACCATGCGAGGAGACCTCCGAACAGCACACCGAAGAACAGCCCGCCGAGTACCTGAACCACTGCCGTGATCAGCTGTCCATCGGGCGTCACGGTCTTGCCCACGTCCAGGGCCGAGATTCGGAAGAGATTTGCCGCCACGTACTCCATCGCAGCCTCAGGGGATGAGAGTTGCGAATTCGGGTCAGCCGACTCCACACCCACCAGGGCGATGGTGGCAAGGACCAACGCTCCCGCCGATCCGAAGAGAGCGAAGATGAACACCTGGCCACCGGAAATCCTGCTCAACTGCATCACGTAGCCGACGACGAGCAGCGCGAGGGTGATGAGCGGCACGTCGAAGAAGATCGGGATCGGTGCCAACAACATCGCCAGATCGGAGACGCGGCGGGACCGGTTCACAGCGCTCGGAGTCGCCCTGGTCCACCCGATGATGGTCGACACCATGATCGTGAGCCAGAGGAGTCCGACGAGGCACCACAGAAATACCTCAAGACCCCGGGTCGCAGGAAGGAAGGCCAGCCACGCGACCGCCACTCCATAGAGCAACGACTTCGAGGCCCACCTCATGGCGACGAACCACCGAGGCACCCTCGGGGGAAGGCCGGTCTCGGATCGCATTCGCGACCACAGATTGGCCTCTGATGTCATGGGTGGCGTGTCGCGGGAAACCGCCTCGCTACTCGGCTCCACCATGCAGCGGAGGATACCCAGCCTTCATCGCCTCGGTCGGCGCCAGCCAGATTTGCCGCCCCCAGCGACGGACGTGATGAGCTGCGACTGGGTCAGCCCCCAGCTACAGCGGGGATGATCGAGACGCTCGTGCCCGCAGGAGTGGGCGTGGCGAGGTCCTCGAGGAAGCGGACATCGTCGTCGTTCACGTAGACGTTGACGAATCGACGGAGTTTCCCGTCATCGTCGAGAACCCGTGCGCCGATGCCCGGGAACTGGGCGTCGAGGTCGGCGATGGCGTCGGCGAGGGTGTCGCCAGTGACCGTCACCTCGGCACTGCCGTCGGTGTAGGTACGCAGGATCGTGGGGACCTTGACCGAGATGCTCATGCGTTCTCTCCTGTGTAGTTGTTCTCGAAGTCGTCGTACGACGGGCTGATGGTGAAGGTGGGCTGGGACGTGGGGGCGACCGCGTCGAGGGTCTTCAGTCCGTCGCCGGTGTTGAGCAGGACGACCTCGGCACCGGGATCGATCAAGCCCTCCTTGAGGAGCTTGCGGTAGGTGGCGACGACCACGCCGCCCGCGGTCTCAGCGAAGATGCCCTCGGTGCGGGCCAGGAGCTCGATGCCCTCCACGACCTCCTCATCGCTCACGTCGGCGATGGCGCCGTTGGTGCGGCGCACGGCGTCGATCGCGTAGGGGCCGTCAGCCGGGTTCCCGATGGCGAGGGACTTCGCGATGGTGTCGGGCTTGACGGGACGAATGATGTCCAGGCCGTCCTGAAAGGCCCGAGAGACGGGTGAGCAGCCGGTCGCCTGAGCACCGAAGACCTGGTACTCGTGCTCGTCGACCAGACCGAGCTTGGTCAGCTCGCGGAAGGCCTTGTCGACCTTGGTGAGCAGGGAGCCGGAGGCGACGGGTGACACATAGGCGTCCGGGAGGCGCCAGCCCAGCTGCTCGGCGATCTCGAAGCCGACGGTCTTGCTGCCCTCGGCGTAGTAGGGGCGGAGGTTGACGTTGACGAAGCCCCAGTGGCGGTTGGCGGCGATCTCCGAGCAGAGTCTGTTGACGTCGTCGTAGTTTCCCTCGATCGCGACAAGTGTTCCCTTGTACACGGCTGTCGTGACGATCTTCCCGGCCTCGAGGTTGGAGGGGACGAACACGACGGACTTCAGGCCGGCACGGGCGGCGGCAGCGGCCACGGCATTGGCGAGATTGCCGGTGGATGCGCAGGCGATGGTGTCGTAGCCCAGCCGGCGGGCGTTCTCGAGGGCGACGGCGACGACGCGGTCCTTGAAGGAGTGCGTCGGATTGCCGGAGTCGTCCTTGACCCATACGGACCGCGCTCCCAGTGCGGCGGCGAGGTTGTCAGCCTTGACGAGCTTGGTGAGTCCGGGCTGCAGACCGGGACGGGATCCGGCACCCGGGACGACCGGGAGCAGGGACTCGTAGCGCCACATGGACCATGGCCCGGCCTCGATCTGCTCACGGGTGACGACGGTGGGCTCGTAGGCGACCTCGAGGGGGCCGAAGCACTCCAGACACGCGTAACTCGCGTCGAGCGGGTACTCCGCGGCGCATTCGCGGCACTTCAGCGCGTATGCAGCGCCGAGGGCGGGAGACGTTGCGGTCTGAGCAGTCATGACGAGGCCTCTCTTCTCATCTTCCCTGGTGTTCAGGTCGGAATTGGCACCGTGCCCCGGGCGGCCTCGTGGAACGAGTACATCCGGGTGGTTGCCGGGGCTTCATCGGGCCGTATCCCTCTGCCCCTCTGGATGAGGATGTTCAGTTGTGGACCAAATCCAAGCACACGCGTATCCGTGCCCGTCAAGCGGCCCTACAGGTACAGGCCGGTCCCGTCGTTGCTGTGTCGGTTGGCAGCCACCGCGTGGACGTCCCGCTCGCGCAGGAGGACGTAACTGATCCCCTGAATCTCGACGAGGCCGCGATCCTCGGGCTCGAAGAGGACTCGATCACCGTTCTGGACGCTGCGCACGTGGGGGCCGACGCCCACGACCTTGGCCCACGTCAGTTTGCGGCCCAGTTGTGCGGTGGAGGGTATGACGATGCCACCGCTGCTGCGGCGCTCACGGCCTTCGTCCTCCTCGCGCACCAGCACACGGTCGTGGAGGAGCTTGATCGGGAGTGAGCCATCAGCGCTGGGCGTGATGTCCGGGGAGGCGTCGACCATGGCCATGGCTAGCGGCGACGGCGACGGAAGGTGAGCGCCAGGACGCCGACGGTCACCGCAGCAGCGATCGCGACCCGCTCAGGGCGGATGCCGCCGTACTCGTCGGTGAAGAAGCCGAAGACGGCCCGTCCGCCGCGCTGCACCATCGCCGCCGGAGTGGTCTGGGACTTGAGCTCTGCGATGGAGGACACCAGCTCCTCGCGGGCGGCGGCGACCTCGGCCTGCAGGTCGACTAGGGACCGCTTGCCGGCGTGATCGGCGTGCGATGCGTCACTCATGGGACTGCAGCCTACGGGACAGGTGGCGGGCGTGTGGCAGTGGCAGACTGCTGTCCATGCAGCTCTCCCCCGGCGACAAGGCCCCTGCGTTCACCCTCACCGATGACCACGGCGACACCGTGAAGCTCTCGGACTACAAGGGCCGGACCGTGATCCTGTACGCCTACCCGGCTGCGATGACCCCGGGCTGCACCAAGCAGGCCTGCGACTTCCGCGACAACCTGACCGTCCTTGAGGACGCCGGCTACGCGATCCTCGGTATCTCCCCCGACACTCCTGAGAAGCTGGTGAAGTTCCGCGAGCACGACGGTCTTACGTTCCCGCTGCTGTCCGATCCGGACAAGGAGGTCCTCACCGCCTACGGCGCGTTTGGCGAGAAGAAGCTGTACGGGAAGGTTGTCACCGGCGTGATCCGGTGCACGTTCGTGATCTCGCCCAAGGGCGTGATCGAGCACGCGTTCTACAACGTGAAGGCCACCGGTCACGTGACGAAGCTCATGCGCGACCTCGGCATCGCGGCCTGAGTCCATCCTGGGCGTCACCAAGCACCAGCCTTGTGACGCCCAGGTATGGACTCACCGTGCGCCCTAGGATGAGCGTCACGCGGAAGTGGTGGAATTGGCAGACACGTCAGGTTTAGGTCCTGGTGCCTTCGGGTGTGCGGGTTCAAGTCCCGCCTTCCGCACTCGAGTCGCCTGCGGAGAGCCTGATTCGGACTACAGCCCCAGCAGGTCTCGCAGTACCGGCGCCAGAGCGCGCATGGCGCGCCCGCGGTGACTGATCGCGTCCTTCTCCGCCGCGGTCA
>JAURME010000170.1 GCA_030830865.1 Candidatus Nanopelagicales bacterium | reverse complement strand
CCTCGAGGGCCTCATCCACCCGAGCCTGACCGGTCGGCTCCCACACCGGCAGTTCCCACGGCTCGTCGACGGACTCCAGCACCAGGAGGTCGTCATCCTCGGAGTCGTCCACCTCCGCGACCACGGAAACGTCGTCGACCCTCTCGACGGCATCCTCGGCCGGCTCGTGAGCCGACGGGACGTCGGTCATGCGCCTGCCTCCGGATCCACGATGACCTTCTTCTTCTTCTTTGGCTTGGTCTCCGGCACTTCCGACGCCACGGGGTCGGCAGCGCTCTCCTCGGCGACCGCCGGCGAACCGGGCGCATCAGCCGATGCCACAGATCCCGCCTCCGCCTGGGCTGCCGTCGCCTCGGCGAGGTCGGCTTGCAGTCCCTGGACCTGGGCCTCGAGCTTCTGGACATGACGACGCACCGCAGCGAGCTCGTCCTCGCGCACGAAACCCATGCGACCCACAGCCTTGTCAACCTCTGAGCGGATCATCCCCGTGAGCATCTCGCGGTTGTTCTTGCTCGTGGTCACGAGGTCATCCGCAAGCTCCTGCACCTGCCCCATCATCTCCGGGGCGGGGACGGCCTTGGTCGTGAGGGCCAGGCCGGTCGCGAGAAGTCCAGCGACGGCGTCCCGCGCCTTGGCCGTCGTGGCCTCGGTCATGCCGCTCGCCATCTGCAGGTACGTCCGCAGGTCGTCAAGCATCAGTCGCGCTCCTCGCCTCGTGATCGGTCCGCCCGAGGTCTCACCGTATCCTCACCCATCGTTCGCGTGCTCCCTCACCGGGCGTGTTCTGCCATGACGGAGCGTTCGAGTTCCACCCTCGCATGGTCAAAGCTCACGGATTCGCCAAGGTCGGCATACGCCCAGCACAGGGTCGCGGCCGCGCGGAGGGCATCGATGCCAGCGCCCCACGCATCCACCACGAGGTCACCCTCCTCGACTCGCACGACGGCATCCCCACACCGGGCCTCTGCGAACGTCGCCGACAACAGCGGCTGCGGGTAGGGCTCCAGCAGCACGCGCAGATCGGCTCCGATGAAGGACGGGCGCTGCACCCCTTCGGCGGACAGCGCATCGGTCACGGTCGCCACACCCGTCATGACGAGCAGGGAGGGGATACCCACCCGGGCACCGGCCTCGATATCCGTGTCCAGGCGATCACCGATCATGAGCGGACGCTCGGCTTCCAGCCGGGTGATGGCCTCGTTGAGCAGCGGAGGCTCGGGCTTGCCCGCAACGGCGGCCGGCTCCCGGCCGGTGACGTCGGCCACCAGGCGCACGAGTGAGCCGTTGCCCGGCGCCGCTCCGCCCGGGGTGGGAAAGGTGAAGTCGAGGTTCGTCGCAATCCACGGCAACCCGGCCCGAACCGCGTACGTCGCCTCCGCGAGATCCCGCCAGGTGAGGTCCGGCGAGAAGCCCTGCATGATCGCCGCGGGCTTCTCCGCGAGGGAGCGCACGGGGACATACCCACAGCGTGACAGCTCATCGGCGATCCCCGCACCGCCGATGACGAGGACCCGCGATCCCGTCGGCACGAACTGTCCCAGGACGCTCACCGCCGCCTGCGGCGAGGTGATGACCTCCTCCGCCCGCGCGGGGATCCCGAGTTCGCACAGGTGGTCGGCGACGACTTCGGCCATACGGGCCGCGTTGTTCGTCACGAAGCCGCAGTCGATGGCCAGGGCCCGGGCCGCACCGATGACCTCCGCCGCATGGGCCACGGCACTCGGGCCCACATAGACAACCCCATCGAGGTCGAACAGCAGGGCATCGAAATCGGCCATCAGTGCCGTCACGGCGCCACCGGGCCCTCGAGGGGCAGTCCCGCCTCGGCACGGGCGCGCAGGGTGGCACGCACCTGGCCGAGGGCTGCGGTGTACTCGGCGTGGTCCGGACTCATGACCGCGGCCATCGCCAGATGGTCGCGGGCCTCGGGGAATCTCTGGAGACGCCACAGCGACAGACCCAGGCCGTAGTGGGCATAGTCGTTGTCCGGTTGCCGCGAGGCGAGCGAGGCGAAGGCCTCCGCCGCCTCCGCGAATCGTCGGGAGTCGAACAGGGCCCGCGACAACGCCTCGAGGATCGTCGGGGAGTCCGGGTCGATGCCCCGGAGCCGATCGAGCAATACGGCTGCCGCCTCGGGGCTGCCGTGCTCCAGCAGGTCCTGCGCACGGCGATACCAGTCGTAGGGCGAACCCTCCGGCGTGACGAGGCCGCTCCCGTGCCCCGCCCCTGCCTCGTCGTCCACGGGTCCATCGTGGCATGGATCAGGCCACGCGACGAAGACGACTCACGTCGACCTCCAGCGCGCTCCCGAGGCCTCCCGGAGAGCGCCAGAAGCGCCGGCGAAGCTCCCCCTCCACCTCGACGAGCGTCCCAGGTTCCAGACGCGCCACCCGCGAACGCAGGGCCGTCCGGAATGCCTGGCACGGGATGGCATCCACCCGCACCTTTGACGCGCCGGCTCGAGGACCACCACCTCGATCGACGACGACGGTGAAGGTGCTCACCACGTCTCCGCTCGGCAGCTCTCGGTCATGGACGGTCGAGCCGAGCCGACCGATCAGATGGACTGAACTCACGGTGGCCTCCTCCGCGGAGGCGGGTGTCGATGTCATGCCCCCACCCTCGTCTCGGCCACGCTCGTCGACCAGCCTCATCAGCTCACCTGTGGGCAGGTGACCACGTCGGCGCGATCCTGTGGATCGTCACGAGCCGACCACTCCAGCGCAGCACACGGACATACTGGTGCCATGTCCCAGCGCATCGAGGATCTCGGACAGGAGGTCTTCCACATCGACACCCGTATGGGCGGCTACGACGGGATCACGTCGGGCTATCTGATCCGGGGCAGCCGCCCGTGCCTGATCGAAACCGGAACGGCCCGCAGCGCCCCCGTCGTCGTGGCGGCCCTTGCCGAGCTCGGCATCGGACCGGACGACCTGGCCACGATCGTCGTCACCCACATCCACCTCGACCATGCCGGCGGGGTGGGCGACATCGCAGGGGCCTTTCCCCATGCCCAGGTCGTCGTGCAGGAGAAGGGAGCACGCCATCTGGTGGATCCGTCACGGCTGATGGCCAGTGCCCACCGGGTCTTCGGCGACACGATGGACCGCCTCTTCGGAGACCTGCGACCCGTCCCTGCCGAGCGATTGGTGACGATCGCCGATGTCGGAACGATCGACCTCGGGGACGGCCGGAACCTCGCGGCATTCCACAACCCCGGACACGCCTCGCATCACGTCGGACTGCTCGACAGCCAGACCGGCGACCTCTACACCGGCGATGCTGCGGGGGTGTACGTGCCGGAGACCGCAGACGTGCGGCCGTCGACGCCGCCGCCGGACTTCGATCTCGAACTCACGCTGTCCTCCCTGGCTCGCATGCAGGATGCCGGCGCGGATCGCCTGCTGTTCAGCCACTTCGGACCAGTCACGGAAGTGGCGGACACCCTGGCCCGCTCACGTGAGGAACTCCTTCGATGGGTGGACATGGTGCGGAACGCCCGCGATGCCACACCCGACCTGGACCACGCCGTCGCCATGGTGCGGGAACGCGACCGAGCCCTCAACGCGGACTTCTTCAGCGATGCCGACCGAGCGGCCAAGTTCGAGGAACTGTCGAGCACCGAGGCGAACGTCACCGGCATCCTGCGGTGGATGGAGCGCGTGGATCAGTCAGCGTGACCCGGACGGGGCTCGGGCACCGCAGCACCGGGCGAGAGGTCCGATGACTCCCCGTCGTCCGACCACTCCTCATCGATGAAGGCGACTCCTGCAAGTTCCTCAAGACGCTCGTGCGCATCCGTCACACCGTCGACGTCCGACTCCGCCGCTCTGACCAGCCACTCCAGCGACTCCTCCGGCCGGCCCGCCTGGGACAGAAGATCGGCGTAGGCGTACTCCAGGCGAGCCCGAGGGCCACCAGGCGGCAGCGCCCTCAGGTCCGGGGCCTGGAGCAGGATGAGACCGGCCTCCGCCTGCCCGAGGTCGGCCCGAGCGCCCGCGGAGACCAACGCGCACTCCACGCGCGTCTCGACGTCCAGTCCGCGCTGGTCGACCTCCTTCAGCAGTTCCAGAGCACGCTTGGGGCGCCCCAGACCTCGTTCGCAATCGGCCATCATCGGCACGTAGGCCTGTGAGCCGGTCATGCGCCGCACGGCGCGCAACTCGGCGATGGCCTCGGCGTAGTCCCCGTCCAGATAGGCCGTCACACCTGCAGCCTCTCGCACGGCGGCCACGCGCCCGGCACGGCGCTTTGCCGCAGCAACATGGGCCCGTGCCGTGGGGATGTCCTCGTCGACCAACGCGGCGTCCGCAGCGGCCAGGTGACGGGCGACGATACCTGCGAGTCCCTCCGGCAGGGTCCGCAGTTCGTTCAGCACACCGGGGTCGAGATCCTCGGGCGTGATGTTGTCGGGGACGTGCGGATCGCGCGGCCGGCCGAACGCGTCACCATCGGCACGCACGGAACGATCTGGCCGTCCAGCCCCGGGCGCGCGACGCTGACCCCCGGACGTGCGACCTGCCGGAGGTCTACGCTCGTCGCTTCGCGAGCGTCCCCCGCTGGGGGGCGCTGAACCATGCTTCGCATCCGAACGGCCCGTGCTCGTCTCAGAACGACCCCTGGTGGGACGGTCTGACCGTGATGCCTTGGCACCCGGCTTGCCGGACCGCGGCTTGTCCGAAGCCGGCTTGCCGGACCGAGGCTTGTCCGAACCCGGCTTGCCGGACCGAGGCTTGTCCGAACCCGGCTTGCCGGACCGCGGCTTGTCCGAACCCGGCTTGCCGGACCGCGGCTTGTCCGAACCCGGCTTGCCGGACCGCGGCTTGTCCGAACCCGGCTTGCCGGACCGCGGCTT
>JAURME010000021.1 GCA_030830865.1 Candidatus Nanopelagicales bacterium | reverse complement strand
TACCACCAGTGTTCGGGGTAGTCATGCTGGCTGATGAGCCGGCGGGTCATCCATACCAGGGCGATCGCGAGTGTGTCGGCCGTGACCAATGGAATGAGCCGATTCCACGGCGGCCGCTCCATGGGATCTGACACGGCACGCACTCGAGTCAGCCGTCGATAACGACTGTGTCGCGGTTGCGTCATGACTGCCACGTTCGAGTCCAAATCGCGAGTCACCGGACCTCGTGTCCCGTAGCGTGGGCCCATGCCGCGGATGCCCGGACAACGTCGCATAGTGCTTGGTGTTTTCGTCGGGCCTGCCGTACTTGTCCTTGCGGCATGCGGTGGGCAGTCCAGTGAAGTGGCGTCGAGTTCGGCTGAGCCATCGTCGTCATCGTCGAGTTCGATGAGTTCTTCGGTGAGCACTTCTACGTCGCCGACGCCGACCTCTGCCTCTCCCAGCCCGGCACCCACTCCCACAGGTGCGCTCTTCGCGGATGTCGCTGAAGTGGAGCTGGATAAACTTGCCGCCCTCATCGGTCAGCCGACGACCGCGGATGTGTCCGGCACCCTGCCACTCTTCACCGCGGATGTTCCGCTCCCCGCGGGGACGATCTCCGGCGCGGGCTTCTCGATGGACTCCTGGCAGGACGTCGTGACCAACGAGCAGATGCTGGGACTGGAGGACCGGCTGAGCCGTGGCGATCTGGAGAAGTTCGGCGGCGGTGTCCCCGAGGACTGGAAGTTCAACTCCATCAGCACCACGGACACCACGGCGACGCTCGTGGCCACGCGGACAGCAGATGGCCTGCGGCTCGCCGTCGCGGCGTACTCCAAGCCCGACAACGGCGAGCCCGCGACCGAAGTGAGCTTGGAGGCCAAGGCCGACGCGATGGTGGAGCCGGCCTGGCTCGCGACCCTGCCTGCGCTCGAGGGTGGCACGGTGGCCGCGGTCGGCGAGGGTGTTGGCGAGGTGCTCATTGATTACTTCCCGGCGGGGAAGGGACTCGTGACCGTCCGCTGGCGTTATGAAGGTGACCGTCTACGCGAGATCCAGGACTATTTGATGAGCGGCGCTCTGGAGGTCGCCGGCTTCGAGCTCGTCGACCCCGAGGCCATCCGGATCGGTGCTTCGGCCTTCGATGTCCAGGCGGGGGAGTGGTCTGGTCAGGTAGTCGTGGGGACGACCGAATTCGAAGGCCAGACGCTCACCGATCTCTTGTGGTTCCTGCAGCGAGAGTAGTGCGATGAGTGAGGTGACCTTCCGCAGCGGAGTGCCGTGCTGGGTGGACCTGATGGTCAACGACGTTGACGCCGCGCTCGCGTTCTACGCGGCGGCGATGGGATGGCGCCCCGGGGAGCGGTCAGGCCCCGAGTTCGGCGGCTACGCCATGTGGTTCGCGGACGATGAACCTGTCGCGGGTGTCGGACCGATCAATGGTGACTATCCGCCGTCGTGGACCGTGTACGTCGGCACCACGGACATCGAGTCCACACTGAATTCTGCTGCGGCGTCGGGTGGTCAGGTCCTCGCCCCCGCCATGACGATCGGCCCCCTCGGCAAGATGGCGGTGTTGGCCGATCCCGCGATGGCGGTCTTCGGTCTGTGGGAGGCGGCGGACTTCGGTGGGTTTTCTCGCAGCGGCGAGCCCGGATTCCCCGCGTGGTTTGACGTGCAGTCGACTGATATCGACGCGACGCGGGCTTTCCTGCGCGGGCTCTTCGGCTACACCGAGTCCTCGCCCGACCCGGCGCCGCCGATGGCGGACTACCGGCAGCTCGACCTGGACGGCGTACCGATCATGGGCTCGATGGGGGCCTTCGCCGTCCCGGTGTCGTTCTGGATGACGTACTTCGCCGTGGCCGATGTGGACGCCGCCGTCGAGCGCGCGACTGGAGCTGGAGGCACTGTGCTGCACGGGCCGGAGGACACGCCGTTTGGACGGCTCGCGACCCTGGCTGATCCCGAAGGTGCGGTCTTCTCGCTGGTGGGCTGAGTCGCCGTCGCGACTATGCGGTGGCCGAGGCCTTGGCGCTCGTGACGAGACTGTCGATCGACTCCTGATGTGTGTCGTCGTCCCAGGTGATGGGTCCACCAACGAGTCGCTTGTCCTCGATGGTGACCTCGTGCGCGATGGTGAGCGTCCCGCGGGCGATCTGAGTGGATCCATCGCGCGTCACCCACACCTCCACCGGGACGGTGCCTTCCATCTCGACCTCAAGCGGCAGCGAGAAGCGGCCGCCTTCGCGGTGCAGGTCGACCGTCTGCGCGGCGTGGCCGTCGACCACGGCTGGTTCAGTGACGGGGACGCGCTCTTGTCGACGCTTGATGTAGCGGGGTCCGGTGAGAACGGCCCAGAAGACGAGCAGGCCGCAGATGATGGCGAGGACCTGAGGGCTGCGGACCCAGGTGAGGGCGGTTCCCGCGTTGGGGACGTGCAGGATTTCTCGGCCGCCGATCGCGTCGTTGGGGATGAGCCAGGGGTCGATGCGGGGCTTGTTGTCGCCCTGCGCGTACCAGCCGTCCTGCGCGTTGCCGGAGACGAGTCGGTGGACGATGAGGCCGTCG
>JAURME010000020.1 GCA_030830865.1 Candidatus Nanopelagicales bacterium | reverse complement strand
GGATCTCGTCGGGAATGGCCCAGGCGGCGAGATCCTGCTTCCACTCCTGCAGCAGTTCGTGGGTCAACGAGGGGTCGATCATGCTCCGAACCTAACGGGTATCGTGCGCATGTGAATGAGGGCAACTCCATTGGGGCACAAGGCTTTCCCGACACCGAGTCGGAAAGCGCCGAGGCTTCCCCACAGCACCCGTTCGTCCGTCTGCTCGGCGGCGTTCGCGGAGCATTGGAAAGCATCCTGCCGCCGTTGGTCTTCGTCGCCGTGTACTTCTCCCTCGGCGCCGACAGTACGTCCGCGCTGACGTGGGCCATCGTCGTCGCCATCGCTCTCGCCGTCGTCTTCACCGTCTGGCGGCTCGTGGAGGGCAAGCATCCGGCACGGGCTGTCGGCTCGATGCTTCTGGTGATCATCAGCGCCTACATCGCGAGCCGAACCGGAAGCGCTGCTGACTTCTTCTGGCCGCGCGTGCTCCTCAACGCCGGAAGCGCCCTTGCCTTCGTTGTCGCCAATCTCGTCGGCTGGCCGCTGATCGGCGTCATCCTCGGACCACTGGTCGGCACCAAGATGACGTGGCGCAAGGACCCGGACCTCATGCGGGCCTACAAGATCGCCTCCTGGCCTTGGGCGGTCCTCAACGCTGTGCGCGCGATCCTGCTCGCTGTGTTCATCGATGGCGACAACCTCTGGGCGCTGGCCGCCTCCGGCGCCGTGTTCTACGGACTCACACTCGTGACGATCGCCGTCTCCTGGTGGTTGATCAAGCGATCACTGCCCGACGGACACCTCGGCATCCGTCACCCGAGCGTCCCTGCCGCTCAGGCGGGCTGACAGCCCGGGCACCAGTAGAGGTTGCGCCCCTGAAGGTCGGCGATGAGCACCTCCGTGCCGCACAGGTAGCACTCCCGCCCCTGCCGCCGGTACACGTAGACCTCCCCACCATGACGGTCCTCGCGCGGGGCTCGCCCCATGACCTCAGGCAGGTGCTCGGCGCGCACCGTGTCGATGCGCCCACGCTTCGTGCCCGCGGTCATGAGCTCCGAGAGGTCTGACCACATCGCATCGAATTCCTCGCGGCTCACCTCGGTGCCCGGGCGGTACGGGGAGATGCCATGTCTGAAGAGCACCTCGGCCCGGTAGATGTTGCCCACACCTGCGAACACCTGCTGGTTCATCAGCAGGGCACCGACCGGTGACCCGCTGCGCTGCACCTTGACCCACGCACGCTCCGGATCGGCATCCGTGCGGATCGGATCCGGTCCGATCTGCTGCACGGCACGCTTCTTGGCAGCTCCATCGAGCACCTCGCACACCGTCGGGCCGCGGAGTTCGGCGTAGCGCTCCTCGCTCCAGATCCGCATGCGGACCTGCCCCCGGGGCTCCGGCGGCTCACCGGTGCCGAAGCGCCACTTGCCGAAGAGTCCGAGGTGAATGTGGATCCACAGCCGGTTGTCGAAGCCGAGGAACAGATGCTTGCCGTAGGCCTCAGCCTTGGTCAGGACGTGGCCGTCGACCAGTGCAGCCCCGTCCGAGAACCTGCCCTGGGGGCTGTCGACGTGCACCTCGTGACGCCGGAAGGCTCGCCCCAGTCGCCTCGCCTGGTGATGGATGACATTGCCTTCGGGCATGCGGTGATCCTGACAGGACCGGTCAGTGCCCGCGACCGGGGCTTCTGGCGAGGCACACTGGAGAGGTGACGGAGTCGACGTGGCGGGAACTCGTCGAGCAGGCCGCCCTCATGCAAGACAGGGCGGCACTCGCCGCTCTGTACGCCGAGGCACAGACCCTCTTCGGCGATCAGGCTCCCCACCGATGGGCGGAGGCGCTCTCGGCCTTCGATGCGCTCGCGGTCACGGGGTGACATGCTCCCCCGGTGAACAGGAACGCGCCCTGCCAGGGCATCGACGGCTATCCCCGAGGCTGGGTGGCGGCTCGGATGACGGGCGACGAGGTCACGTGGCTCACGTGCGCGGTGCCGGACATCGGGCGGCTTCTCGCGGACGACGTCATCGTGGGCGTCGATATGCCCATCGGGCTGGCAGAGACCGGTTGGCGTGAGTGTGACCGACTCGCCAAGGCCAAACTGGGCCCCGCCGGATCGCGGGTGTTCATGACACCCCCGAGGAACGTTCTTGCACTCGGCCTCACCACGCCCAACGAGCAGGTCCAGGCCCTCAGCCGGGAGCTGACCGGCCAGGGCACGAGTCGGCAGGCGATGGGGCTCGCCGAGCGGATTCTCACTCTCGACCTGGCGCTGACGGGTGCCCGGGCAACGGTCATCGAGGTCCACCCCGAGTTGTCCTTCACCGAGCTCGCTGGGAATCCCCTCGCGTCGAAGAAGACGGCGAGAGGAGTCGGCGAGCGTCTCGCCGCCCTGCGCCCGTGGCTCGGGACGATCGACGCGGTGCTGTCCAACGCACCCTCGGATGTCCCGACCGACGACGCACTGGACGCCCTGGTTGCCCTGTGGTCGGCGGAGCGTTGGCGGGACGGAGCGGCTCGCACGATGCCGTTGGACGCCGCGCACCCGCCCTTCATCGTGACCTGACAGCACGACGCCAGCCATCGTCGGCACATGCTCCGTCGTGATGGTTGGATTCCACCATGACCGCATCGGAGAACATCACGCGGGCCGAGGCGCGCGAGCGCTCGTCCCGCATCACCGTCCAGTCCTACGACGTCACCCTGGACGTCACCTTGACCGGGCCAACGTTCCGATCCACCACGGCGGTCCACTTCACCTGCTCCGAGCCGGGTTCCTCCACATGGATCGACCTCATCCACGACACCGTTCGCTCGGTCTCGTTGAACGGCACTGCCCTGGACGTAACGCAGGTCGTCCACGGCCCTCGCATCGAACTGCCGAACCTTCGCGACGAGAACGTGCTGCGCATCGACGCCGACTGCCGATTCATGAACACCGGTGAGGGCCTGCACCGTTTCGTCGACCCGGTCGACGACGAGACCTACCTCTACACCCAGTTCGAGTCAGCCGACGCTCGACGGATGTACGCATGTTTCGAGCAGCCGGACCTCAAGGGCACGTTCCAGTTGACGGTGACGGCCCCGAGCCACTGGGCCGTGGTCAGCAACTCCCCAACACCGGAGCCGACCGACCACGGCGACGGCACCGCGACCTGGGCCTTCGCGCCGACGCCGCGCATGTCGACCTACATCACGGCCCTCGTGGCCGGGCCCTATCACCGTGTCGACGACTCGTACACCGGTGAATTCGGCACCTACCCGCTCAGCGTCTACTGCCGTGAGTCGCTCGCCGAGTTCCTGGACTCCGACGAGATCCTCACGGTCACCAAGCAGGGCTTCGAGTACTTCGAGCGCCAGTTCGGCACGCCGTATCCGTTCGCGAAGTACGACCAGCTCTTCGTGCCTGAGTTCAACGCCGGCGCCATGGAGAACGCCGGCTGCGTGACGTTCCTCGAGGACTACGTCTTCCGCTCCCGCGTGACCGACGCCGCCTACGAGCAGCGTGCCAACACGATCCTGCACGAGCTCGCCCATATGTGGTTCGGCGACCTCGTCACGATGACGTGGTGGGACGATCTCTGGCTGAACGAGTCGTTCGCGGAGTGGGCCGCCCACTGGGCCAATGTCAACGCGACGCGGTACACCGAGGCATGGACCACGTTCGCGAACCTGCGCAAGGCCTGGGCATACCGACAGGACCAACTCCCCTCTACGCACCCGATCGCCGCCGACATGGTCGATCTGGATGCGGTGCGCGTGAACTTCGACGGCATCACCTACGCGAAGGGTGCATCTGCTCTGCGCCAACTCGTGGCCTGGGTCGGCGAAGAGGAGTTCCTCGCCGGCGTGCGCAACTACTTCCGCAAGCACGCCTGGGCCAACACCGAGCTGCGCGACCTGCTCGTGGAGCTCGAGGCGACAAGCGGGCGTGACCTGTCGGAGTGGACCCAGCAGTGGCTCCAGACCAGCGGCGTCAACCTGCTGCGCCCGGAGGTGTCCTTCGGCGCCGACAGCATGATGGCCAAGGTCGCCGTCCTGCAGGAACCGCCGAAGATCCCGGAGGGGATCGCGCCCACCCTGCGCTCGCACCGCATCGGCATCGGTCTGTACGACCTCAAGGACGGGCGGCTGACCCTGCGTGAGCGGCTCGAGGTCGACGTCGTGGGCGAGCGCACCGAGGTGGACGGGCTCAAGAACACGATGCGCCCGGACCTGCTCCTGCTGAACGACGGTGACCTCACCTTCGCCAAGGTCCGCCTGGACGACCACTCGTGGGCCACTGCGGTGAACCACGTCGGCGACCTCGACGACCCGCTCGCCCGCGCCCTCGTCTGGGGCGCGGCCTGGGACATGACCCGCGATGCCGAGGTCTCGACCGGGGACTTCCTTCAGCTCGTCCTCTCGGGCATCGGCGCGGAGACCGATATCGGCGTGGTGCAGGGCGTTCTGCGCCAACTGCGCACCGCTATCGACGTCTATGCCGATCCGGGGCATCGACGCGACTACCTCGACCGCCTCGCCGACGCCGCGAGCCTCCACGCCCGCGAGTCCGAGTCGGGCAGCGACCGGCAACTCGCCTTCTCGCGAGCCTTCGCTGCAGCCGCGACCACCGACGCGCAGCTCGACACCGTCGCCGCCCTGCTCGACGGCTCCGAGGTCTGGGACGGTCTGGTCATCGACACGGACCTGCGGTGGTTCCTCCTGCAGCAGTTGTGCGCAGCGGGGCGTGCGGACGCCGCCGAGATCGACGCCGAGCTCACGCGGGACGACACCGCCACCGGCCGTCGTCAGGCAGCCGTCGCCCGTGCGTCCCGCCCCACGCCGGAGGCCAAGGCGCAGGCCTGGGCTGACATCGTCGAGAACACCGAACTGCCGAACGCCATCATCGAGGCGACGATCGGGGGGTTCCTCGAGCCGGACCAGGTGGAGCTGCTCACGCCGTATCGGGATCGCTACTTCGCCACCCTGCCGGGTGTCTGGGAGTCGCGGACGATGGAGATCGCCCAGTCGATCACGATGGGCCTGTATCCGATGTTCCTCGTGGACGACGACACCCTCGCGGCCACGGACGCCTTCCTCGAGCAGGACGGCCTCAACTCCGCGTGCCGTCGCCTCGTCGGCGAGGCACGAGATGGCATCGTCCGCGCGATGAAGGCCCGCGCCGCCGACGCCTGACCACTCGCGGAGTGATGGTGGATGTGTCAGGCGGGGTCGTCGAGGTGGAGGACGCGCGGGTGACGCGCGTGCTCCGCGAGCATGATGATGCCCTCGCGCAGTCCACCGGACAGATCACCGGCCGTGAAACTCGACGCCATCGACATGGCGGCCAGCTCACAGGCCCGACCGGACAGATCGACGGCGACGTTGACACCGGTCACGATCTCAATCGACCGCTGAGACGGGTCGACCGCCACCAGCACCGTCGAAGCGGGATCGCGCAGCGAGGAGTGAACCGCCACCGCACCATCACGACCACCCTCGAGACGGCCGACGTACAGCGCGAACGCGAAGCCGCTGATCGTACGGGCGCGGTCGATGATGCCCTGCAGTTCCTTGCGCTGACCCTGTGTGATGGGGCTCAGCCCCGACGAGGTGTCCAGGATCGCGATCTCGTGCGCATCACCACCGGCCACTGAAACCACCTCCCACGAGCGAGCCAGCAGGCGCCATCTCACTGGGCAGACGGGCCGGGTCCGGGAGCGGGGCTCCTGAGGTCAACAGGAACGGCCCGCCCTCCTCCGCCTCGTCACCAGAGGAGGAACGGATCCAGCCCGGTGCGCTGACGAGGGTGTAGATGACGACGCCGACGAGGAGGGGAAGGGCCACGAAAAGGCCCAGAGCATGCAGTGGAGTCACGCCGGTCAGCCTAGTGGACGCTCCGCTGCGGTCACTCCCCGCGCAGGGGCCCGGTCAGTCGGTCGATGAGCTCGGACCCGGCCATCACGTCATCCAGCAGGACCGCGGCCCCGGTGGCGTCCCCCATGGGAACCCGCCAGTTCGGGTACTCCTGGTCGGTGCCCGGCTGGTTCTGCGCCCGCCGATCGCCGACGACGTCGGGTAGACCGACTCCGACGAGTCGCGCGGGCGACGCCGCGACCGCTCGATGCAATGCGACCGTGAAGGCGTTCAGACCCTCGTCAGTCGTCATGTCGATGTCGACCCCGAGCCACCCGTGCCGGCGCAGCACCTCGGCCCAGGCCTGTCGCTCCGCGTCCGCCTTCGCCCGCTCCTCCTCCACCGGGGTGGTGAGCAGCCCGAGTTCGGACCGGATGCGCACGTGCTCGTCGCGCAGGTAGCCAGCCGTCGGCGGAAGGTCGTGGACGGTCACGCTCGCGAGCACCTCACGTCGCCAGTCATGGGGGTCCCGTACGGCGCCCGCATCGGCCTCGAACCACAGGATGCTGGTGCCGAGAATCCCGCGTTCCGCGAGTGCCTCCTGCACCCACGGCTCGACGGTGCCGAGGTCCTCCCCCACGATGAGCGCACCGGCCCGGTGTGCCTCCAGCATGAGCACGCTGAGCATCGCGTCGAAGTCGAAGCGCACGAACGTGCCCGCGTAGGCGGGGAAACCGCTCGGCACCCACCACATGCGGAACAGCCCGAGGACGTGGTCGATGCGCAGCCCGCCGGCGTTCCGCAGGACCGTGCGCAGCATGTCGCGGAACGGGACGAACGCCGCCTCGGCGAGGGCATCCGGTCGCCACGGCGGCTGGTGCCAGTTCTGGCCCATCTGGTTGTACATGTCCGGCGGTGCACCGACGCCGACACCGCGCGCGAGGACGTCTTGCAGCGACCACGCATCGGCCCCCTCGGGATGCACGCCCACGGCGAGATCGAGCATGACCCCGAGCGCCATGCCTGCCTCGCGGGCCCGCTCCTGCGCCACGGCCAGCTGCTCGTCGAGCTGCCACTGCAGCCAGACGTGGAAGTCGACGAGGTCCGCATGCTCGCCACGGAAGGCCGCCACCTCACTGCCCGCCGGGTGCCCGAGACCCGCCGGCCACTGGGACGGGTGCCCGTGGACGTCACTGATGGCACACCACGTCGCGAAATCGAGGAGTCCCGATCCCTGCTCGCGGACGAATGCGTCGTACTGCTCCGCGCGCATCGGGTCCATACCCGTGGCATGGATGGCCTCCAGAGCCGTGCGCTTGGCTCCCCACACGGCGTCGCGATCGAGCAGGTCGGACGAGGAATTGCGACGACGCAGCACCCCGGCGAGCTCCTCGATGCGAGCCACGACCGCAGCGTCGAGCCGGTCGAACTCCGGGATGTCCTCCACGTGCAGGTAGATCGGGTTGGCGAACCGCCGGGTGACCGGCAGGTAGGGCGACGGGGCCATCGGCGGCACCGGCGAGGCGGCGTGCAGCGGGTTGATGAGGACGAACCCGGCCCCGAGGTCCCGGCCGCTCCACTCGGCCAGTGCCGTGAGGTCGCGCAGATCACCGAGCCCCCACGACTGGGACGAGCGCATCGCGTACACCTGTGTCATGAATCCCCACTGGCGATCCCCGACAAGAGCATCGGGATCCAGTCGCAGAGGTGCGATGACGACGGGAGTCGAGGCGGTGCGACCCGGTGTCTCGGCATGCACGGTGTGCCAGCCCAGCGGGAGGTCGCCGGGGACGCGGAAGCTGGCCTCGCCGATGCGAACACCATCGACGTCGACGGGATCGACCCAGAATTCCATCTGCTCGAGGTCGACACGTGCACCGTCCTCGAGTTCCAGCCAGGCGCGCACCGGATCCCCATCGACGACGTGGGCCCACAGGCGACCGTCCTGGCCGGAACGCATCACGAACACCGGCGGCAGCATGCGCCGCCAGTCCCGCAGTCTCTTCTCCTCCAGGGCTGCCTCGATCGCATCAGGGGACGACGTGTCGACTCCCAGCGCCCCGAGAATGGCCTCGACTACCGCACCGCTGACGTAGACCAGCTCGCCCGCCTGATCCCAGTACTCCGTCGCGACCCCATAGGCCCCGGCCAGTCGCGCGAGCCCCTCCGGGACGGGTGTCCACTCGGGCGCTGTGTTGTCGATCACCAGATCTCCGGATGTCGATGGATCCATGGCAGCGCCTCCTCGACCCGGGCTGCCAGAGCGAGCAGTCGCGCCTCCTGCAGGGGTCGGCCGACCAGCTGGACGCCGACAGGCAGGCCGTCGTCAGTCCAGTGGACCGGAAGCGTAACGGCCGGCTGCCCGGTCATGTTGTAGGGCGACGTGTACGGCGTGAACCTCTTCTGCGCCTCGAAATCCGCTGCAGGGTCGACGTCATCACGCAGGGCGCCGATGGGTGCGGGCAGGTGGGCGAGTGTGGGGGTGACGATCACGTCATACCCCGAGGTGGCTTCGAGGGCCGCCGACGCCACGTCGCCCATCAGACGGATCGCAGCAGCGACCTCCTGCTCGGACAGTTCCTCGCCCCGCTGCCTCAGCCAGGCGGTGAGGGGACGCAGCCGCCCTGCCTGGGCCGCCGAGAGGGGGATGCCCGCAGCAGCGGCCGACCACACCCTCTCGAAGTGCGGCACGGCCGACAGGGGCAGAGGGACATCGACGTCCACGACCTCGTGCCCCCATGACTCCAGCAGGGTCGACACCCGATCCCAGCCGACGAGCACCTCCGGATCAGGGGTCGTCTCGGCGATCACCGGCGCCGCGTACCGGCCGACGCGCAGCGTCCCGACGTCTGCGGTCAGGCCGCGCACGTAGGCGTCATCGGACCCGGCCATGACACCGAGCAGGGCAGCGGCATCGGCCACGGTGCGCGCGAGGGCCCCCTGCACGACCAGACTGCCGGGACCGTCGGGAAGCGGACCGTTCGAGATGAGCCCGCGCGTCGGCTTCACCCCCACCAGCCCGCAGCAGCTCGCCGGGATGCGGATCGATCCACCGCCGTCGGACCCCTGCGCCACCGGCGCCAGGCCTGAGGCGACCGCAGTGGCCGCTCCCCCGCTCGATCCGCCCGCCATGAGCGTGAGGTCCCAGGGTGTGCGGGCATACGGCCCGATGTCACTCTCGGTGTAGCAGGGGAACCCGAACTCCGGCGTGGTCGTCTTCCCGGTCATGACGGTGGCCGCCTCGCGCAATCGCGCAACCACATCGTCGTCGATGTCAGGAGTCACGTCCATCGTGATGGAGCCGAACCTCGTGCGCAGACCCCGGGTCTGGTTGAGGTCCTTGATCGGGACGACCACCCCATGGAGGACGGACAGGTCCGCACGTCCCTCGGCCACTGCCTCATCCGCCGCCCGGGCCTGCTCCAGCGCGAGATCGTCAGCGATGAGGGCGAAAGCCCCGACGGTCTCGTTCAGGTGGTGCGACCGCTCCAGGTAGTGCCGTGCCAACTCGACAGCGGACACTTCACGTCGACGGATCGCCTGTGCCTGCTCGAGCGCGGTCAGGTCATGCAGGCTCACACCGGAAGCCTAGGGTGGTCGATGTGACGAGCCCGAGCGATCGCCCGAACTATCCCAACGCCCCACGAGTGGAGGTTGCCGACGAGTACCACGGCACGGTCGTCCCGGACCCCTACCGCTGGCTTGAGGATCGCGACGACCCCCGAACCCTGGAGTGGATGGCGCAGCAGTCGGCTCTGATGGCCGACGAGCGCACGGGATGGCGCAGCCGCGACCACTTCGCCGAGCGAGTGGAAGCCCTGCTCGGATCCGGCACGGTCTCTCCGCCCTATTGGCGTGGGGACCGGCACTTCCTCGTTCGCCGCGAGCCCGGGCAGCAGTTCTCCGCCCTCTACGTGATCGACGCCGACGGCTCCGAGCGCACGCTGATCGACCCGATGGTCATCGACCCCGAGGGCCTGACGACCCTCGACTCCTGGCAGCCGTCCAAGGAGGGCGACCTCATCGCCTACCAGCTCTCGATCGGTGGTGACGAGGAGTCGCTGCTCCACGTCATGGACGTCGCGACAGGCGAGATCATCGAGGGCCCGATCGACCGCTGCCGCTACTCCCCCGTCGCGTGGCTTCCCGGCGGCGAGGCGTTCTACTACGTGCGTCGCATCGCCCCTGGGCTGCTGCCGGAGTCCGAGAGGAACTTCCATCGCCGCGTGTACCTGCATCGCGTTGGCACCTCGACGGACGACGACGTCCTCATCTTCGGTGCCGGCATGACCATGACGAACTACTACGGGGTCGAGGTCTCCAAGGACGGCCGCTGGCTGCAGGTGTCGGCCGCGGAGGGCACCGAGCCGCGCAACGACCTCTGGGTCGCGGACCTCACCACCAGCCAGGTCGATGCCCCGGCATTCACACTCGTGCAGGGCGACGTCGACGCGCAGACCGGCCTGGCCTTCCTGCGTGATGGCCGGGTGCTCGTCAGCACCGACCGTGACGCACCACGCGGCCGCGCCGCGGTCACCACACCCGGTGACTGGGCCGCGGATCGATGGGTCGACCTCATCGCCGAGGACCCCGAGGCCGTCCTGGAGTCCGTGACCGTGCTGGACGGCCCGGAGCTCGATGAGGCCCTCCTGCTCGTCGTCCGCACAGCGCACGGGGTGGCACACATGACCCTGCACCGCGCGGATGACGGCACGGAGATCCGTGAGGTTGACCTTCCCGGAGCAGGGACGATCGGCGGTCCCGTCGAGAACATCGACGGTGGCCCTGTGATGTGGTTCGTCTTCACCGACCACACGACGGTGCCCACGGTCTACTCCTTCGATGCACGTTCCGGCGAGGTCTCGCTGCACGCGCGCCCGCCCGGCACCGTCGAGGTCCCGACCGTGCAGTCCCGACAGGTCGAGTACACGTCGAAGGACGGCACCACCGTGCGCATGTTCGTCCTCTCCCCCACGGCCGAGGCCGACCACCCGCGACCGACGATCCTCTACGGGTACGGCGGCTTCGGCATCGCGATGACTCCCGGCTACTCCGCGGCGATCCTGGCGTGGGTCGAGTCAGGCGGCGTCTGGGCCGTCGCGAACATCCGTGGTGGAGGCGAGGAGGGCGAGGACTGGCACCGTGCCGGCATGCTCGGCAACAAGCAGAACGTCTACGACGACTTCCACGCTGCTGCCGAGTGGCTGATCGCTCACGGTTGGACCGCGGCGGATCGACTCGGCGTCTACGGCGGCTCGAACGGCGGACTGCTCGTCGGAGCCGCCATGACGCAGCGCCCGGATCTGCTCAATGCCGTGGTCTGCGTCGCACCACTGCTCGACATGCTGCGGTACACGACATCCGAACTCGGGCCGACGTGGACGGTCGAGTACGGCGACCCCGAGGACCCCGAGCAGTTCGGCTGGCTGCAGGCCTACTCGCCGTACCACCGCGTGGTCGCAGGCACGGACTACCCGGCGACGATGATCGCCGTGTTCGACAACGACACGCGCACGGATCCGATGCACGGCCGCAAGATGTGCGCTGCCGCTCAGCACGCGACCAGCGGAACACGCCCGATCCTCCTGCGCTCCGAGGGCGATGTGGGCCACGGCGCCCGGTCGCTGTCGAAGTCCGTCGAGGAGACCGCTGACACGCTCGCCTTCATGGCACGATGGACGGGACTCGATGACGACAGAGAGGGCACAGCGGGTGATGGGCACTAGCCATGGATAGCTTCCTCAGCGACGTGGGTGACATCTTCAGCGGATTCCCGGTCGAGGCGATCCTGCGATCCATCGTGGTGATCCTCATCGCCGCGGTCATCCAGTTCCTCGGGTCGAGGTCGATCCGTCGCTTCGCGAGGGCGTTCGCCAAGCGCAAGCCCACCGCGCGCCCCAGCCAGCTGCGCGGGGCCTCCGACGATGTCATGGCCCACACGCTCATGGACGACCGTCAGGAGCAGCGGGCCCATGCGCTCGGCTCGCTGGCGCACAGTGCCCTCGTGCTGTTCGTCTGGGGCGTCGCTGTCATCACGATCCTGTCGATCTTCGGCATCAACGTCGCCCCCCTGCTGGCCAGTGCCGCGGTCGTCACGGCGGTCGTCGGCTTCGGCGCCCAGCAGTTCATCGCGGACTACCTCGCCGGCATCGCGATGATCTTCGAGGACCAGCTGGGCATCGGCGACACCGTGAACCTCGGCGGGACGGTTCTGGGCGAGGTCGAGGAGACAGCCCTGCGCTACACGCGGGTGCGCGACTACTGGGGCACGGTCTGGTACGTCCGCAACGGCACCATCAACTTCGTGCAGAACATGTCCCAGGGCTGGTACTACTCCCTCGTCGAGATCCCCGTGCCGTACGACGCTGATCTGGAGAAGGTGCAGCAGGTCATCAACGCGGCTGGCAAGGACATGGAGGCCGACCCGGACTGCAACTCCATGCTGCTCGGCGCCCCGTACTTCTCCGCAGTGGAGAGCGTTACCGGCACGTCCGTCGTCGTTCGCATCAACACCAAGATCGTGCCCGACGGAAACCAGTGGTACGTCGGGCGCCTGATCCGGCAGCGCATGAAGGAGGCATTGGACGCCGCCGGGTTCCACATTCCCCTCGATGGCATCCAGGTGCGAACCGCACCAGTCGCGGCCGAGGTCCAGCAGCGGCCCGGCCAGCCAGGGCCTGCCCCCGCCGCACCGCCGCACCACGGCGCACAGCGTCCTCCTGAGCAGCCCGCTCCCTAGGGCGTTCCACGGCACCCGAGAGCGACTCCGGTCGCGGACCCGCCCTCGGCCCTCCACACTGAGGGCATGCGCTGCCTCGTCACCGGAGCCACCGGCTACGTCGGTGGGCGCCTTGTGCGTGAACTGCTCGCCGCCGGCCACGACGTGCGAGTTCTCGTCCGCTCTCCCGACAAGGTCCGGGACATGCCCTGGGCTGCTTCGGTCGACGTGGTCCCGGGAGACGCGGGGGATCCCGTCGCGGTCGGCAAGGCCCTCGAGGGCATCGACGTCGCCTACTACCTGCTCCACTCGCTCCAGCAGGGCAGCCAACTCGAAGTCGAGGAAAGCCGGCTCGCGACAACGTTTGCCGACGCCGCCCGCGACTCCAGCCTGCGTCGGATCATCTACCTCGGCGGCCTAGCACCGGAGATCTCGACCGAGGCCATGTCCGCACACATGCGATCGAGAGTTGTCGTCGGACAGCTGCTGCGCACCTCGGGGATCCCGACCGTCGAGTTCCGTGCCAGCGTGATCATCGGCTCCGGCTCGGCATCATTCGAGATGCTTCGCTACCTCACCGAGAGACTGCCGGCCATGATCACTCCCCGGTGGGTCCGATCACGAACCCAGCCCATCGCGATTCGCGACGTGCTGCGCTATCTCACCCTTGCGGCTGATCTGCCCGCAGACGTCGATCGCGCGTTCGACATCGGTGGTCCAGAGGTCATCACCTACGAGCAGATGATGCAGCGATACGCGAAGGTCGCAGGCCTTCAGCCGCGGATCATCCTGCCTCTCAACGTCCTCAGCCCGGGCCTGTCCAGTCACTGGGTCGGTCTGGTGACCCCCGTACCTCGAGCCATCGCCAAACCGCTGGTCCGGTCGCTTCGCCACCCGGCCGTCTGCCGCGAGCACGACATCGCCCAGTGGATCCCCGATCCTCCCGGTGGACTGCTCACCTTCGATGACGCCGTCGGACTGGCCCTTCGACGGATCCGCGAGGCGGACGTCGCCACCCGCTGGACCGGTGCCTCAACACCCGGGGCATCCAGCGACCCGTTGCCTGGCGACCCACAGTGGTCAGGAGGCACCCTCTTCACGGATGTGCGGACGGTCGAGACCACGGCGTCACCGGCAGATCTGTGGCAGGCCGTCGAGCGCATCGGTGGCGAGACCGGCTGGTACTCCGCGCGCCTGCTGTGGGAGGTTCGCGGACTAATGGACCGCATGGTGGGCGGAGTCGGCCTGCGTCGAGGGAGACGCGACCCGAACAGGCTCATGGTCGGTGACGTCGTCGACTTCTGGCGGGTCGAGGAACGGCTTCCACCGACTCTGCTGCGGCTGCGCGCGGAGATGAAGATGCCCGGGCGGGCCTGGCTCGAATTCACGATCACACCTCTCGCCGACGGCGGTGCCCGCCTCACCCAGCGAGCCGTCTACTGGCCCCGCGCTCTCGCCGGCAATGCCTACTGGTGGGCAGTCACGCCCTTCCACGCCTTCGTCTTCCCACCCATGGCCAGGCACATCGTCCAGACCGCCGAGGAGTTGGCGCGCACCCGCGCTGCCGCCACCTGAGCGGCGTGCGTGAGAATGGCGTGATGAGTGAGGACCCCGACGCACAGGTGACGCCGTACGACGACTTCGGTGGCGAGCGGTTCTTCACCGATCTCGTGGGCGCCTTCTATCGCCGCGTGGCCGACGACGACATCCTCCGGCCGATGTACCCCGATGCCGACCTGGCTGCCGCTGAGCGGCGCCTGCGGCTGTTCCTCATGCAGTACTGGGGTGGACCGACCACGTACGACGACGAGCGCGGGCACCCCCGTCTGCGCATGCGCCACATGGATTTCCGGATCGATGGCGCCGCGCGGGATCGCTGGCTGAGTCTCATGGGTGAGGCCATGGCAGAGCAGAATCTCACGCCGGAGCAGGAGTCCCGGCTGTGGATGTACCTCGTGAGTGCTGCCTTCGCGATGCAGAACATCCCCGACGATCCGGTCGGTCGGCCGCTGCCCGTGGAGGAGAAGTCGTGAACGACCGCGATCGTCCGGTGGACTGGTGGCGTGACGCCGTGGTCTACCAGGTGTATCCGCGTTCCTTCGCCGACAGCGACGGCGACGGCATAGGCGACATCCCGGGGCTGATCTCGCGTCTCGACCACCTCGAGGATCTGGGCGTCGACGCCATCTGGATCTCCCCCTTCTACTCGTCTCCCCTGCACGACGGCGGCTATGACGTCGCCGACTACCGATCCATCGACTCGAGGCTCGGCACCCTCGCCGACGTCGACGAGCTCGTCGCCCAGGCCCACGCCCGCGGGATGGGCGTCATCATGGACATCGTCCCGAACCACACGAGCAGTGATCACCCGTGGTTCGTCGAGGCTCTTGCGTCGGAGCCGGAGTCAGCGGCCTGGGACCGCTACATCGTGCGCGAGGGCAAGGGCGCGGACCGTGAGGTCCCGCCCAACAACTGGCGCAGTGTGTTCCACGGTCGCGGGTGGTCGCACGTCCGTGATGTCGACGGCAACCCGACCGGGTACTGGTACCTGCATCTGTTCGACACCACCCAGCCGGACCTGAACTGGGAGAACCCGGAGGTGCGGGCGGAGTTTCGCGACATCCTGCGGTTCTGGTTCGACCGCGGCATCGACGGCTTCCGCATCGACGTCGCCCACGGCCTGGTCAAGGAGGAGGGCCTGCCCGACTTCGACTACTCGGCCGAGGATGACGGCGTCCGTCAAGACATGTTCGACGAGGACCTGGCGCACTCACCGTTCTGGGACCAGGACGGCGTGCACGACATCTATCGTGAGTGGCGGCGGGTCGCGGATGAGTACGACCCCCCGCGCGTGTTCTGCGGTGAGACCTGGGTGCCGAACCCGGTCCGGCTGGCCCGCTACCAGCGCCCTGACGAACTGCACACGTCCTTCAACTTCGACTACCTGATGGCCGGCTGGGATGCCGACCGCATGCGTCGATCGATCGACGACACCATCGCCCAGCACGCGGCGGTCGGGGCTCCGCCCACATGGGTGCTGTCGAACCACGACGTCGTGCGGCATCGCACTCGACTGGCCCCGGGCTACGACAACCAGACCCGGCTCACTTGCGAGGTCGACGAGCAGCGCGGGCTGGCCCGGGCCCGGGCGGCGACACTGTTCACCATGGCCCTGCCGGGCTCCATGTACCTGTACCAAGGTGAGGAGCTCGGCCTGCCCGAGGTCCGCGACCTGGATCCCGCCGACCGCCACGATCCGGCCTGGCATCGCAGCGGCGGCACCGACGGCACCCGTGACGGCTGCCGCGTTCCCCTCCCCTGGTTCGGTGGCACTCCCTCCTACGGGTTCAACTCCTCAGACGCGTCCTGGCTGCCGCAGCCGGCCGACTGGGCCGATCTCACCGTGACAGCCGAGAAGGGCATCGAGGGCTCGACGCTGGAGATGTATCGGTCGGCGCTGCGCATTCGTCGGGCAGAGGACGCCCTCGGAGCGGGGGCTCTCGCCTGGCTCGACACCCCGGAGGGCGTGCTCGCGTTCTCGCGGCCCTCCGACACGAGCGCCGTGATCGTCGTCCTCAACCTCACCGACAGCCCCGTCCACCTGCCGGCGTCGTGGGGCACGGACGTCCTCGTGGAGTCCGGCGACGAGGTCGCGGTGCTCGACGACGACGGTCAAGAGCACCTCGTCATCGGAGGCGAGACAGCGGTGTGGCTCCGAGGCTGACGCCAGCTCGATTCCGAACGCGCCTTCTACTGGATCACGCGCAGCGACAGGCGCGCCGCGGGCCCGTGCTGGTAGAAGAACACCTGCCCCCGAGGTGTGGTGAGTCGCTTCCATGGGCCGCAGGCCGCGGCCGCGACCTTGGTCCGGTCGTTGGCGAGCATCCCCAGCCGACTGGCCGCGTGCAGGACGCGCAGCGGGAGGCCGGCGAAGGCGGCGCGGTCCCAGATCTCGTTCGCAATGGATTCTTGCGCCCGGGCCGGCATCCCGTGCGAGCGGCGTCGGAACTCCTCGGTCGCCTCGTCGACCATCGGCACGAGGTCGCCCGACAGTCCGTGGATCGGCATCTGCCAACCCTGCGACGGTGGGAGATGGGCAAGGCTCGGATTGGCGCCGGGTGGCACGTGCTGGGCCGGGAGGGCATGGACATCCATGCCCGTCGCGGCCTCTGCATGCACGTGATCAGCGAGGGCCTCCAGGGGGACGATGCGGTCGACAGCCTCGTCGTCATCGAGCGGATCCACGGTCGGCACCGCGAGGAAGACGAGGACGCCCAGCGGCGGAGCGGTGAAAACACCCAGGGCCTGATGGGCGCTCACGACATGAGCCGCCTGGCCGGCATCCCAGATGAGTTGTCGGCGGGCGAACGCCTCGAGGACGCGCGCTTCGGGCTCGGCCAGCCGGATCGTCACCGTTCAAGTCTGGTGACCCCCACGTGGCGTCGCAACTCGGCCTCAGGTCTGCGCCTTCTCCAGGATGCTTCGAAGTTCGTCGCTCATCCGGATCGGGCGCCCGGCCTGCGGATCGACCACCGCCATCACGGTGGTCGCCTCCGCGGCCACGTCGTCGTGCTCGTCGAGGATGCGGTAGCCGAGCGTGTAGGAGGAGTTGCCGATCCGCTCCACCCAGATCTCCACGATGACCGGCTCCGGTGCGTAGAGAAGGGGCTTGCGATGCGTGAGCTCCTGCTTGACGACGACCTGGGAGAAACCAGGACCGCGAACGAAGTCCAGATCACGCAGCAGGCCGACGCGTGCCTCCTGCAGGTAATCGTGGAACACGACGTTGTTGACGTGGCCCAGCGGATCCAGATCGCTGAACCGGCGATGCACCAGCACCCGCTTCACGTGCGATGACATGGCCGCTATCCGCGGGTGAGTTTGCGGTACGTCGCGCGGTGCGGCCGTGCGGCGTCGGCGCCGAGACGCTCGATCTTGTTCTTCTCGTAGGACTCGAAGTTACCCTCGAACCAGAACCACTGCGAGTCACCCTCGTAGGCGAGGATGTGGGTGGCGATGCGGTCGAGGAACCAGCGGTCGTGGGACGTGATGACCGCGCACCCCGGGAAGTCGAGCAGAGCGTTCTCGAGCGAGCCGAGGGTCTCGACGTCAAGGTCGTTGGTGGGCTCGTCGAGCAGGAGCAGGTTGCCGCCCATCTTCAGCGTGAGCGCGAGGTTGAGTCGGTTGCGCTCGCCGCCCGACAGGACCTTGGCCTGCTTCTGCTGATCAGGGCCCTTGAACCCGAAGGCCGAGACGTACGCACGGGACGGCATCTCCACCTTGCCGACGTTGATCCAGTCGAGCCCGTCGGACACGACCTCCCAGACGTTCTTGGTCGGGTCGAGGCCGGCTCGCGTCTGGTCGACGTACGAAAGCGTGACGGTGTCGCCGACCTTGATCTCGCCACTGGTGGGCAGGATGTCGGCGTTGTCGCCGTCATCGGTGATGCCCTCGGCGGCCGCGACGATCATGGTGAACAGGGTTGTCTTGCCCACGCCGTTCGGGCCGATGACGCCGACGATGCCGTTGCGCGGCAGCGAGAACGACAGATCGTCGATGAGGATGCGGTCGCCGAACGCCTTGGTCAAGTTCTTGGCCTCGACGACGACGTTGCCCAGGCGTGGACCCGGCGGGATCTGGATCTCCTCCATGTCGAGCTTGCGGGTCTTCTCCGCCTCGGCCGCCATCTCCTCGTAGCGGTCCAGGCGGGAGCGGCTCTTGGTCTGCCGCGCCTTCGCATTCGAGCGCACCCACTCGAGCTCTCCCTCGAGTCGCTTCTTGAGCTTGGCATCTCGCTGCCCCTCGACCTTCAGCCGCGAGGCCTTGGTCTCCAGGTAGGTGGAGTAGTTGCCCTCGTACGGGTAGGCGTGGCCACGGTCGAGCTCGAGGATCCACTGGGCGACGTTGTCGAGGAAGTAGCGATCGTGGGTGATGGCGATGACGGTCCCGGGGTACTTCTCGAGGTGCTGCTCGAGCCAGTTCACGCTTTCGGCGTCGAGGTGGTTGGTGGGCTCGTCGAGGAGAAGGAGATCCGGCTGCTGGAGGAGCAGTTTGCACAGCGCGACCCGGCGCTTCTCGCCGCCGGAGAGGACGGAGATGTCGGAGTCGCCAGCCGGGCAGCGCAGGGCGTCCATCGCCTGCTCCAGCTGGGAGTCCAGATCCCAGGCATCCTTGTGGTCGATCTCCTCCTGCAGTTTGCCCATCTCGGCGAGCAGGGTGTCGTAGTCGGCATCAGGCTCAGCAAGCTCCGCGGAGATCGCGTTGAAGCGGTCGACCATGGCCTTGGTCTCCGCGACGCCCTCCTCGACGTTCTCCAGCACCGTCTTCGACTCGTCGAGGTTCGGCTCCTGCATGAGGATGCCGACGGTGAAGCCCTCGTGGAGCTTCGCCTCCCCGTTGGAGACCTGATCCACCCCCGCCATGATCTTCAGCAGGCTCGACTTTCCCGCTCCGTTGGGACCGACGACGCCGATCTTGGCGCCGGGCAGGAACGCCAGCGTGACGTCATCGAGGACGACCTTGTCGCCGTGCGCCTTGCGGGCCTTCTGGAGGGTGTAGATGAACTCAGCCATGCCCGCGAGCCTAGTGGGGCCGAAGTCATTCGCCGTCGGGCATCCCCGCCGCACCGGAGACACCCGAAGCGTGTGACGGGACGACTCAGGCCGCGTCGACGTCCAGGATCTCCCCCGTCTCAGGATCGACCAGTTCACGGTCGTCGTCGGGCATGGCATCGAGTTCGTCGTCCTCGACTCTGCCGTCCTCCAGAGCGAGGCCTCGTCGTGCCGCCTGCTCCAACGCGTACGCGGTGGCAGTCTGCTCGGCCGCGATCACTGCATCGCGCTTCACACGTGTGAACGTGGCCACTCCGCGGGCTAGATCCGGGCCCACCGTGATCGCATCGATGTCGTGGTACGTGATCGGGTGCACGTGGTCCCCGCACTCCTTGTGCACCTCTCGGGAACGCAGCCTCCCCACGATGACGACGGGCATGCCCTTCTCCAGGGTCTGGATGACGTTGTGGCCCAGGTTGCGCCAGCACGACACCTCGAAGAAGTGCGTGTCACCGTCCACCCAACGCTCGGTCGACCGGTCGTAGCGACGGGTTCCCGCGGCGACCCGGAACGAGGCGACCGAGTCCCCATTCTTGGTGAATCGCAGCTTCACTTCGTTGACGACGTTGCCCACCAACGTCAGTGTGATGTCGTTCATTGCTGTCTCCTAGCGTTTCCCGGGTCTGCCCGGCTGCGACGACAGTCGCGGATCAGGGCGTCACGGCCAAGGGGTCATGTGAGGGCTGGGGATGGCTGACCATTCGGGGCGCGGCTGTGGACAACAAGGCCTGGGCCACCCGTTGACCTCCGCAACGACTTCAGTCCCGGGCATCCCCTAGAGTCACAAGAGTGCTGAAGCGCATCCACGGTGCCTGGATCGTCGCCATCGTGACCTTCCTGGTGCTCCTCGCTTCGGCGGCCTTCCGGTCCTCGATGGGCGTCATGGTCGTCCCGCTCGAGGACGAGTTCGGGTGGAGCCGCTCAGCGATCTCTCTGGCCGTGTCGGTCAACCTGGTGTTCTACGGGGTGACGGCCCCTTTCGCGGCCGCGCTCATGGAGCGGTTCGGCATCCGCCAGGTCGTCGTCGCCGCCCTGACCTTGATCTCGCTGGGCACCGGGCTGACCCTGGTGATGAGTGCGTCCTGGCAGTTGGTGATCCTGTGGGGCGTCTTCGTCGGCCTCGGCACGGGTGCGACGGCCCTGGTGTTCGGCGCCCTCGTCGCGAATCGCTGGTTCGTGAAGCGTCGCGGCCTCGTTATGGGCCTTCTCGGTGCAGCCTGGGCCACGGGTCAGCTCGTCTTCCTGCCGCTGATCACCCGCACCATCGAGGTGATGGGCTGGCGCTACGCGTCCCTGGCGGTCGCGGCCATGAGTGCGATGCTCATCCCGTTCGCATGGCTGATCATCCGCGACCGCCCGTCCGACATCGGACTGCGCCCCTACGGCGCCACGGGCGATGCCACTACCGAGGAGCAGGCGCAGAACGCCACCCACAGTGGATGGGCTGCGGCTCAGACGGCCATCGCGGGCCTTCTCCACGGCATGCGCACGCGGGCGTTCTGGCTGCTCGCCGGAACCTTCTTCGTGTGCGGGTGGACGACGAACGGCATCATCAGCACCCATTTCGTGCCCGCCGCCCACGACCACGGCATGGGCGCCACCGCGGCCGCGAGCCTGCTGGCCGTCGTCGGGATATTCGACCTCATCGGCACGATCGGTTCCGGTTGGCTGACCGACCGCTTCGATCCACGCATCCTGTTGGGCGCCTACTACGGGCTCCGCGGCATCGCTCTCATCGGGCTGCCCCTGCTCCTGGGCCCGAACATCGACCCGCCCCTGATCGTCATCATGATCCTGTTCGGACTGGACTGGGTCGCGACGGTGCCGCCCACAGCCATCCTCTGCACGCGGGTCTACGGCCGTGAGCAGGGGCCCATCATCTTCGGGTGGGTCTTCGCCGCCCACATGATCGGTGCAGCAGCCGCGGCGACGGTCACCGGTTCCATCCGTGATGCCGCCGGTGACTACGCCACGGCCTGGTATCTCGCCGGGATCCTCGCGGTGCTGGCGGCCTTCGCCGCCCTGCTGATTCCCAAGTCCCGCGACGCCATCACACAACAAGCCGCATCACCGTCGTAGGTGGCCTCCGGCCCACACGGCACAATGGTGGCCCTGGCGCCCGTAGCTCAATGGATAGAGCAACCGGTTTCTACCCGGTCGGTTGGGGGTTCGAGTCCCTCCGGGCGCACTCTGTACGAGGAGTCGAGTGATCTACCTCCTCGAGTGACACCAATTTTGACACCATTCCACTCGAGGCTCTGTAAGCCACGGAGAGCCGTCGAAGTTGTTGCGTAGGCACTTACTCGTTTTCGGGATCGTGATGCGTCAGCGAGGCTCTGAGAGCCCTACAGGACCATTCCTTCACTCTGACTCCGCTACCGACTACCCTCCCACCAAGGGGGAAAGATGAAACTCGTTCGAGTCGCGGCAGTAGTGGTCGCTGGGGGCTTGCTGCTCTCAGCTTGCGGAGGTCAAAGCGACGAGGAGCGTGCTCGAGACTTCGCGATCAAGGCTTGCGACATTCCGACGGACGATGGCGGGGAGCCAGTCAAGAATGACGAAGGGGTCGTGGAATTCGATGCGAGCCGTGACCCCTCTGCGGGGATGGATCTCGCCACAGACCCGATCTCGGATTTCGAGTCGCTGTACGACAGGCTCGTCAAGCAGGGGACGAACAGCCAAGCGGCCGCCCAGCTCGACCCGACTTGGCGATCACTCGCAGACGCTCTCACGCAGATGTCGGACAGCACTTACACGGTCTTGAGCCTTCGGAAGAAGGGCATGAACCCCTACGACAATGCCGACATGATGAATGATGCGAAAGCCTACAACGCAAGCAATTTGGAGTGGGCATCCCAATGTTCGGGACTCGCCGCTCTGCTCTCCGAGTAGGCAACTACCCGAAGCGGGGACCGAGCCAGAACACGAACCACCAGCAGCCGACAGCGATCGACACGAGTCGAGCGATGTTCCACCCGATCACGGCTCGTCGAGTGCGGATCTCGCCGACCTTGATGAAGCTTGCGAGCAGCACGAGACCCGCGAGCACTCCCAGCAGGCCCCCGAACAGCTCCCCCAAGTCCATGCACTCACGGTAGCGGGAAAGCTCTCGGCGAGAGTAGCTCTACGGC
>JAURME010000169.1 GCA_030830865.1 Candidatus Nanopelagicales bacterium | reverse complement strand
TCCGTCATCCGCCAGTGTCACGCTGACGAGGACGTTGCGCTGCTGGAAGACGTCGACCTTGGACTGGTTGCCGTTCTGCGTGTACATCGCGGACCAGTCGCCGATTCCCGGATCGTCGACCTGACCTGCGGCGCCGGAGCGCATCGCGAGGCGCTCGAGTTCGGGATTGCGCAGCCACGCCTGGAAGTGCCGACCAGGGGCGGTGCTGGTGATGGCCTGGGCTGCGTTGACGAGGTCCTCACCGCCGAGGAGGCGGTCGAGAAGGGTGTTGAGCAGGGTCTGGTTGGCGTTCTGCCGCTCCGTCGCCCCCTCCTGCCCGAACTCCATGTAGGCGTCGACGAGCAGGATCTGACCCAGCCGCTCACCGTCGACGGTGCCGTAGACCTCGGACTCCACGGGCCCCGTGGCGTCGAGCACCGCGGCGATCGCGGTGAGGTCCATGGTGATGACGCCGTCGACGGGCGGGTAGTTGCCGCCCACCCACGCCTCGGCCATCTCGCGGGCGGAGAACAGCATGTTCGGGTGCGTGTTCGTGACGACGAACGGCTTGTTGCGCGGATTCGACGGGAAGAACGGATTGCCCCCCGGACCCCACCACACGACGGGTGCGTTGAGCGGGGGGAACAGCTGCGTGCTCGTCGGGCCCTTGATGGGGATGGAGATCCGGCCCTCGTTGAACTCGACCATGATCAGGGTGAGCGGTGCGCCACCCGCAGCGCGCATCTCGGCCTGGTTGCCGATCGCGATGAGGTAGCGGCGCGGGCCGTTGGCGCCCAGGGCGTCGGGCAGCACCGGGGCGATCGTCGCGAGGGAGGCCATGGCCTCCTCGACCGGGATCATCTCCTCGATCGCCTTGTCGCGGATCTGGTCCAACGGGATGGAAGGCTGGGTGGTGGCGCGAATGTTGACGAGGTCCGAGTGCGCCGACATCAGCTTGGAGTTGGCGGCGTCGACGCGGTCGGGGAGGTTCTCCAGCCGGGTGAGGTCGATGGCGCCGTCGGAGAAGATCTTCGGGCCGTCGCTCTTGCCGGCCAGATCCCCGTAGAGGGAGATGAGGTCGCCGGTGGCGCTCGTGAGGGCGCTGGCGGCGGCGACCGCGCGGCGCCAGTTGTCGACGGCGACATCGGCCATCGGCAGCTTCCCGGCGATCTCGAAAGGGGCGATGTCGACGGACTTCTGGAGCAGGACGGTCGATGCCTGCGCCTTCTCGTAGTAGTCCTGCGCCTCGGCGTAGTCACCGCCGGTGAGGCCGTCAGCGGCCGTGGAGAGGTTGTCCTGCAGGCCGTAGCCGCCTGCGGCGAGGTGGTAGGTGGACCAGACCAGACCGGCCTGCATCCACAGGACGAACCCGCCCACCCCGGCTACGACAAGGCCGCCCAGCACGAGGCGTGGGCGGCTCACAGACACCTCGTGAGTATAGGCAACGCCCCTTCACCCCCTGCGGTTCACCGAAGGGCCGGGGGGTACGTTCCGCCCATGGTCACCCACGGCGCGCTGCGCCCTCGCACCGCCCTGACGCCCCTCCGACGGGGTACAAGGGTGATGGCGGTGACGGTCGCAGCACTCGCTGTTGCAGTCATGGGTGCGAGCCCCGCACGGGCCGACACCCCGGCTGGCATCGAGTGGACCCAGCAGACGGCACCGGCAACCAGCAACGAGTGGCGGGTGGTCACCTACGGCGGGGGCCTCTATGCGGCAGTGGCCGCACGAGCGAGCAGCGATCAGGTCATGACGAGCCCCGACGGGGTCACGTGGACGGCGTCCTCCGTGACAGGCGCCAACGACATCTACTTCAAGGGCATCACGTACGGAAACGGGCGTTTCGTCGCCGTCGGGACCAAGCAGTTCGGCGCCAATCAGGTCATGGTCAGCACCGACGGAGTGGCGTGGAGTCTCTACGGTCCGGCCGATCGGGAGTGGTCTTCGGTCGCGTTCGGTGCTGGAGTCTTCGTCGCGGTGTCACGCACCAACTCCGGTATCGGCAGCGTCATGACCAGCTCTGACGGCACCACCTGGACCGTGACATCAGCGGCGCAAGACAACAACTGGAACTCCATCGTGTACGCGGGTGGTCAGTTTGTCGCCGTGGCCGAGGATGGCACGAACCGCGTCATGACCAGCCCGGACGGGACCACCTGGACACTGCGAACAGCCGCCTCGGCGAGCTCCTGGACCTCGGTCACCTACGGCGGCGGTACCTACGTGGCTACGGCTTGGTCGGGCACCGATCGCGTCATGACCAGTCCCGACGGAGTGACCTGGACGGCACAATCGGGCTTCGAAGCAGCTCAGTGGCCCTCAGTGACATACGGAGACGGCCTCTTTGTCGCGGTGTCGCATGACGCCTCCGGTGACCGCGTGATGACGAGTCCCGACGGAGTGACCTGGACCGGACGTGCCGCCGCATCGGCCCAGCAGTGGATGGCCGTCACCTATGGAGACGGGACCTTCGTCGCGGTGGCGAGGTATGCGGGTACCGACGCGGTCATGACGTCGTCCGCCGTGGTCGATCCGGTGCTACCCATGGCTGAGTGGACGATCATTCACCAGGCTCTGCCGATGCCGGCGAGCGATCAATGCACCGACGTCGCCGACGCAGACTTCGCCTGGGGCACCGGCCTCACCGGCGGCTGGACCCGAGGATGGGAGCCGTGGGTGGAGTCGGGAAACCCCGATGCGCCGCGTGGCGGCTGGGCCTGCATCCGCACACTCGTCAACACCGGCGGAAACCGATGGATCCTCGGCGAATCCTCGTGAGGGAGGTCGCGGTCAGTACGCGCCGTCGCCCGCCAGCACGGCCTTGACGGTCTTCGCCACGATGACGAGGTCGAGAGCCGGCGACCAGTTCTCGATGTACTCCAGGTCGAGGCGCATGCGCTCCTCCCAGTCCGTCGTCTTACGACCGGACACCTGCCACAGGCCCGTCAGGCCCGGCTTGGTGAGGTGACGGCGGTGGTCGGCATCGCCCAGCAGCGGCATCTCGTCGACCAGCACCGGCCGCGGCCCCACGAGAGACATGGTGCCTGCGATGACAGCAGCCACCTGGGGCATCTCGTCGATCGACCAGCGGCGCAGGAAGCGTCCGAACGGCGTGATGCGCGGATCGGCCTTGTAGCGCTCCGTGATGTCCTCGTCGGGGGTGCCGATGACCTCGTCGCGGATCTGGTCCGACCCGACGTACATGGTGCGGAACTTGGCGATGCGGATGATCTGGCCACCGCGGCCGACGCGCTCCTGGAAGTAGAGCATCGGGCCACGGCTGGTGAGCTTCACGCCGATCGCGGCGACGAGCATGAACGGAAGGAACACCAGGAAGCCCAGGCTGCCGAAGACGACGTCGAGGGTGCGCTTGATGGCGCGCTTGGGTCCCGTCAGGTAGGGCTCGTCGAGGTGGAGCAGCGGCAGGTCAGCAGCCATGCGCATGGTGACGCGCGGGCCGGCGACGTCACCCACGGTCGGGGCGACGAGCAGGTCCACGCGCGGGCCTTCGAGTCGCCAAGCCAGGCGCTGGATGACCTTGGGGCCCATGGCCGGCGAGCCTGCGACAGCGACGGTGTCGGCGTCCTCCAGCGCGATGCGAGTCATCACCTCGTCGAGCCACGCGTCGAGGGCGGCCTCGTCGGAATCGACCGAGATCTCATCGATGACGTCGACCACGGTGAAGCCCGCCACGGGATCGCGGTCGAGCATGTCGACAATCTCCGACATCGCATCGCCCTTGCCGACGACGACGGTCCGGTGCAGGAAGTGCCCGTAACGGCGCTCGTGCCGCAGCCAGGCGCGCAGACTCCAGCGCACGACGAGCAGCAGGATGATGCCGACGACGAAAGTGATGAGCACGAAGCCGCGGGAGAGTTCGAGCTTCAGGGCGAACGCCACCAGCGCGATGGCAGCGAACACCATGGCCGTCGCACCGACGACCCGTTTGAACTCCTCTGAGCCCACGCCGAGGATGCGGGTGTCGTAGGCGCCCCGAAGGACCATGACGAGCATCCAGGCCGCCACCACGACGATGACGAACGACACGTACGTGGGGTCGTTGAGCTCGACGGAGTAGGGGATGGCCCAGCGCAGGATGAAGCCGGTGATCGCGGCGACGAGGATCGCCAGGAAGTCGAAGATGACGGCCCGGGTGGCGTAGACGCGCAGCGGGTCGCGCTGCAGGTGCGGGCGGTCGCGATGGGAGTGTGCCTCGGCCCAGCCGATCCGCGAGGGCATGCGCAGCGGGATCGTGTGCTGGAGGTCGTCCGGCTCGGCCGTCAGGCCAGAACGAGGGGTGTCAGCCGGGGTCGCGCTGTCGTCGATCGCCATCCATCACCTCCCAGACGTGTCTGCCCACGGTAGCAGCGGTGTCACGGATCCCCCGGTTCATGACCGGTCAGAGGGCTCCTGGTGCCAGACATGCGTGAGGCGCCGAGCTGAATCCGCTCGGCGCCTCACGAAGCAGGCACAGCTACTGCAGATAGAACCGGACCGGGATCTCGGTCAAGGTCACCTCGGAACCGCCGGACGACTCCGTGCAGTTGGCCAGCGGGTCGCAGACCAGGGCGGTGCCCTCCGGCGCGGTGTAGGCCACGTCGCCGCTCTGCGCCCATGCCACGACCCACGAGGAGCCCTCGCGGCTGAAGGTGCAGGTCACGGCGCCGTCCGCGGCCTCGTCGCACCCCTCGAACTGGGAGCCGAGCACCCAGTTCTCAATGGCGAAGAAGCCCTGCTCGGCATCCGAGCCCGGGAAGGCCTGGACACCCAGCAGGTCGTACGGACCGCGCGGGGTCCAGATGTACCAGTACGAGCGGTCGACGCCGTAGCGAAGGTCATCGATGTAGGTGCGCACGACGAACCCAGCGGCGCGCGGCCCGGTGATCTCCTGCTTGGGCAGCTCACCCGGGCCGGCGAGACCGTAGTTCAGCTCGGTATCCCACAGCGGCAGTTCGGGAGCCCCGGCGGCCGTCAGCTCGGCCTTCACGGCGTCGAGGAGCAGGCCTCGTGCGGCCGGGTCACCGTCAGCAGCCGGGTAGGTGTGCACCGCGAAGACGTCGACGGGCCAGCCCTTCTCGCCCAAGGCGGTGAGATAGGCCGGGAAGAACTTCCCGAACGGGCCGGTCAGGCGGGTGGAGGGTGACGCTGACACCACGAGGGCGTCAGGGTCGATCTTCTTGATGATGTCGTAGGCCCGCTTGGTGAGCTCGGCCATCTCTTCGGGCGTGCCGTTCCAGAAGTTCTTGAGGTTGGCCTCGTTCCAGATCTGGTACGCCGAGATCCGACCCTTGTAGCGGGTGGCGACCTCGGTGACCCACGCGTCCCAGGCCGTTATGTCCTCGGGAGCGCTGGCGGCGCCGGGCTGTGGGTAGTCCTCCGGACCGATCTCCTTGGCGTTCCACTCCGGCGTGGTGCCCAGCACCATGAGGACGTCGGACATCCCCTTGGACTCGGCGTTCTCCAGAGCGCCCTCGAGGTTGTCCCACTTGTAGACGCCCGGCTCGAGCTCGATCTGAGACCACGCGGTGCCGTTGTCCCACAGGCGCAGGGCCCCGAACGGGGCCGACGCCCAGGCGCCGCCCTCGAGACCCTCGATGTGCATGCCGACGAGGGACGCCGGCAGGCCCGGCACGGCCGGAGCCGCCGGCTCCTCGGGAGCAGCGGTCTCACCGCCGCCCGAGGCATCCGGAGATCCCCCGGAGGAGCATCCGGCCAGCACGATCGAGGCAGCGGCAAGCGCTGCCGGGATGAGGACTAGCTTGCGGGATTTCCGAACCATATGGGCATGCTTCCAATCGTGACCTGGGTGCCGGGCAGCACCGCCGCGCACTCATTGAGGGCGTTGCACTGCTGGGACGCGTTCGCGGGCACCGTGAACGTAGTCTCCGGCCCGCCGGTCCAGGCGATCACCTCGGGGTTCAGGTTGTCACCGAGCTGGCAGACGTTCGGCTGGCCGGCCTGACCCTCCTGGCACGAGTAGAAGCTGCCGCTGAGCCAGTTGCGGGCCGTCTGGTAGCCGAGGGCACCGAAGGTGCCGTTGTACATCTGGATGCCGACGAGGTTCGAGTTGTTGTACCAGTAGTACCAGTACGCACGATCGACTCCGTAGAGCATGTCGTCCATGTAGGTGGCGGCCGTCCACGCCGCGGCGGTGCCTCCGTCGATGACGACGCGGGGGACAGAACCCGGGCCGGCGATGCCGTAGTTCACCTCGGTGTCCCACAGCCCCTTGTTGGCCGGGACCTTGCCCTTCTTCATGTCGGCCTGGACCTGCTTGATGTAGGTCACGCGGTCACCGGGGGTGCCGTTGCCAGCCGGGTAGCCGTGGAACGCGATCACGTCGACCGGCCACTTGTTCTTCTTCAGGGCAGCCAGGTACTTGGGGAAGAACTTCTTGTAGGCGCTCTGCAGGCGCACGGTGGTGCTGGCCGCGACGACCTTGGCGGTCGGGTCGTACTTGCGGATGATCTTGGACGCCTCCTTGGTGAGGGTCGCCATCTCCTCCGGCGTACCCATCCAGAAGGTCTGCAGGTTCGCCTCATTCCAGATCTGGTAGGCGTCGATCGAGTTCCGGTAGCGCTTCACGACCGCTGTGACCCAGTTCTTCCAGTCGCTGATGTTCTTCGGCATCGAGGCCGCGCCCTTGTTGGGGTACTTGCCCTGCTTGGTGTTCTTCGCCGCCCACTGCGGGGTCGAGCCGAGGACGTAGAGGATCGACAGGTTCTGGGCGTTGGCGTTGGCGATGGCCGCATCGAGGCCGTTCCACCAGTACTTGCCCTTCTTCTGCTCGACCTGGCCCCACGTGACGCCGGAGTCCCAGAGGCGCACGGAACCCTCGTTGACGGACGTCTGCTCACCCTGGGAGAGCTGCGGGATGTGCATACCGAAGTTCAGGTCGGTGTACGGGCCACCGGAGGAGTCCGCCTGAGCGGGCGCGGTGAGGGAGACACCGGTGAGGGCCACGGTGGCGGCGAGGACGGCTGCGGTCAGGGCACGGCGCATGGAACGGCCTTTCCAGGTGGGGTCGATGCTCGTAGCACCCTAACCCAGCAATCGGGCAATACCCACGTGCCGACGCGCAGATTCCGGCGCCGACCCGCGTGATCTGCGTCTACCTGCGCCGCAGGACGTACAGGCTCTGCCCGTCGGTTTCGCGCCCGTACTCGAACCGGTCGACGGCCAGACGGGCGGCGTTCACGTGGTCCTCGAAGTGCCAGCGGGCGAACCGGGTGCAGTGCAGGCGCCCCTTCCACTCCAGGGGGCCGTACCCCTCGGGGTTCTCCTCCCAGCGCTCGACGTCCTCCTCGACGAAGCAGGTCACGAACGCCTTGCCGCCGGGAGCCAGGGCCTCGTGGAGGAGCCGGAGGAAGGCCGGGGCGTCGTCGTCATCCATGTGTGAGAAGACCGAATACGCGTAGAACACGTCGACGGAGCCGGGCTCGGCGCCCAGGGTGCGCTCGGGGGTGCCGTCGGGGTTGTAGCGCTCGTTGCTGACGTCGAGCAGAGTGAAGCGGAAGCCGGGAGCGGCGAGGTTCTTGTCGGCCCACTCGATGA
>JAURME010000003.1 GCA_030830865.1 Candidatus Nanopelagicales bacterium | reverse complement strand
GGTTGTGGCGGGTTGAGAGGACGATCACTCGAGATCGGCAGGGTCGCTCGAAGGTAGGCGAGACGACGAAGAGCCGAGAGGCTCGCGAGATCAAGCTTCCGAGCTCGGCGATCGAGGCTTTGCTCGAGCAGCGTCGAGATGTTCGTAAGCGTCAGCTCGCGGCTCCTGCGTGGGTCGATGAGGCGTATGTGTGGCCTACGTCAATCGGGACGGCTCCCGATCTTCACAACCTTCGCAAGAGGATCCGAGTGATCGCGAACGAGGCAGGGTTCGAGGGATCGGCTCATTCGCTGCGGCATCTGTTCGCGTCGATCGCTGCGGAGTCGGTCGAGCTGACGGTCGTGTCGAAGCTTCTCGGGCATAAGCGAGTCTCGACTACGAGTGACACGTACGCTCACCTTCGCTCTGAGACTCGTGACGGGGTTGCCGAGCTGATCGAGTCTGCGATCTCGGGTGAAAGCTGACACCATTCTTGACACCAAACGCGGGTGCGAACGGGTGCAAACTCGAACACACTCAAGCGAGTGAGTTCACGAGGGATCGTGAGGGAGTCACGGACGGGTGGAAACACCCTCCGCCGAGGTTCTACTTCCCAGTCGGTTGGGGGTTCGAGTCCCTCCGGGCGCGCACAAGAGACAGGGGTCAGATGGAGCGTCTCGCCATGCAGACCACATAGTTGGCGGAAAAGAGGAAACCGACGGCCGCGAAGGACAGGCTGAACCACCCCAACGGAGCTGGGATCATCAACGTGAGTGCTCCGAGGCCCGTGGCGATGATCGCCATGACAACGCCGGCGCGTATGGTCCACACGTCGTCACCGGCCTGAGCCACCATCCACATGAGCGCGGCGAGGGCCACAAGGATCACTCCGATCATGCGCATGGACCACTCCAGTGCCGAGTCTGGCGGTGCAAGGCCCAGGAGTTCGAGGAACAGGCCCGGGGCGACAAGCAGGAGCACCGCGCTGGCCGCGAAGACAACGGATCCGGCGCGCAGGGTCCAGCGAAGGGACATCACGCCTCAAGGCTAAGACCGGGCCGTGGCTCCTGGCGTAGTTTCGCCCTATGACAGGGCGACGCTTCTTCATCGACACCGACACTGCGACTGATGATGCCGTCGCCCTCATCATGGCGCTGCGTCAGCCGGACATCGACGTCATTGGCATCTCCATCGTCGCCGGCAACTGCTCGGTGGAGCAGGCCACCCAGAACGCGCTCTACGTGCGAGAACTCGTGGGATCGAGCGTCCCGGTGCACGTCGGTGCTGACGCACCGCTGATCAGAGCGCTCGAGACAGCCGACCACATCCACGGAGTCGACGGCATGGGCGACATCGGCCTGCCGCTGCACGGACGCATCCCCGACTCGCATCGGGGCGTGCAGGCGATGATTGACGCGATCATGGACCACCCCGGTGAGGTCGAGCTGATCACGATCGGCCCGCTCACCAATCTTGCTCTGGCTCTGAAGCTGGAGCCGGGCATCGTCGACGCCGTCAAGCGGGTCGTCGTGATGGGCGGCGCGGCCGTGCTCCCTGGCAACGTCACTCCCCTGGCCGAGTTCAACTTCTGGGCCGACCCCGAGGCGGCCCACATCGTCGCGAACTCCGGTCTGCACTTCGAGATGGCCGGCTGGGACATCTCGATGGCCCATGCGGTGATCGATGACGAGCTTGCTGCGGAACTGCAGTCACTCGGCGAACTCGGCGGGTTCGCCGTGGGAATCCAGGCGGTGCTGCGGGAGTTCTGTCGGGAGAACACCGACCGCGATGGCTTCGATCTTCCCGATCCCCTTGCCATGGCGATCGCCATCGACCCGGCCATGGTGACGCGGGAGTCTGAACGCTTCGTCGACGTCATCCACGGTGACGGTCCCGCACGTGGCATGACGATCGTGCACGAGCACGGCGCACCGGGCCGCGAGCCGAACTGCCGGGTGATCTACGAGGTCGACCGAGAGCGCTTCGTCGCATTGCTTCGTGGGGCCATGCAGGCGTGACACAGGTTGCCCCGGCAACCCGTGGCCTCGACATGCGCCATCACCAGCCGCGTGGCAACCTGAAGCATGCTCCTGCGCAGCACCCTCGCCATGGCCCTCGGCCTCGCCCTCGTCACGGCAACGGCCCCGACAGTCCATGCTCAGCCGGAGATGCCGTCGACGTGGCACTCGAACTCCCTGCGTGACAATGACATCGGCTACCACTTCGATCTCACGCCGGTCGCCGGGTCACCTGACCGGTACACCGGGATGTTCCGGTTCACGCACCGCGACGATCGTCGCGTCGCACCCGTGCCGATCACCCTCACAAGGGATGGCCGTCAGGTGACCCTGCGGGCGACCAAGGGCTCCTTCGACCGATCTGCGGGACCCCTGCGGGGCAGGCTCAGTGCGGACGGCACCAAACTGAGACTGACGAACTGCCAGGCACGCCTGCGTTTGGTGATGTCGTTCGCCCTCGACTCCGACTGCGTCTTCCGGCCTGCCAGCGACACGTCCAGGTAGGCGATCGAACTCGGGGCCCTACTGTTCGGATGGAGGCCCGCGGAGGGTTCCGCACCAGGTGACGAAGGAGCGGTCATGGATGATGTACGGGCACTGTGGGATGAAGTGGTCGTGGTACCCGACTTCCCCGAACCGGGCATCTCGTTCAAGGACCTTTCCGGCATCCTGGCCAATCCGACGACGCTGGGCATCGCGGTGCGAGCCTGGGCCGATGCCTGCCGGGGCGACGAACCGACGATGATCGTCGGCATCGAGGCCCGTGGATTCCCCCTTGGCGCGGCTCTGGCCTACGAACTGGGCTGCGGGTTCGTGTCCCTGCGCAAGCCGGGCAAGCTCCCCCGGGCCGTCCACCGTCGCGAGTACGCACTGGAGTACGGGACGAACGCTCTGGAGCTCCACCAGGACGCACTCACGTCGGATGACCGGGTCGTCATCGTCGATGACGTCCTGGCCACAGGTGGCACGGCGGCCGCAGCCGTCCACCTCGTGCGCGAGACCGGAGCGCACGTGATCAGCCTCGCGGCCATCATGGACCTGCCCTTCCTCGGTGGACGCGGGGTTCTGCAGGCCGAGGGCGTGCGGTGCCACGTCCTGCTCGATGACGACGGGAACCCCCACCCGCACCCGTAGGTGCGAGCAGGGGTTCCGTCGTCGATCGGTGCTCGGCTCTACAGCAGGCCGATGCTCCCGAACATGGTGCTGATCGGGTCGATGAGGAAGTAGATCGCGAACGCGATCGACACGACCCACATCAGCCAGTTCACCTCGCGGGCCTTGCCCTGGAAGATCTTGATGACGACCCAGGAGACGAATCCTGCTCCGATACCCACCGTTATCGAGTAGGTGAACGGCATCAGCACGATCGTCAGGAAGGCCGGAATGCCGATCTCGTAGTCGAGGAAGTTGATGTGACGGATCTGCGTCATCATCAGGAAGCCCACGACGACGAGGGCAGGCGTAGCGGCCTCGTGCGGGATCACCGTCACCAGCGGCGAGAAGAACATCGCGATGAGGAACAGCGCTCCGGTGACGAGCGAGGCGATACCGGTACGCGCTCCTTCACCGATGCCGGAGGCCGACTCGATGTAGGAGGTGTTGCTCGAGGTCGACGAGGCACCGCCGGCGATCGCGGCAACAGAGTCGACCACGAGGATCGACTCGAAGTGCGGGATCTGACCCTCCTTGTCGAGCAGGTCCGCCTCCGTGGCGAGGCCGAAGGCCGTGCCCATGGTGTCGAAGAAGTCGCTGAGCATCAGGGAGAAGATGGCGAGGATC
>JAURME010000168.1 GCA_030830865.1 Candidatus Nanopelagicales bacterium | reverse complement strand
TGGGTCTTGCCGACCCCCGCCTCGCCTTCGAGGAGCAGCGGCTGCGGAAGTCGGACCGCGCAGAAGAGGGCCGTCGCAAGGCCCGGATCGGCCAGGTAGTCATGCTCGGCGAGGCGGGTGGCCAGGGTCTCAGGGGTGGGCACGAGATCCGCCACGCTCATAGGCGAACGATAGCCGTCGCGGGCCGCCTCGGCAGGGCCTCCGGTCACCTCGGAATCCACCGCAAAAGTGCCTGCTCCCCGCAGGTGCGGGGGTCGAGAACCATTGTTACCCTTGGGAAATCGAGGACAGGAGCTTCCCCCATGGATGATTCGACCGACAGCACAAGCGACGTGCTGCGCGGCATCTGGCAGCAGGAGTCGACCGACATCTCCCTGGACGAGGACTGCAGCCCCAACAAGGTCTGCCGCAACATGAAGGACGTCTCCTTCGACGGGTTCGCTGAGGAGGGCGTCGACATGGCGACTGCCTGGCGCAACAAGCTCCGCCGCGAGGGCAAGCTCGGTGCCAGCTCGATCGGCGAGCTCGTCAATGGCGAGGGTCGCTGACCCGATGTCCGCACCCTTCGCGGACCTGACCGTCCCTTCCCTCATTGAGGACCTCAGCGAGCAGGGCTACATCGCCGATCGCGGCCTCGCCACGACCCTCCTGCTAGCCCTCAAACTCGGCAAGCCGCTGCTCCTCGAGGGCGAGGTGGGCGTCGGCAAGACTGAGCTCGCCCGCACCCTCGCCGAGATGCTCGGCCGTGACCTCATCCGCCTGCAGTGCTACGAGGGGATCGACACCCACCACGCGCTCTACGAGTGGGACTACGCCCGCCAGATGCTGCATGTGCGGGCCCTGAGTCAGGCCGAGTTGGTGTCGAATGACGACGATCTCTTCAGTGATCGCTTCCTCGTCGAGCGCCCCCTCCTGCAGGCGGTGCGCTCGGGCGATCAGTGCGTGCTGCTCATCGATGAGATCGACCGCGCCGACGATGAGTTCGAGGCCTTCCTGCTGGAGCTGCTCGCTGAGTTCCAGGTGACGATCCCGGAGATGGGTACCGTCAAGGCACCCTCGCGCCCCATCGTGATCCTGACGTCGAATCGTACGCGCGAGCTGCACGACGCCCTCAAGCGTCGTTGCCTCTACACGTGGATCGGCTTCCCGGCACCGGAGCGAGAGGTCGAGATCGTGCGCTCCCGCCTGCCGCAGGTGAGCGTGGCCCTCGCCGACCAGGTCGTGGCTGCGGTGAACCGCCTGCGCGACATGGAACTGGAGAAGATGCCCGGTGTGGCCGAGACCATCGACTGGACGACGAGTCTGGATGCCCTCGGCGCGCAGGCGCTGACCGAGGAGGTTGCCCTCGACACCCTCGGTGCCGTGATCAAGGATCGCGACGATCTCGAGTACACCACGAAGAGCATCCAGGATGTCGTCAGCTGACGAGGTCGACGCACTCTTCGTCGGTTTCGGCGATGCCCTGCGTCAGGCTGGCCTGCCCGTCGGCACCGATGACGTGCTCACCTTCTGCTCGGGGATGACCCACCTGAAGGTCTCCGACCTTCTCGACGTCTACTGGGCCGGCCGCGCCTGCTTCGTGCGGCGTCGCGAGCACTTCCCGATCTACAAGTCCGTCTTCCGCGAGTACTTCCTCGGCGAGGATCTCACCAGCGACGCCCAGGTCAAGAAGATGATGCGCGCGTCCTCCAACGCCGGCGCCGCCCTGGAGATCCCCAACACCGAGGAGGGACTGCCCGGGGAGATCAACCCCGACGAGGTCAAACTCGGCTACGTCGCAAGTGTCAACGAGGTGTACCGGCACAAGGAGTTCGCCGACTGCTCCGATGCCGAACTTCGTCAGGTGCGACGGCTCATCTCCCGCATGCGTGTCACTCCCCCGAAGCGGCGCACGCACCGTATGACCCGGACCCGCCGCCGGTCGCAGCTCGACATGCGCCGCATGGTGCGCGACTCGATGCGCAATCTCGGCGAGCCACGGGACCTGCGCTACCGCACCCGCAAGGAGAAGCTCCGCCCGCTCATCCTCATCCTCGATGTGTCCGGCTCCATGGCCGACTACTCACGAAACCTGCTGCAGTTCGCCTACTCGGCCCGACGCGCCAACGCCAAGGTCGATGTGTACTGCTTCGGCACCCGACTCACCCGCATCACCCGGCAACTCGACCGTCGCAGTGCGGACGACGCCATGAAGACAGCCGGCGAGGCCGTGTTCGACTGGGATGGTGGCACCCGCATCGGTGACTCCCTGCGAGAGTTCACCCGCACCGCTCGGCGTTCACGGCTCGGCCGCGGTGGCATCGTCGTCGTCTGCTCGGACGGTCTCGACCGGGGCGAGCCGCAGGCACTCGTCGAGGCGATGGAGAGCCTGTCTCGCATCGCCCACCGGGTCATCTGGGTGAATCCGCATCGCGGCGACGTCGAGGTCTACGTGCCCGCGTCCCTCGGCATGATCGTCGCAGATCCCTACATCGACGAGGTGCACTCCGGCCACAACCTCGCTAGCCTCGAGAAGCTTGCCAACCGACTCGCGAAAGTGGGATGAGCAATGAGATACAGCATCTCACTGCAGGCCGAGGGTGATCGGGAGATGACCCTCGACGAGATCGTCGAACTCGCCGACGCCGTCGCTCCCCTGGAGGGAATCGCCTCCGGCATGGGCACCATGGGCTACGGCGCGCAGATCGTGGTCGAGGCAGAGAACTCTGACATTGCCGTCGAGGTCGCACTCGAGCGCTTCAACGAGGCGGTGGCTCGCACGTCGCTGCCGCCGTGGCCCGTCGTCCGCGCGGAGTCACTGGCAGAGGACGACGACTACGCCGAGCTCGAGGACCAGATCCCGTGATCCGACTGGGGAGCCTGGCCGGCTACGCCTTCGAGGGCCCCCGTGCCCTGGCGGGATGGACGCCGCCTGCTCGTCCCGCGGTGTTCGCCATCATGGCGAAGGACAATCCGGATCGCCCCCACGAGATGTCGGTCATCTACGTCGGGCACTCCGACGACCTCTCGACAGAGGGCTTCCCGTTCAAGCACCCGCGATCACCGGTGTGGATCAAGCGCGCCGGTGGCAAATACAACCTGCATGCCTGCTGGCTGGACGTACCCGGCGGCTCGCGCGCGCACCGCGAGCAGATCACCCAGGAGCTGCTGGCCATCTACGCACCCACGTGCAACACCGAGAAGTACGACAACGCCTGGAAGGCCGAGTGGATCGGTGATTACAGCACCGCCGTCACTGACGCCCTGACCACCCAGCGCAAGCTCACCTGACAGAGCGAAAGACGCGTTGAGCGCGCTACTCGCCGTGGCGAGGCGTGCACAACGCGCCTTTCGACAGGCTACTGCTTGGGGATCGCGACCCCGACGCTCTCCATGAAGCGCGACCTCCGCGTACCCATGGCGGGGCGATTCACACCGTCGTGAGTGTGCTCCTCGGTCTTGAATGTCGCTCCGACGACGATGCCCTCACCCATGCCATAGAGCAGTGGCAGCGCACCCGCGACGACGCGACCGGTCGTGTTGATCGCGGTCAGGCCGGGCTCGATCCTCTCAGCATCGGCCTTGATGTTCCAGACGAGATCAGCGGACTCCTCAAGGTTGCCGGCGACGGTCTTCAACTGCCTTCCGACGATGTACAGGTAGATCGCCAGGCCCGCAATGAGCGCGACGACATTGATGACGGACCACAACGCGAGACCACTCATGAGCGCACCTTGTCCAGAACTCGTCCGAGGAACAGATGATGTTCAAGACCCTCAGCGAGAACCAGCTCCACGCCACCCGCGGTGGCCGTGATGAGCGCGGTGTCCTCGGTGTTGGCCTTGGTCGCCTCGAGGGTGGACTTGATGCCACCCACGCGGCCGTGAATCCGGTGAACGAAGATCACCAGCAGGGTCAGCAGCGCAGCGACGGCCACGACGACGACCGAACCCAGGATGTTGGCCCAGAGCCAGAGGTTTTCCACTTGCGCATCCATGTCAGCCTCCCAGCCTCTCGCGACCACGCTTCAGGCCGGCGATGACGGCCAGCGCGGATTCGATGGTGTCGTTCAACTGCTTCAGGCCCGCGGTGTTGCGCTCGGCCTGCTGCAGTCCGGAGAGGATGCTCCCGGCCTGCGTGCCGATGCGCCATGCGAGCGCCAGGATCGTCACGACGAGCGCCACGACGACGAGCACGACGGCGAGGCCGATGAGGTAGCCGATCAGCCACCCCTCATGTCCAGTGAAGTCCATGCTGCCCTCCCTAGATGGTGTCCGCGAAGGCCCGGACGGGGGCCAGGCTGGCGTTGACGGACGCGACAGTCGACGGCACGGTGGCCGTCTTGTCGACGATGACCTGAACGCCGCCATCGAGGGCGCTCAGGGTCTTGGACGTGTTCGCCAGGTGGATGATCGTGCGGGACAGCGCCAGGGCTGCGGCCGCAATGATCACCGCCCCGATGACGAGTGTGAATATTGCTTCAGCTGGCATGGCGGTCTCCTAACCGAGCAGCTTCGAGACGGGACCGGCGTAACGCACCGCGCCGTTGGCGACTTCCTTGATGACGTCGTCGGTCGTCTCCAGCAGCGCCGGAGTCGTGTCGAGTTCGCCGATGAGTGCGACTCCACCGTTGAGCGCGTCCTCCGAGGCTCCACGGATCCGCTCGAGGGCACCGAGCAGCGTGTTCAGCAGCGCCACGAGCACGGGGACGATCACGACGAGGAGGATGATGTTTCCTACCCACCACATAGGACGTCTCCTTTCTACCGGCTCGGCGCCGGCTGGTAGGGCATGAAGAAGCGCGAGAGGACTCGCTTGGTGGCCTTCCAGAAGGCGGTGAGACCGATGGCGATGCCGCTCGCCGCCTCGGGACCGCCGACTGCGTAGGGGTCGCGACCTTCGGCGATGGCCGTCATCCGGGTCTTCATGGAGTTGGCGGTCTGCTGGATGAGCACACTCGTGACATCGACGACGAGCCCGCGGCCGTACTGGGCCGCGGCACCGGTGATGGTGAGGTCGATATCGAGGGTGACGTCTGTGGTCGCACCTCCAAGAGGCTTGAGCGAGATCTTCATGATCATCGCCGCCGAGCCGCGGCCCTTCTTGTCGGCACCGGCCGCATCGAGGACGAGTACCTTCTTCGCCTCGTCCTGGCTCTCGATCTTCACCGAACCGGAGAACTCGAGCTTCACCGGACCGGCGGAGATGATGACGTCGCCCTCGTACTGGTCGTCGCCCACCTCGTTGGTCAGATCGGCTCCGGGGATGCAAGCCGCCACCAGCGGGATGTCATCGAAGAACTTCCAGACCTGGTCGACCGGCTGGTCGATCTGGAACGACTGGTTGATCAGCATGGAACCTCCCGTGGGATGAAAGCTTCGGGGTCCTTCTCGAATGCCTTCCTGCACCCGGGGGCGCAGAAGTAGTAGGTCGTGCCCTGATACTCGAACGGCCGATTTGCCGGCACCGCCTCGACCGTCATGTGACAGACGAGGTCCTCGACCTGCTCCGGCTCGAGCAGCGGCAGAACGGTCCGGCCGCGGCCCTTGAGCTCACCCGCAGCCTTGAGCTTCACCAGTTCCGCGAGGATCGACACGGCGATCTCCCGGTGGTTGGTGTGACCGAGGTCAAGTCCGATGGGCACTCGGATGGTGTCCAGTCGGGTCTGCGAGATCCCGCTGTCGGCCAGGAAGCCTCTGACCGACTGACCCCGCCTGGCCGAGGCGACGAGCCCGAGGAAGGTGGGCTCACCCTGCAGCGCGACTTCCAGGGCGTCCTCATCCCCATGCCCCTGCGTGGCGACGATGACAGCGGTGGACGGCGTGATCTGTGAGGCGGAGAAGTCCTCGTGGCTCACGAGCTCCGATCGCCAGCCGACGTCCCTGACGAGGTCGACCAAGGTCATCGCCATCGGGGAGCGCCCGACGACGAGGACGTGGGGCGACGCGGCCACGGGCTCGATGAAGATCTGCAGCGCGCCGTCGCTCTGGCAGGCGATCGGCACCGTCATGACCCCCTCGGGGACGTGCATGTCGGCGAAGTCCTTCTCCTGCCCGAGCCAGACCAACGACGCCTCCCCCTCCTTCAGGACGCGCTTGGCCTCCCGGATGAGCACCGGCTCGGCGCACGCACCGCCGATCCAGCCGTAGAGGGTGCCGTCCTCGGTCACGATCGCCCGGGACCCCTGATGCCCGGAGGACGGCGCCTGCCGCCATACGACCGTGGCCATCGTGAAGGACACGCCCTGGCGCACGAGTTCGACCGCGCGCGCCATGACGTCGACGCCCTCCATGGGGGTGTGAGGGGCCACGTCGCTACTCGACCCTCACCGGGGGCATGCCCGATACGTCCTGACCGGTCTGCAGCGCCTCGAAGACGCGGTTCGGCTGCAGCGGCATGTCGATGTTGCGCACGCCCGTGTGCTCGATCGCGTTCATGACCGCGTTGACGAACGCGGCCGGTCCCGCGACGGTCGCACACTCGCCGACGCCCTTGGCACCGATCGGGTGGTGCGGGCACGGCGTGACAACCTCATGCAGCTCGAACCCGGGGGTCTCCCAGGCTGTCGGCAGCAGGTAGTCCATGTAGTTCGAGCCGATGCAGTTACCCGCCTCGTCGAAGGTGATGTACTGCATGTTCGCCATGGCGTAGGCCTCGGTGAGGCCACCCATGACCTGCCCCTCGACGATCATCGGGTTGATACGTACGCCGCAGTCATCGACAGCGACGAAGTTCAGCACGTCCCACACGCCCGTGGCCGGGTCGACCTCGACCTTGCAGAAATACGCGGCGAACGGCCACGTCAGGTTCGGCGGGTCGTAGTAGGAGACGTTCTCCAGGCCGGGCTCCATGCCGTCGGGCATGTTGCTGTAGGCCGCAAGGGCGCAGTCCTGGATGGTGACGCCGCGGTCGTGGTTGCCGCGCACGTAGAACCGACCGAGCTCCCACTCGATGTCCTCCTCGGACACCTCCAGCAGGTGAGCGGCGATCTTGCGCGCCTTGGCGCGCACCTTGCGGGCAGCCATGGCCACCGCCGCACCGGCGACCGGTGTCGAGCGCGAGGCGTAGGTGCCCATGCCGAACGGTGCGGTGTCGGTATCACCCTCCTCGACGACGATGTCATCGGCCGGGATGCCGAGCTCATGGGCGACGATCTGCGCCCACGTCGTCTCATGGCCCTGGCCCTGCGTCTTCGCACCCGTGCGCAGGATCGCCTTGCCGGACATGTGGACGCGCAGCTCGGCGGAGTCGAACATCTTGATTCCGAGGATGTCGTACTCGCGGCTGTTGCCCGCGCCGAGCGGCTCGGTCATCGTCGAGATGCCGATACCCAGCAGACGTCCGCGCTTGCGCGCTTCCTCCTGCTCCTCCTTGAAGGTGGCGTAACCGATGGCCTCCATGCCGACCTGCATGCACTTGTCGTACTGACCGGAGTCGGTGAGGAACCCGAACGCCGTGCGGTACGGGAACATGTCGTCCTTGACGAGGTTCACCCGGCGGAACTCGGCCTGATCCATGCCGAGGTCGTTCGCCGCGGCGTGCATCATGCGCTCCTGGAAGAACATCGCCTCCGTGACGCGGAACGAGCATCGGTAGGCGACGCCGCCCGGTGCCTTGTTCGTGTAGTAGCCCGTGCTGGTCAGGTGGGCGGCCGGCACGTCGTAGCAGGCGAACGTCGAGTGCATGAGACCGATCTTGAACTTGGTCGGCTGGGCGTCGGAGAAGAACGCGCCGTGATCGGAGATCGTGTGCATCCGCATCCCGAGGATCTTCCCGTCCTTGCGCAGGGCCATCTGGCCCTGCAGGTAGACGTCACGGCCGAAGCCGGTTGAGATGAGGTTGCCCGTCTTGTCCTCGATCCACTTGACCGGACGCTCCGTGAGGATCGAGGCCAGGATCGAGATGACGTAGCCGGGGTACACCGGCACCTTGTTGCCGAAGCCCCCGCCGAGATCCGGCGAGATGATCCGGATCTGATGCTCCGGCAGTTCGGCGACCATGGCCACGGCTGCACGGATGATATGCGGCGCCTGCGTGGTCATGTAGACCGTGAGCTTGCCCGTGGCGCGGTCATAGTCAGCGATGGAGCCACAGGGCTCAAGCGGCGACGGGTGCGACCGCGGGTAGTGCAGGTCGATCGTCGAGATGACGTCGGCCTCCTCGAAGGCCCTGTCAGTGCCGGCCTTGTCGCCGATCTCCCAGTCGAAGATCTTGTTCGTCGGCTGGTTCTCCTTGTCGTCGCGGATCAGCGCAGCCCCCGGAGCAGCCGCCTGATCGGGGTTGACGATGACGGGGAGCGACTCGTACTCCACGACGATCTTCGCGCAGGCGTCCTTCGCGATGTAGGGATCGTCCGCGATGACGGCGGCTACCTCCTGGCCCTGGAACCGCACCTTGTCGGTGGCGAGGACGGCCTGGGTGTCGTACGAGAGCGTCGGCATCCACGCGAGGTTGCGGGCGGCCATCGTCTCGCCCGTGAGCACCAGGCGGACGCCCGGCACCTCCCAGGCGGCCGAGGTGTCGATCGACTTGATACGAGCGTGGGCGACATCCGCGCGAAGGATCTCCATGTGGAGCATGCCCGGCAGGACGACGTCATCGACGTACTTGCCCTTGCCTCGGATGAAGCGATTGTCCTCGACCCGGCGGCGGCTTGCCCCCATGCCGCCGATCTTGATCTCGTCAACAGACATCAGGCCTCCTCACCCTCGTCGCCGCGCATCTTCTCGGCCGCCCACAGGACCGACTTCACGATGTTCTGGTAACCGGTACAGCGGCACAGGTTCCCGGACAGGGCCCATCGGACCTCGTCCTCCGTCGGATCGGGGTTCTTCTCCAGCAGGGCCTTGGTCGCCATCATCATGCCCGGGGTGCAGTAGCCGCACTGCAGTCCATGGCACTCCTTGAAGCCCTCCTGGATGGGATGGAGCTCACTCGCACTGGCCAGTCCCTCGACCGTCTCGACCTCATGGCCATCGGCTTGGACCGCGAGCATGGTGCAACTCTTGATCGGGCGACCGTCGAACAGCACGGTGCAAGCACCGCAGTTCGTCGTGTCGCACCCGGTGTGAGTTCCGGTCAGGCCCAGACCCTGCCGCAGCAGGTGAGCGAGCAGCAGTCGGGGCTCGACGTCGACGGTGCGCTTCTCACCATTGACCGAGATGGACACGCGCCGAGTGGGGACGTCAGCCCCCGGATCCGCGGCGACCTCGTTGTACAGGCTCGTCATCGTCAGGCTGCCTTCTGCTCGGAGTTAGCGATATTGGTCAGGATGCGCGACACGAACGTCTTGACGATGTGTCGCTTGTAGTCGGCGGACCCGCGATGGTCGGACCGGGGCTCGGCCATGGCGGCCACGGCATCCGCGGCTGCCTCGACGTTCTCGGGGGTAAGCGCCTTGCCCTTCAGTGCGCCGTTGATGGCGTCATTGGCGTCGATCGTCCGGCCGCCGACTCCGGCGAGAGCGCAGCCCGCACGGTGCACGGTGTCCCCGTGCATGTCGAGGTTCACCGCCACCGAGGCGGTGGCGAAGTCGCCGACGCGCCGCTCGAGCTTGAGGTAGCCACCCTTCGCCGTGCCCGTCGCGGCCGGGATCACGGCCTCCACCGCGATCTCGTTGTAGGCGAGGGCATTCGTGAAGGGGCCGAGGACGAACTCCCGAACGTCGATGGCACGGCGACCGTTCGGGCCCTGGGCGATGATCTGGCCACCGGAGGCGACCATCGTCGCCGCCCAGTCTCCCTGGGGGTCGGCGTGGCAGACCGATCCGACGAAGGTGCCGCGGGTGCGGACGATCGGATCGGCGACCAGTTCTGCCGCGGCCGCGATGGTCGGATGCGAGTCCGCGATGATCGTCGAGAACTCCAGGTCCTCGTGCCGGACGAGCGCGCCGATGTGCAGCGTGCCGTCCTTGTCCAGCCAGTGATCGCTCAGACCGGGGATGTTGTTGATGTCCACAAGCGTGCCGGGAGCGGCGAAGCGGAGCTTCAGCATCGGGACGAGGCTCTGGCCGCCGGCAAGGATCTTGGCCTCGCCGCCATTGCGATCGAGGATCGCAATGGCCTCCGCGAGGGAGGTCGGGGCCTCATAGGCGAAACGCGATGGGTACATGGGTTCCTCTCGGCTCTACGCCTGCGGGTCGCGCACGGCGACGGGCATGGAATCGGCATCCGGATCGGGGCGAGGCTCCTGGTGGGGCGGCCACGGACCCTGCACGGGCTGACCCGCCACCTTCAGGAAGTCCATGATCTGGGGCCACGCCCACACGGTCGGGCTGGCGCCCGTCTTGGGGGAGTTCTCGACCAGAGCGAACAGCCGGGGGGACCCGCCCTCGTGTCCGGTGGATTCAACAGGCATTCCGGGCCCCTTTCGACTGGTGCGACTCGCTGGACATGTCCTGCCCGGCTCATCAGACACCCATCCGAGCCGGTCCGCAACCGAAAATGAACAACTTCTGCCTCAGTCCCCCAAAGCGGGGACGAGAGTGCCCGTTCACGTCCGTTCAACCGACGTCGCGCGATGGCAAGCGGCTAGTTCCCGCGACGGGCGGCGATGATCTGGGCGGCGATCGACACGGCGATCTCCACCGGTGATGCGGCCCCGATGTCGAGTCCCGCGGGGCCGTTGACTCGCTCGAGGTCCGTGACGTCGCGCAGGGCCAGCCAGTCGGCCCGGGACTGCTGCATCGCCAGGGATCCGAGGGCGCCGATGTACCCCGCATCGCTGTCGAGGGCGGCCATTAGGGACGTGCTCGACGACTCCACGTCATGACCCATGACCACCACGGCATCCATGGGAGACAGGCTCGCCGTCAGCCCCGCGACCATGGCCGGTCGCGGGTCGATGGCCGTCTTCCAACCGAGCAGGTTCCCCTGCGCCGCAAGGGCTTCGGCGATCGGTCCCTGGCCGGCGATCACGAGCCGGGGTACCGGCAGCACGACCGTCGAGATTCCCCGATCGTCGCGGATCGCGATGGGACTGCCGACCGAGATCGCATCGCGCGCCGGCCCCTCGGCGTCCCCCTCGGCCACCACCGTCACGTCTGTCACGACGTCGTCGTCCAGTGCCGCCGTCACGACGAGGGCCTCGCGCTCGAGCAGCAACGGCCAGGCCCGCGGATCGATCTGCGCGGCCGGCACGACGAGGAACTCCGCGGTGGTCCCTGCCGGGATGCCGCTGATCTGGCTCTCGAGTTCGGTGACGGTGTGCTTGATGAGCCGGCCGGCTGACAGTTGTCGCGCTGCCGCATCGCCCAGGAGGCCGTCGAATGCCCCGCCCGAAAGGCCGCCGATACGTCCCCCGCCGGGCGTGAACGCCAGGGCATCGTCGGACACGGTGGGTGCGACCATCCAGGCCACGTCGGCTCGGGTGCCGGATCGGACACAGGCGGCGACGCTCAGGGCGATGTCATACACGGCGGCGAGTGTAGGTCGGACGCAGGCGATCCGCCCGGTCAGAAGAAGATCGGCTCAGTCAGGTACGAGAGATCAGCCACCAGATCACGCCGGTGGCAACGCCTACCACGATCACGGCAGGCACGACCCGCTTCAGCACAGGCACCAGTGCCGCATTGCCCAGGTCGAGGGCCTCGTTGTCAAGCCGGGGCGCGGGAGCCGGCGCCGCCGGGGCGGCTGCAGGGGGAGTGGTCACGGCGGCATTCTCCGCAGCCGCGGGGACGTCCGTGTCGGCCGCCGCCGGGGTCCGCGAGGCTATGACCTGCTCAAGGTTCCCGGAGAACTGGGTGATGAGGCGTTTGGAGACATCGGCCATGACGCCGCGGCCGAACTGCGCGGCCTTCCCGGTGACCGTGAGGTCGGTGAGGATCGTGGCCTTGGTGGAGTTCGCACCCTCGGGGGTCAGCGTCGCGGTGATCGTGGCACCCGCAGTACCGGCGCCCTTGGTCTCCTTGCCCGCGGCCTCGATGACCGCGACATGGTTCTCGGCGTCCTTGGAGATGAAGGTGCCGCTGCCGGCGAAGTTCATGGTGACCGGGCCGAGCTTCACCTTCACCGTCGCGGCGAACTCGTCGCCGTCGAAGGAGGTCAAGGTGGCACCGGGCATGCACGGAGCGATCGCCTCGACGTCGATCAGGGTGTTCCACGCGGTGTCGATGTCCGCGGGGACAACGAAGGAGTTCTCCAGATCCATGGTCCCTCACGCTAGCCGGCGGGTCCCGTCTCCGCGACCGGTTGAGCCCCGGACTACCCCCCAGCGAAGGGCGGCAGCACGTCCACCCGCGATTCATCCCCCACCAGTGCTGAAGGATCCGTGCACGCCACCTCGTCCAGAAGGAATGAGCACCGGGGGCGCACAGCAGCGAAGTCCGGGTACCGCTCGGCGATGGTGTCGAGGACCGACTCGAGCGTTCCGGCCTCGGCCGTCACCATCGACTCGCCGACCGCTGCCCGCGCCGCCGCGAACAGGTGCACCTCAACCGGCACGTCAGCCGCCGATCGCGCTCATCGGACGGTCCGGCTGCACGAAGGACGGGTCGTTGATCCCATGGCCCGGGAGCTTCGCGAGGGTCGCACCCGCGAACAGGCCCGCGATCCGCGACCGCCGCTCCTCCTCCGTCAGCGACGAGTCGCGCAGTGTCGCCCGCACGTCGGTCTCGACCTGGGCGAAGAGGCAGTTGCGGATCTGCCCGTCGGCTGTCAGGCGCAGACGGTCACATGCCGAGCAGAACGGCTTGCTCACGCTCGCGATGATGCCGACCGTCGCCGGGCCGTCATCCACGATGAACTCCTCCGCCGGCGCCGAACCGCGCCCCGGCTTCGGGGTGAGCCGGAATTCCTTCTCCAGCAGCTCGTGGATCTCCGCGGCGGTGACCATCTTGCCGCGGTCCCACGAGCCGCCGGCATCCAGTGGCATCTGCTCGATGAACCTCAGGTGCCAGCCGTTGGAGATCGCATGCCGAAGCATCGGGATAGCCTCGTCGTCGTTGATGCCCCGCATGAGCACGGTGTTGACCTTGACGGGGTGAAGGCCGGCCGCCAACGCGGCCTCGACACCCGCGATCACATCGACAAAGCGGTCCCGGAAGGTGAGCTTCGTGAAGCGCTCCGGGTCGAGGGTGTCGAGGCTGATGTTGACGCGTTCAAGACCGGCCGCCGCCAGCGGAGCGGCGAGGTCGGCGAGTCGAAGAGCGTTGGTGGTCAACGTGATGCGCGGGGGCGAGGGAAGCTCGTAGATCCGCTGCACGATCTCGACGATGTCCGGGCGCACCAGAGGCTCGCCGCCAGTGAGCCGCACGGACTCGATGCCCTGGGAGATCGCGACCTCGATGACGGTCATGAGCTCGTCGATGGTGAGCAGGTGGTCGCCGGGCATCCAGTCCGCGAAGTCAGGAGGCATGCAGTAGGTGCAGCGCAGATTGCAGCGATCCGTCACCGAGACCCGCAGGTCCCGGTGCACCCGGCCGTAGGAGTCGACGAGGGTGCCCGTCGCCTCACCGACGCCCACCGAGGGCATGCCCAGTTCCGTGCTCACGCGCAGTTCACCCACTCATCCGTGCCGTCCGAGAAGACCTGATGCTTCCACACCGGCAGTCGCTCCTTGACGAGGTCCACCAGCGCCTGGCAGGCGGCGAACGCCTCGCCCCGGTGTGCCGTGGCGACGGCGGCGACAAGCGCGGCCTCACCGATCGGGATCGGGCCGACGCGGTGAGACACCGCGAGGGCGATCAGGTCGAACCGGCCCTCGATCTCCTTGGCCACCTCCGCGAGCACGGCCTCCGCCGAGGGATGCCCTTCATAGGTGAGCGTCTCGACGGATCGGCCATGGTCGTGGTCGCGGACGTTCCCGCTGAATGAGACGATCGCCCCGGCGCGGTCGTCCTCGACGAGCCGCTCCATGGTGGGGGCATCGATAACCGTTTCGGTCACTTCAGCAAGCCGGATCTCGCCCATCAGGCCATTATTGACCGCGGTACCGGGATCGGCCACGGAACAAGGGAGTCCATCGTGCGGGAAGTGCTGCCCGAGCTGATGGCGATCCGCGCCCGCGGAGGCTCCGCCGCCATGGCGACAGTCGTGCGCACCTGGCGCTCGGCGCCTCGCCCGGCCGGAGCCTCGATGCTCGTCACGGACGAGGAGGAGGCGGTCGGCTCGGTCAGCGGAGGCTGTGTCGAGGGCGCCCTGTTCGACGTGGGTCAGGAGGTCCTGACGGACGGCGCGGTCCGCTTCGAGACCTACGGGATCGGTGATGACGACGCCTTCGCGGTCGGCTTGACCTGCGGCGGAATCCTGGAGGTCTTCGTCGAGCGGGTCGACGCGGAGACGTGGCCGGAGCTCGAGGGAGTCGCCGCGAGCATCGAGGCCGAGGAGCCCGTTGCCGTCGCCACCATCGTCCAGGGCCCGCATTTCGTCGGTCGCCACCTTGTCGTCCGCAAAAACCACGCCGAGGGTTCTCTCGGCACGAGCCGGCTCGATGACACTGTCCGCGAGGACGTCATCGGCATGCTGGAGTCCGGCACCACGGGCTTTCTCCACTACGGACCCGAGGGTGAGCGTCTCGGCGAGGGCCTCGATGTCTTCGTGCAGTCCTTCGCTCCCCAGCCTCGCATGATCGTCTTCGGTGCCATCGACTTCTCCGCTGCTCTCGTCCGCGTCGGAAAGCTGTTGGGATTCAAGGTGTCTGTGGTTGACGCCCGCCCGGTGTTCGCCACTCCGAAGAGGTTCCCCGAGGCTGACGAGGTGATCGTGGACTGGCCGCATCGGTGGTTGTCCGGCCAGGAGGTCGACTCCCGCACCGTCATCGCGGTGCTCACCCACGATCCGAAGTTCGACGTGCCCGCCATCAAGGAGGCGCTCAAGACGAACGCCGGCTACATCGGCGCGATGGGGTCGCGGCGCACACATGAGGATCGACTCGTGCGCCTGAAGGAGGCCGGGCTGACGGACGATGAGCTCGCGCGGGTGCACTCCCCGATCGGGCTGGACCTCGGGGCGCGCACACCGGAGGAGACCGCTATCTCGATCGCGGCGGAGATAATCCAGGATCGCTGGGGCGGTAGCGGCGACAAGCTCGCGCGCACCCAGGGCCCGATCCATCCCGGCGCCCCTCGCTAGTGCGATGACCACCGCCGGCCTCGTCCTCGCCGCGGGTGAGGGTCGACGCTTCGGCGGCCCCAAGGCCCCGGCCGTCGTCGACGGCGAGCGCATGGTCGATCGCGCAGTACGGATCCTGCGCGAGGGGGGATGTGATCCCGTCCTCGTCGTCCTCGGTGCCTGGATCGGCGACGTCGATGGGGCGAACATCGTCGTCAACGACCACTGGCCCGAGGGCATGGGGGCGTCACTGAGGGTCGGGCTCACCGAACTTCGGGCCACGAGCGATGCGGAGTCCGTCGTCATCACCCTCGTCGACCTCCCGGGGCTCACCGGTGATGCCGTCGCACGACTCATCGCCACAGATGCTTCCGCGCCGATCGCGCAGGCGACCTTCAGCGGTGAGCGCGGGCATCCCGTGCGGATCCACCGCGACCTGTGGGACGGGGCGATCAACGTGGCGCAGGGTGACGAGGGCGCGCGGCGCCTCATCAGATCCCGTGACGACGTCGCCCTCGTGGAGATGGCCGACATCGCCGACGGCACCGACCTCGACGATCCCCTCGCCTGACCGACACGCAGTAACGGCTCGCTGACATGCTTGTCAGCCGGACCCGGTGGTGCCACGCTTCGCCCGTGCCGACACTCGTGTGGTGGTCCCCCCTCGTCGGGGCCGTTCTCGCCTTCTTCGTCAACTTCCTGTGGTTCGGGCCCAAGACCTTCTATCCGGTCTGGGTCCGCGCGCTGGGCCGCAATCCGGAGGATCCGCCGCCGAACGCGGTCAGCCCCGGACTCGCCTTCGGCGGGACGATCATCGCTCTGCTCGTGCAGGCGTACGGGGTGGCCATCGTGATCGCCCTGCGCGTCGCATCCGGCACGGAGGTCGGACCGATCCGTGGCGCTCTCATCGGAGCGATCATCGGGATCGTGTTCGCTGCGGCCGCGTCGCTGGGCCATCGCCTGTTCTCCGGGCAGGGCCTGAAGGTGTGGCTCATCGAGGCCGGTGGCGACGTCGCGGGACTGGCATCGATCGGCCTGGTCGTCGGCATCTGGCACTGACCCAGCAGTCCGGTTGATCGGCTCACGGCAGCAGTTCCAATAGCCCGTGGCCCGGCAGAGTCAGCACCCCGAAGTGCCGTCGGTCGAAGGTCGCGATCCGCGGGGTTCCCTACCGTGCTGCCAAGACCACCAGGGACGCATCCGTCAGCCCCACTCCGAGATCCGCGGGCTGACGATCAGCAGCTCGTCGCGGGACGTCAGGGCGGGCGCCGCGTCCTGATGCTGCAGATCATCGCGCACGAAGAACGCGTAGAGCGCCCCCGTGTCGACGACGATCACTCTCTCCCGAATCCCTCCATGTGGTCATGGAGATTGGCTCCCGAGACTCCGTCTTCGGGGCCTTCCGTGATGAACCCGCCACGAGGTGCTCGGCGTCGCAACTCCCTGTCCACGGCATGACGGACGATGTCAGCCTCGGTGGTCCCCCGGCGCGGAGCCTCGGTCTCGAGATCGGTCTCGAGATCATCAGGGAAGTAGAGCGTCGTGCGCTTCATGCCGTACCTGGCGACATACATGGCCATGACCCATCAAAGGCTGGCGTCAGTGCAGGTGCGCGGCGCCTCCACCGCCGCGCACCATCACGCCCAGCACCGCCA
>JAURME010000167.1 GCA_030830865.1 Candidatus Nanopelagicales bacterium | reverse complement strand
GAGCACGCCGGCGGCGGGGGAGGGAATCTCGGTGTCGACCTTGTCGGTGGAGACCTCGAGCAGGGGCTCGTCGACGGAGACGGTGTCGCCGACGGCCTTGAGCCAGCGGGTGACGGTGCCCTCGGTGACGCTCTCACCCAGGGCGGGCATCGTGACGGTGACCGACATCGGTGGTGCTCCTTCGTCTAGGTCGTGCTTCGTCTCGTGGACATCCCCGTGGCCTCGGGGTCGGAGGCCGTGAGGATCAGTGTGGTCGATCAGGCGTGCGCGTGCAGGGGCTTCCCGGCGAGAGCCAGGTGCGCTTCGCCCATGGCCTCGTTCTGCGTGGGGTGGGCGTGGATGAGCGGTGCGACGTCCTCCGGGAAGGCCTCCCAGTTGACGATCAGCTGGGCCTCGCCAATCTGCTCCCCGATGCGCGCACCGAGCATGTGGATGCCGATGATCGGGCCGTCGGTCACCTGCACGATCTTGATGAAGCCGGTGGTCGCGAGGATCTGGCTCTTGCCATTGCCGCCGAGGTTGTACTCGTAGACGTTGACGTTGTTGCCGTGCTCCTCTCGGGCCTGCGCCTCCGTGAGGCCGATACTGCCGACCTCGGGCTCGCAGTAGGTGACGCGAGGGATGTTGACGTCGGCGATGACGGCCGGATTCAGGCCACCGATCTCCTCGGCGACGAAGATGCCGTGCTGGAAGCCGCGGTGGGCGAGCTGCAGGCCGGGGGTGATGTCGCCGACCGCGAAGACGCCCGGCACGTTGGTGCGCAGACGGTCGTCGACGAGCACCCAGCCGCGCTCCATGGCGATGCCCTGCTCCTCGTAGCCCATGTCGGCCGTGTTCGGGCCGCGACCGACGGCGACCAGCAGCAGGTCCGCCGCCTTTGTGGTGCCGTCCTCCAGAGTCACCGTCACGCCCTTGTCGTCCTGCGTGGCCGACTGGAAGCGCACCCCGAGGCTGAAGTCGATCTTGCGCTTGCGGAAGGCGCGCTCGAGGGCCTTGGACACGGCCTCGTCCTCGTTGGGGACGAGGTGCGGCAGGGCCTCGATGATGGTGACGTCGGCGCCGAAGGACTTCCAGACGCTGGCGAACTCCACGCCGATCACGCCGCCGCCGAGGACGATGACGCTCTTCGGTACATAGTCGAGGTTGAGGGCCTGGTCGGAGGTCATGACCCGGCCGCTGATCTCCAGACCGGGGAGGCTGCGGGAGTAGGAGCCGGTCGCGAGGACGACGTTCTCGCCCGTGTACTGCTCGCCGTTGACCTCGACTGTCTTCGGTCCTACGAGGCGCCCCGCGCCCTCGACGAAGGTGACGTTCCGGCTCTTCACCAGGCCCTGAAGGCCCTTGTAGAGGCGGCCGACGACACCGTCTCGGTACTCGTTGACCTTGACCATGTCGATGCCCTCGAAGGTGGCGCGGACCCCGAACGACTCGCTCTCCCGGGTGTTGTCGGCCACCTCGGCGGCATGCAGGAGCGCCTTGGTGGGGATGCAGCCACGGTGAAGGCAGGTGCCGCCGAGCTTGTCCTTGTCGATGAGGATGACGGACTTGCCGAGTTCAGCGGCCCGCAGTGCGCAGGCGTAGCCTCCGCTGCCGCCCCCGAGGATGACCAGATCTGCGTGTGCCACTGTCGACTGCTCCCGTTCGATGCGAAGGTGTGGGTCACATCCTTCCACCGGTGGCTCAGCGTGTCAGACCGACCCCTCTGCCATCTCGGCTGCGACCTGGACGAACGTGCGCACCGCGGCGCCGGTCCCGCCCTTGGGGGTGTATCCGTAGGCGGTCTTCTCATTGAAGGCGGGTCCCGCGATGTCCATGTGGACCCAGGGCTGCCGGTCCGGGACGAACTCCTTGAGGAAGATGCCCGCGCTGAGCATGCCGCCGAGGCGGTCCCCGATGTTGGCGATGTCCGCCACGGGGGAATCCATCGACGCTCGCAGGTCGGCCGGCAGCGGCATGGGCCATGCGGCCTCACCTGCGGCCTCGGCCGCGGAGCAGACCTTCGCCCGGGCGTCGTCTGAGTTGGCCATGACGCCCGCGATACGCGCGCCGAGGGCGATGCGCTGGGCACCGGTCAGGGTCGCGGCGTCGATGATGAGGTCGGGCTTCTCGGCCACGGCCATGCCCAGAGCGTCCGCGAGGATCAGGCGTCCCTCCGCGTCGGTGTTGAGCACCTCGACGGTGGTGCCGTCGAACATGGTGATGACATCGCTGGGGCGCTGGGCGGTGCCGCTCGGCATGTTCTCCGCCGTGGGCACCCAGCCGGTCACGCGGACCGGGAGACCGAGGCGTGCGATGGCCTGCACGGCTCCGATCACCGCCGCAGCGCCGCCCATGTCTGCCTTCATCTCATCCATGCTCGCTGCGGGCTTGATGGAGATGCCGCCGGTGTCGAAGGTGATGCCCTTGCCCACGAGCGCGAGGTGGGCGGTCGCCCCCTCTGGTGCGTACTCCATGCGGACGAGGCGCGGAGGATTCGCCGAGCCCATGCCGACCGCGAGGATGCCGCCGCAGCCGTCGCGCTCGAGATCCGGCGCCTCCCAGACCGTCACGTCCACCGGCAGACCGTCGACCGCTGCGACGGCGGCGTCGGCGAGCTCAGCCGGATGGAGAGCGGACGGTGGGGTGTTGACCAGGTCGCGCGCGAGGAACACGCCGTCGGCCACGACGGCGACATCCTTGACCGCCTGCCTCTGCTCTGGAGTCGGCTCCTCGGCGACGAGCAGGGTGATGCTGCGCACCGGAGCGGGGCGCCCCTTCGCGGACTTGCCCCGGAAGTCGGTGAAGTCATAGGCCGCGAGCCGGGCGCCGAGGGCGACGGCGAGCAACTGTTCATCGTCCGCGACCGGCATGCTGATCGCGACACGGCGCGTGCCGGCCAACGATCGGACGGCCGACCCGACGGCGCGCATGACCGCTTCGGCATCCCAGGAGTCATCGGTGCCCAGACCCACGCCTACGACGAGGGGGGCCGATGTTCCGACACCTGGGATCCGTACGACGTCACCGGCCTTGCCCGTGGCTCCGACGGCGGCGAAAGCCTCAGCCAGCTTCTTGCGCTGGGCGGCGGTCAGCCGCGGGCTTGTGACCTCAGGCTTCCTGCCCCGGCCGGTGGCGAGGGCGACGACCAGGCAATCGGTCGTCGTGGAGGCGGGAGCGGTGGCGGCGAGGGCGAGAGTCGTCATCTCGCAAGGCTATCCGGCTGGCCCTGTGTGTTTACCGAATGTCTCCGGAGTGCGGGCCGGCCGAGGCCGCTACGTTGCACACCGTGTCCTCGATGAAGCGAAACCTCGGCCTTGCCGGCGTGATCGCGATCTCGCTGGCCGTGATGGGGCCGAGCATGGCCGTCTCCCTGAATCCGCAGGCCATCGCCGAACAGGTGGGCGGAGCGGTGCCGACGGCCTACCTGCTGGCTGTGATTCCGCTGGCGATCATCACCGCGTCCTTCGTGATCCTCACCCGACGTCGAGGGTCGGCCGGATCCCTTTTCGGCTTCGTCGGCGTGGAGATCGGCCCCCGTGCAGGAACGGCGGCCGGCCTGTGGCTGGCCGCCGCGTACGTGGCCGTCATGTCCATCACCGCGCTGGCGTTCGGCATCTTCATGACGACGCTCGCGCAGGAGTACGGACTGTCATCCGCTCCGTCGTGGCTGCCGATACTCCTCGCCTTCCTCATCCTCCCGGTCACGGCGTATCTCGCCGGCCGGACGATCAGGACGCTGGGCGCTCTCCTCCTCGTGCTGGAGGGCCTGACGATGCTGGCGATCCTCGTCGTGACGGGCCTCACATTCGCCCGCCTTGCGACGGACGGTGGTCCGCAGGGGCAGACGGTGGACTGGTCCGCATTCCGGTTCGAGGGGGTGTCGGCGGGAGCTGTCGCCCTCGCGCTGACGTTCGGCATCCTCTCCAGCGCCGGATTCGAGGGCGCTGCGGCGGCCGGTGAGGAGACCGACGACCCCAAGCGCACGATCCCTCGAGCGCTCATCTGGACCACGGTCCTCACGTCGGCCTTCTTCATCGCGGTCACGATGGTGGGGGTGTGGGCGTTCGGCACGGCTCCCAAGCAGCTCGAGCAGTTCTCGGCCTCGGGATCCCTGCCCGCGGACATCGCGAATGCCTATGTCGGTGACGCCATGGGTGACCTCATCACGCTGGGCGGAGCGGTATCCGCATTCGCGTGCATGATCGCCGCCCAGGTGGCGGGCGGCCGGATCATCTACGCCTTCGGCCGTGACGGGGTGCTTCCGCGGAGTCTCGGCGAGCTGTCCTCACAGGGCACTCCCGTGCGCGGCAGTCTGGTGATCGCGGTGATCGGAGTCGCCTTCCTCGCCTTCTCCGTCGTGACCACGGCGGGCGATGCATTCTCGGCCTTCGAACTGACGAGCGACACGACCGGACTCGTCATATCCGGCGCTTACGCCGCCGCCTGTGCCGCCGCGAGTGTCGTCCTGTGGCGGGACGCCAGAGGTCGGCGATGGGCGTGGGTTCCCGGGCTCGGCGTCCTCTTTCTGATCGGCCTGATCGTGCTCCAGCTCTTCCCGATTCCGTCCGGCTGGGAGCTGATCGCGCCTGTCGTCGCTGTGCTGATCTTCATCGTCGGTGCTGGCGTCGGTCGCTCGCGCGGCCGTCGTGCTGCAGCGGCGCTCTCGGAACCGCGGTCCTGATGCCCGCGGCCGGTAGGATTTCACGATGACGGTCCTACGCAAGACCCCCTTGCACGCTCGGCACCTCGACGCCGGCGCGAAGATGGCCGACTTCGGCGGCTGGGACATGCCCATCGAGTATGAGGGCACTGTCGCGGAGCACGCCGCCGTGCGCGAGGCGGCCGGGGTGTTCGACGTGTCGCACATGGGCAAGGTGGCGATCCACGGACCGGGGGCGGTGGCGTGGCTCAACACTGTGCTCGCCAACGACCTCCAGCGCATCGAGGCAGGTCAGGCGCAGTACTCGATGCTGCTCAACGATGCCGGCGGTGTGATCGATGATCTGATCGTCTACCGGTGGTCCGATGATGGGGCGTACGTGATCCCGAACGCGGCCAACGCGGCGGCCGTCCTCGACGTCCTTCGGGCCTCGGTGCCGGACGCCATCACGATTGACGATCAGCACACCACTCACGGCATCCTCGCGGTGCAGGGTCCGCGGAGCGCGGACGTGCTGGGGGCGCTCGGCCTCCCGACCGACCACGACTACATGGCCATGGAGATGGCGAACTGGAACGGCAGCCCCGTGGTCGTGTGTCGCACGGGCTACACCGGCGAGCACGGTTACGAACTCATCGCGCCGAACGAGGTGCTGGTCGACCTGTGGAACGCCCTTCTCGGTGCCGGTGCCCCCATGGGGCTTGTGCCGGCGGGTCTCGGCGCACGCGACACGCTGCGAACCGAGATGGGCTACCCGCTGCACGGGCAGGACATCAGCCCGACGATCACCCCTGTGGAGGCTCTCCTGGTCTGGGCCGTGGGGTGGGACAAGCCGGAGTTCCATGGCCGCGACGCGGTGACGGCCCAGCGCGCCGAGGGTCCGTCGCGGCGCCTGCGGGGTCTGCTCGCGCTTGAGCGAGGCATCCCGCGTCCGCACATGGCCGTTCACCGGGTGAGCGACACCGACGACGCGCTCGCAGGCCCTGTCATCGGCGAGACCACCAGCGGCACCTTCTCACCGACCCTCAAGCAGGGCATCGCCCTGGCCCTCCTGGATTCGGACATCACGATCGATGACGAGGTCGTGGTCGACGTGCGCGGTCGCGCAGCACGATTCCGGGTCGTGAAGCCCCCGTTCGTCCAACCGAGCACGCGCGCCTGAGGCGGCGTCAGTCGCCGACGGATTCCGTCAGGAGCAGTAGGGCGACAACGGCGTCGGCACCGAGACCCTCCTGATCGGACAGCTCGAGGGGCAGCAGGGGATCGAGCCCGATCCGCTCGGCCGCTGCCATCTGTGCTGGATCCGGAGATGTGGTCGCCGGTCGCCACCAGCTGCGCGCCAGGTGGTTCATGCGGTCGGCGATGAGGGCTGCGGCCCACTCGTCGGTTCCGACGATCAGGCACGGGGTCCCGCGCGCGGCTGCTCCCAGGAGGATGCCGGCCGTCGCGGCGATCGACCTGGCGCCGAGCGCGTCGAGCAGCGCCAAGTGGTTGCTGATGTGAGGGGACGCGATCGCGCAGCGGTCCCGGATGGCCGCGCACCGATCCATCCACTCCCCGTCCGACATGCCCTCGGGCTGGCCGACGACCCGGTTGGCCTCCCGTCGGGTCAGCAGGGCGGTGACGGTGAGTGCGGTGAGCGCGTCGCGCTGGACGACTCGGGGTATGGCCAGAGTCGCGCCGGAGTCCACGGCACGGTCGGCCGCGGCCGCTCCCAGCAGCAGCGCGTTGAGGCAGTCACCGTCCGACGCGGATGGTGACTCGACCAGGACCGGGGTCGGATCCGAACCGCTGCCCACGGCTGTCCACCACGTGTGCAGGTCGGCGAGGCGCCCTGTCAGGGGCTCGGGCGCGGGGGCGGTGTCCGTCGTGCTGCGCTCGATCCGGCTCAGCAGGTCCGCGAGTGCGGTGTCGCGCTCGGACTCCTCGGTCGCGGTCATGTCACGACCAGCAGGACGAGGACGGTGGCGGTCGTGACCTCGCACACCGCTCCCAGGACGTCACCTGTGATACCCCCGAAGCGACGGACTGCCAGCCGAGTCAGCCACCAGCCCATCGCCAGCCCACCGACGACGGAGATCGCGGTCCACAGTCCGGCGAGCGGACCGTGCGCGCGCGACACGAATCCCGCGAACAGGGCCAGCCACCCGGCGGTGATGAGAAGGGCCGCCCACGTAGGCACCGACCCCGCGACGAACGATCCGAGCCCGTCCGGACGCGCAGCCGGCACGCGGGGAGTCGTCGCGAGCATCATCGCCACGCGACCCACGACCAGGGCGATGAGCAGTGAGCCGCCGCCGGCCCCGGTGTCCAGCAGTGCCGCGAAGGCGACCACCTGAGCGAGGAACACGATGATCAGCGCGATGACGCCGAAGGCATCCACCAGTGCATCCAGCGTTCGCGCACGGGTGAACCACGCCAGCGCTCCGAGTGCGAGCAGTGCCGCGAGCAGTCCGGGGGCGGGTGTCGTATTCACCAGAACTTGTGCGGCGACACCGATGGCGAGGCCGAGAAGCAGGCCGATGGGCGAGGCGAGCAGCATGGACCCGCGGGCCGCGCTTCGATCTGCTGAAGGCGGCGGCGTGATGGGCAGGCGAGTGGATGTTGCCGCGGCCAGGCGCAAACCGTCAGTGGCGGCCATCACTGCTCACCTCGGTCAGTTCCTGTTCTGGGTGGGGTCGTGGTCCGGGCGGCAACGCCGGAGGTGGTCGTTGCGAGCGTACTGGCGGGCGCCTGTTCCGCGATGTCTGATTCGGTGAAGGTCACCGAGGGCTCGAAGGCTGCCTTGCGGGCCATTCGACGAAGCACGTGGAGGATCGGCCCTCCGGCGACGGCGATCACGACGACGGACAGGATCGCGCGCGGGATGTCGTAGCCCAACGAGGTCACGAGCGAGAAGCGGATCCAGGTGCTGAGGTTGTCGATGGCGGGAGCACCAGCGTTGTAGGCGAGTTGATCCGGCAGCGATGTCGTGAACGGCCAGAACCACAGGTTCATGAGGAGTCCGTAGACGAGGCAGGCCACTGTGGCGTAGACACAGAGCATCGCGAGTTCGCGCACGTGCCCGCGGGTGCGCGGCAGGAGTCCTGCGCCGAGACCAACCCAGGCGGCCGCGATCATCTGGAAGGGAAGCCATGGTCCGACGCCGCCGGTGACGAGGGCGGAGGCGAACAGGCTGATCGCGCCGAGGGAGAAGCCGAAACCGGGTCCCAGGGCCCGGGCACTCAGGATCAGGATCGCCCAGATCGGTTCCAGGCCAGCGGCTCCGCCCCCCAACGGTCGGAGAGCGGCGATCACCGCACTGAGGACCCCGAGCATCGCGATCGTCTTCGCGTCCATGCCGCCCTCGCTGACCTGCGCCAGGACGACGAGGAGGAGGACGGGGATGATCAGGGCGAACAGCAGAGGGGCGTCTGAGGCGTGGGCGACGGCAGCCGAGCCAGCGGACGCCACCAGCGGCCAGAGGAAGGCCATGAGGCCAAGTGCGGTCATGAGGCCCACGGCCAACCAGGTCAGGGGACCCATTCGGACAGCCGTGACCCTGGTCGAGACGGTCATCCCGCGTCCCTCACACAGGTGATGGCATCCTCGACCTGCTCCACGGTGAGCCACGCCTGAGGGGCGAGGATCTTCGTGACCTGCGGCGCGAACATCGGCGAGGCGGTCACGACGTGGCTGGTCGGACCGTCGGCCACGACCTCTCCCTCGGCCAGCATCACCACCCGATGGGCGACCTCAGCGACGAGTTCGACATCGTGGGTGGCGAGCACGATCGCGTGGCCGACGTCGGAGAGGTCGGACAGGATCCCCGCCAGCCGTGCCTTTGTCGGATAGTCCAAGCCCCGGGTCGGCTCATCGAGCAGCAGCAGCCGCGGGCGCGCGGCGAGAATGATGCACAGCACGAGAAGAAGTCGTTGACCCTCGGAGAGGTCCCGAGGATGCGTCGAGTCGTCGATCTCCGGGGCCATGAGCGCGACAAGCGCGCGTGTCGTGCCCGAATCGCAGCCGGCATCACGGTCCGAGAGTCGGCACTCGTCGGCGACGCTCGATGTTTCGAGCAGGTCACCGGGTTCCTGTGGCACCAGACCGACGACGCGCAGCAGTTCACCGGCCCGCAGGTCCGCCGGATCAGAGCCGTCCACGTCCACGGTGCCAGTGCGATGTGGCCCCACGCCCACCAAAGAGTGCAGCAGGGTGGACTTGCCGGCGCCGTTGCGGCCCATGAGTGCCACGACTTGTCCTTCGCCGATCTCGAGGCTGACGCCCCGAAGCGCGGGATGGCTCCCGTACCGCACCGACACGTTCTGGGCCGAGGCGATGGTTGGGACGACCTCGCGGACAGGGTGCAGGCGCGGGTGCTGTCCGACGAGAAGGTCGCGCAGGGGTCCGGCGGCCCGCCGCGCATCGCGAACTGAGAGCGGGAGTGGATTCCACTCCGCCAGACGACCCAGCTGGACGACCGGTGGTGCGATCGGCGATCCCAGCATCACCTCCGAAGGCGAGCCGTGTACGAGCGGTTGGCCGCTGCCTGGAACGACGACCACCTGATCGGCATATTGCACCACCCGCTCGAGTCGGTGCTCGGCCATGACGACCGTGACCCCGAGGTCGTGGACGAGTCGTTGGAGTGCGGCAAGGACATCCTCAGCAGCCCCGGGATCAAGCGCGGATGTCGGCTCGTCCAGCACCAGAACCCGGGGATGGGCGGTGAGTACTGCGCCGATCGCAACGCGCTGACGCTGTCCGCCGGACAGGGACCGAAGGGCGCGGTGGCGCAGATCGGCGAGCCCAAGAAGGTCGAGGGTCTCCTCCACCCGTCGCCGCATGATGTCCGGCGCCAGACCCAGGCACTCCATTCCGTAGGCGAGTTCCTCCTCAACCGTGTCCGCGACGAATCCGCGCATCGGGTCCTGAGGGACGACCCCCACGATGTCGGCGAGTTCTCTTGGCGGATGTTCGGAGGTGCTCCTGCCGTTCACCAGCACTCGACCCTGCATGGTGCCGCCGGTGAAGTGCGGAACAAGGCCGTTGATCGCCTGAAGGAGAGTGCTCTTTCCGCTGCCCGTGCGTCCGACGACGAGGACGAGTTCACCCTCAGGTATCTCGAGGTTGACGTCCTTCAGGACCGGACGGCTCTGGCCCGGATACGTGATGCTGACGTTCTCGAAGCGGATCATGCGGGCACCTCGGTCTGCTTTTCCGCCTCATGCGCAGGGCCCGACTGCGGGAGGGGTGGGGCGGTGATCGCCGGAGTCATGGCCACGGCGATGCCCAGAGCGGCAATGAGGGGAAGGGTCGGCCAGATCGGGGGATCGAAGGACGCCTGCATGCCGGGAACACCGGCCCAGACTGCGCCCGCGAAGAGGGCGACTGTCGCGATGCCGGCCGCCGAGACCAGCCATTCGGGCAGAGCCCACGGGTCCGGGCGATACCGGGTGCGGACACGCGATCGACCCGCCATGGCCAGTGCCGCGATGGCGCTGACCATGCCCAGGAGGAGCATGGGCAGGCCCAGAAGCGCCGGAGAGCCGCTGGAGACGAGTCCATACACGCCGAGGGTCGCCGCGACCAACCCGATCAGCAGTAAGCCGGAGGTCAGCCGCCGACGATGGCGGGGCTCTGAGCTCCGGCGCCCATACCCGCGCGAGTCCATGGCCGCGGCAAGGGACACGGATCGCTCCAGAGCTCCTTCGAGAACGGGGATGGCCGATCCAGCGACAGCCCGAACACCGCGGGTGTGTCGACCACGGAGCCGACGGGTGGTGCGCAGGCGATCGACATCAGAGACGAGTTGGGGAGTGAACGTGAGAGCGACGACGATGCTGACACCGAGTTCGTAGAGCGCTGACGGTACGGACTTCAGCAACCGGGCAGGTGATGCCAGGGAGTTCGCAGCGCCGATGCAGATGAGGATCGTGGCCAGCCTGAGGCCGTCGTAGAACGCCATCAAAAGCGCCTCGAGTCGGATATCGCCGCCGATTCGGATGCCGGTCATCCAGGAGGGCAGGACGACACCCGGCAGTTCGACCAGAGTCGTGGTGCCGACGGAGGAGACGAACAGCACCTGAATCGCCACCCTGATGACGATGACCAGCAGCCCCAGTCGCAGGAAGAAGGAGAAGGAGCGCCCCCACGGTGCATCCGGTCGGCGGTTGTGCACGACAACCGCCGCCGCCACGATCAGCATCGCCAGCAGCAGCGGATTGGTCGTGCGGCTCGCCGCCGCCGCCAATCCCAGAGCCCACAGCCACCAGGCGCCGGGGTGGAGCCACCGTCGATCACGCACGGCCACGTCCTCGCCTCGTCGCCAGCACGATGGCGCCACCCACCACCGCGATGCCGAGGATGACGATCAAGGTCGGCAGCGGCGAGGTCTGTGGTGCCTCTCCTCCAGCCGCCGCGGCGGAATCCTCAACCGCCCGGGAGGCGGGCTCCGCTGCTGCGACATCGCCCGCATCGGATGATGCTCGGTCGGCGATCTGCTGAACGTCAGTGTCATCCAGCACTGGGGCGCATTCGCTCGACGGGTAACCCCCGAGACCGCACATCAGGCCGTTGTCAGTACGCACCTCCACCACGGAACGGAGCACGTCGTAGCCCGTCGCATCGCTCTCCATCACCACGCAGGTGACGATGGGATTGATCGGTGTCTCCCCATCCGGGGCGATCGAGGCAGGACCGGGATCGATGACGAGCCCGACCCGCTTGAGTCCATTCTCCGCCGTGATGTCGCCGCACAGTGCGTCGAACGCGGGCGGCGTTGTCGGAGCTGCGTCGGCAGTGCCGTCCGTGGTGGACACCCGGAAGCTCCACCCCTCGACGTCGCCGTCCTCGGGCAGGGTGAAGGCGGGTCCGGCAGATCCGAAGGTCCACGAGTCAGAGGTGCCGGTCCAGTAGGTCCAGTAGCGGTACGACGCTGCCTGCGCCGACGACGCCAGGACGGTGGACAGGAGTCCGGTGAGCAGTGCGGCGAGCACCGCGGCCATCGCCGCGATGCCCACCGGCACTGCTCGCTGGGTCATGACTGCATCGACCGCAGGAGAGTGGAGACGAGGTTCACGCCGCCGAAGTTCTTCGCCGGGATGCCTGTGTACTCGGCAACGAGCGCCAGAGTGCCCGCGGCGGCGGGGGATGTGTCAGTACCGGTTCCGACATAGGTCGAGGCTGACTGCTGGAGAGCCTTGACCGTCGTCGAGTAGGTGGACTTCGGCCAGTTCGCTCCCACAAGCCCGATGACTGCCCATGCCGTGGTGTTGTAGTCCTTGGTCGTCGCGTCGAGCGAGGAGGGGAGGATCCCCCCGTTGGCCTTCAGCTCATTGGCGAGGTACTGAGCCACACGCTGGTCGAGCCGCTCATCGCAGCGTTGCGCTTTGGTGTAGCGCGAAGGTGACTCCTGGATGGGGAGGCCGGTGTTCAGGCCGAGAAGTGCCTGGGCGCTGGCCAGCGGGTTGGGGGCCTGTCCGGTCTGGTAGGACAGCGAGGCGGCGCCAGTTGCGCAATCGCTCGCCAGGGTGCGGAGGTAGCGCAGGCCGCGCTTCTCCGCCGCGGCTCCCTTGTCGGTCGACTCGTTGAGGGCGGCGAGCACGAGACCTGTGGAGTTGGCGTCGGACGGCGCACCGGAGATGTAGCCCCAGCCGCCGTCGCCGTTCTGCTGGCTCATGAGCCAGCGGGCGGCGCGTGTTGCCGGCTTGTACTGCCCGACCGAGGCCAGGGCCATGGCCGCCAGTGAAGTGGAGTTCGTGTCCGGGCCGGTGAAGTTGTCCGGATCGGCAGCGGGGCACGGCAGGGACGTGTCCGCTCGGTACGCGACGAATGAGCCGTCCGGGCACTGCTGGGTGGTGAGCCAGCGGATGGCTGCAGCCGGCACCTTGGCGCCCGCGGCCTGCAGGCCGAGCACTCCGAGGGACTGACGGTAGGTCCCGTCGTAGGTGGCATCCGCGGTGCCGAAGAGGCCTCGATCGGATCCCGCCGCCTGCGCCGGAAACGCAGAGCCGAGGGCAAGCGCCGCTACGGCGGCGAGGGAGGTGGCAGCAACGGAGACGCGTCGCAGGCCGGTGAGGTTCTTCACTGGTGCCTTTCGGAGGAGCGGTGCCGGACCGAGGGCACCGAGTCCTGAAAATGCTGATCCCCGCTGCTGTGCGCAGACGGGGACGGCTGGGTCAGAACCCGAGCTCACGTCCCGTTACCTCGACGGATGGAGCCGCTCGCGTTCGCCAGGTGCTCCGACTCTCCCCGAAGGGAACACGGTTGCGGGACAGCGCCGGATTCGCACCGGACTTCCCCTGGACGTCGAACGAGTGGTATTCGGTTGTGAGGGCATCCGACCATGTCGTGGACCCCCGTGTCAAAGGGTGCGCGTCGATGGGCCGCTCGCGGGTCAGGCGGGTCGAAGGCCCATCGGGCCGTAGACCTCGACTCCGTCGCGCAGCAGGGTCACGGACTCCACGCCGGACTCCAGCAGTCCCTGCCACTCGCCGCCGATCCACGCCTCTGCGTCCGCCTGGGTCGGGAAGGGCTGCGAGGTGCCCGGCTCGGCCTCACTGCCGGTGATGTCCAGCAGGCGCCACGTCCACGACTCGCTCATCCGGCTCTCCCTACTTCTCGATCGGCCGGCCGCCACGACGCACGCGGGGCGGTGGCAGGCGCAGGCGCCGCAGCTGCAGTGCCCGCAGGATCGCGTAGAGGGTGATGCCCTTTCGCGCGGCCTTGTCCGGGAACTCCTGGGCCGCACGCCGGTTCAGGCTCACCAGCAGGATGACCGTGTCGATGACGATCAGGGCCGTGAATCCGAAGAAGGCCAGCGAGACGAAGGACTGCACGGCAGGCACCTGGACGAAGCCAAGAACCAGAACGGCTATGGCGACGAAGATGAAGAACTCCGCGATGGTGAAGCGGGAGTCGACGAAGTCGCGGGTGAAGGCCTTCGCGGGGCCCTGGTCGCGGGGCGGAAGGTATCGCTCGTCGCCCGCCATCATCCCGGCGCGCTGGCGGGCCCGCTCCGCGCGATCGCGCTCACGGGCCGCGCGCTTGGCCTGCTTGGGGTCCTTCGGCACCTTCAACTGCTGCTTGCGCGCGGCCTCGGCCTCCTTGCGCGATGGCGTCGGGCGCCCCTTGGGCGCCCGGGGGTCCTCGTCGTGGGGTGCCGCCGGAGTCGAGGGCTCCGCGGCGTCGTCTGCCTGCTTGCGACCGAACATGATCGCCGAGCCTAGACCGTGCCGGTTACTCTGGTCTGACTGACGTCAAGGAAAGGGCTCCTCCCATGGGTCTATGGCAGCGCTTCACGCTCATCTTCAAGTCGAAGGCCAACAAGGCGCTCGATCGCGCCGAGGATCCGCGCGAGACGCTGGACTACTCGTACGAGAAGCAGCTCGAGTTGCTGCAGAAGGTCCGCCGCGGAGTCGCCGACGTCGCCACGAGCCGCAAGCGCCTCGAGCTGCAGATCCAGGGTCTTGCCCAGCAGGAGGCGAAGCTCGAGGACCAGGCCAAGGCAGCTCTCGCCGGCGGACGCGAGGATCTGGCCCGCGAGGCGCTGACCCGACGCAGCGGCCTGCACACGCAGATCGCCGACCTGCAGGCACAGCTCGCGACCCTGCAGGAGCAGGAGGAGAAGCTCACGGTCGCCGCCCAGCAGCTGCAGTCCAAGGTGGAGGCCTTCCGCACGAAGAAGGAGACCATCAAGGCCACCTACTCGGCGGCTGAGGCCCAGACGAAGATCAGCGAGGCGGTCTCGGGCATCTCCAGCGAACTGGGCGATGTCGGCCTGGCGGTCCAGCGTGCGGAGGACAAGACGGCCCAGATGCAGGCGCGTGCCGGTGCCATCGACGAGCTCGTCGCCTCCGGCGCGCTGACCGACGTGACCGGGGTGGGCAAGGACGACATCACCGTCGAGCTCGAGCGCATGGCGAGCGAGAACGATGTGAACACCCAGCTCGAGGCGATGAAGCGTGAACTGGAGTCCGGCGGCAAAGCGCCGCAGATCGGCCAGTAGCCCGGGGCACCTCGACGGCCATGGACGTCGGGCTGTCGCCGACGCTGCTGCTCGTCCACGGTGGCTCCCACGGGGCATGGTGCTGGGAGGCGGTCTCCCCCTTGCTGCAGTCGCGCGGCCACGGGGTGGCAGTTCTCGATCTCCCCGGCTGCGGCGGCGACCCCACACCGCGGGCAGCCCTGACCCTCGACGACTCGGTTGATGCCACCGTCGTGGCCATCGATCGCGTCCCTGTCGGCCCCGTCGTCCTCGTCGGCCACTCCATCGGTGGCATGCTCCTGCCGGCCGTCGCGGCCGCACGTCCGGACCGCGTGCTGGGCATGGTGTTCGTCGCGGCGGTCGTTCTCAGGAGAGGCGAGCGGGGAATCGATCAGATCCCCGAGGGTCGCCGACCTTCCTACTTCACGATGGCGGAGGCATCTGGGGAGAACTCGCTGCTGCCGGGATTCGACGACGCGTGGCGCCGCTTCTTCCCGTCACTGAAGGAAGACGAGGCCCGGGTGATCTACACCCGACTCACCCCACAGCCCTTCGGCCCGTACCTGCAGCCAGCGAGCACCGGCATCGAGGACATCGACTGCCCTCGCGCCTACATCCTCATCGAGCAGGACGAGACGTTTCTGGCCGATGCGGCCGAGGCCTTCGCAGCCAAGGCCGGAGTGACCCCGGTTCGCGTCGCTGGCGACCATTGTCTGATGCTGACGAACCCGCGGGAGCTGGCGACTGTGCTGGAGGCGGCACTGGGGATCCCGGGATAGATTCGGTGCGTCCATGTCGGTGGACGAACAGCATGGTTCATGGTGGGAGGCAGCGATGCGCCGCACGCGATACGGAACGGACCGGGGGCTGTCCACGCGGATGGTGGGAACCCTGTTCGGGATCGGCCTGCTCTATGTGATCCTCGCTTCCCTCCTCATCGCACTGGGCTTCAACGCGATCTTCATCCTCGCCATCAGCGGTGGCCTGCTGTTCGCCCAGTGGTGGTTCTCGGACACGCTCGCGATGAAGTCCATGCGGGCCGTCGTCGTGACCCCCGAACAGGCTCCCCAGCTGCATGCGCTGGTCGATCGCATCTGCGCGATGGCCGACATGGAGAAGCCCCGTGTCGGAATCGCTGACAGTGATGCTCCCAATGCCTTCGCCACCGGACGATCTCCGTCGCGCTCAGTGATCGTCGTGACCACCGGTCTGCTCAAGCGGCTGGATCAGGAGGAGCTCGAGGGCGTCCTCGCCCACGAGCTCTCACATGTGGCTCACCGAGACGTCACCGTGATGACGGTCGCATCATTCACCGCGATCCTCGCGGGCTTCATGGCCCGCAGTGTCATGTGGTCCAGTCTGGGCCGCAATCGCGACCAGAACACGGCCATCATCGTGGTCGTCGTGATGGTCGTCAGCGTCCTCGTCTACTTCATCTCGTTCATCCTCATGCGCGCCCTGTCGCGATACCGCGAGCTGGGAGCCGATCGTGGCGCCGCGCTGCTCACCGGACGCCCGTCGGCCCTGGCCCGGGCGCTGCGGAAGATCTCGGGGGACATGGCGACGATCCCCACCCGCGACCTGCGCCAGATGGAGCCCGTGAGCTCCTTCGCGTTCGCCCCGGCGTTCGCGCGAGGGCGGGGCTTCAGCCTCGAGTCGATCATGTCGACGCATCCGTCGCTGGAGAAGCGACTGGAGCAGTTGGCGAAGATCTCGACCGAGCTCGGTGGTCGATAGCGGTGGGCTTCCTCGATGCCGTCCTCGGGCGCCGCAAGGCAGTTCGGCCGGATCTCGATGCCCTCTTCGCCCTCCCCAACGCCGCCATCTCGCTGCAGGTGAGCCTGGACATGCTCCCGTCGGGATGCGGGTCGGTCGCGTTCCGCGCACCTGAGGGGCGCGCGTTCGCGGACGTGGAGGCCGAGGTGCGCGCCCTCCTGGACTCCGACGGCGGCCCCCCGGTCGAGGTGGCATCCGATGACTTCGGGTTCTCGTGGCTGGTCGTGCGAACGGATCCGGCCGACCTGCCGGCGGTCGTGACGGACCTGCACGCGGTCAACACCTCGTTGGTCGACGCCGGGTTCGGGCCGCAGTTGCTGTGCTCCCAGACGTCCTTCCGCGACCCCGAAGGCCGAGAGCTCGCTCTGGTCTACCTGTACAAGCGCGGCACCTTCTACCCCTTCGCGCCGACAGGAACAGACCAGCGCGACAACGTGCTGGAGCTGAAGGTCCGCGACCTGCTGGCCCATGAGCTCCCGCTCGAGCCGGATCTGTCCAGGTGGTTCGCGATCTGGGGCGCGCCGGGCCTGTAGTCCGGCGTCCGCGGAGCCTTGGTCAGTCCTTGGCGGCTGAGGGGCCGGGCAGGGCGAGCATGCGATCGAGTGCCACCTTCGCCCAGTGCTGGGTGTCCGGGTCCACGGTGATGCGATTCGGCACCGTGCCCTCGACGAGAGACTCCAATGCCCAGACCAGGTGCGGCAGGTCGATGCGGTTCATCGTCGAGCAGAAGCACACCGTCTTGTCGAGGTAGATGATCTCCTTGTCCGGGTGCTGCTCCGCGAGCCGCTTCACCAGGTTCAGCTCGGTGCCGACGGCCCATGCCGTGCCGGGCTCAGCAGCGGCGATCGTGGCGATGATCTTCTCGGTGGAGCCGACGACGTCGGCCTTCGACACGACCTCGTACGAGCATTCCGGGTGCACGATGACGGTCACGCCCGGCACCCGCTCACGGACCTCGTCGACATTCTCTGGGGTGAAGCGCCCGTGCACCGAGCAGTGACCGCGCCACAGGATCATGCGGGCGTCGCGCAACTGCTCATCGGTGAGGCCTCCGCGCGGGCGGTTCGGGTTGTAGACGACGCAGTCGTCGAGGGACATGCCGAGGTCGATCACTGCGGTGTTGCGACCAAGGTGCTGGTCAGGGAGGAACAGCACCTTGTCCCCCTGCTCGAACGCCCAGGTCAGGCTCCGTTCGGCATTGCTCGACGTGCAGACGGCACCGCCGTGGCGCCCGGTGAACGCCTTGATGGCGGCCGTGGAGTTCATGTACGTGATCGGCACGGTCTGTTCGGCGATGCCGAGTTCGGTGAGCAGGGCCCAGCACTCCTCGACCTGGGCGATCGAGGCCATGTCGGCCATGGAGCAGCCCGCGGCCATGTCCGGGAGCACGACCTGCTGGGTGTCCTCGGTCAGGATGTCGGCGCTCTCCGCCATGAAGTGCACGCCCTCAAAGACGATGAACTCGGCCTCCGGGTGGGCCGCCGCCTGCTGGGCGAGCTTGAAGGAGTCCCCGGTCGCGTCCGCGAACTGGATGACCTCATCGCGCTGGTAGTGGTGACCGAGGATGAAGACCCGGTCCCCGAGGGCGGCTTTGGCGGCGCGGGCTCGTTCGACGAGGTCCGGATCGGATGGGGCGGGGAGGTCACCGGGGCAGACCACGCCGGCCTCGGTGTCGCCGTCCGACTCGTGGCCCAGCAGCAGGAGGGCCAGGGGGGAGGGTTCGGGTTCGATGAACGTCGACGCCATTCGCACAGTGTGACATCCGGCGGCGCGTCATGCGTGGGCGGCATTAGCGCCAGGAGTGAAGACGTGTGACAATTGACCCACATCCACCCGCAGATCCGGAAAGGTCATGAGCATGACGGCTGACACCACCACCGAGGTCCCTGTGACCGACGGCATCATCCTGACCGAGGATGCCGCCTCGAAGGTCAAGACCCTTCTCGAGAGCGAGGGACGTGATGACCTTGCGCTGCGCGTCGCGGTGCAGCCGGGCGGCTGCTCGGGGCTGCGCTACCAGCTCTTCTTCGACGATCGCTCCCTCGACGGGGATGTCGTAAAGGACTTCGACGGCGTCAGCGTCGTCACCGACCGCATGAGCGCCCCGTATCTCGGCGGCGCCACCATCGACTTCGTCGACACCATCGAGAAGCAGGGCTTCACGATCGACAACCCCAATGCGACCGGTTCGTGCGCCTGCGGGGACTCCTTCCACTGATCTGCGCTCACCTCGTGAGCAGAACGGCCGTCGGGCACATGCCCGGCGGCCGTTCGCATGCGCGCTAGGCTCCCGGTCCGTGGCTGTCCTCATCACCGGATCCATCGCGACCGATCACCTCATGACCTTCCCGGGGAAGTTCTCGGACTCCCTCGTGGCCGACAAGCTGGACAAGATCTCGTTGTCCTTCCTCGTGGAGGAGCTCGAGGTCCGTCGCGGCGGGGTCGCTCCCAACATCGCCTTTGGAATGGGCTGCCTCGGCCACCGGCCGGTGCTCGTGGGCGCCGTCGGCCCGGACTTCGCAGATTACGAGTCCTGGCTGCAACGCCACAATGTCGACACCAGTGGCGTGCGCGTGTCGGACTCCCGGCACACCGCTCGCTTCGTGTGCACGACTGACGCCGACCAGAACCAGATCGCGTCGTTCTACCCTGGCGCGATGTCGGAAGCCCGCAACATCGAGCTGCGCCCTGTCGTGGACCGGGCCGGCAAGGCCGACGTCGTCCTCATCGGCGCGAACGACCCGGAGGCGATGCTCCGTCACACGGAGGAGTGCCGATACCGCGGGTATCCGTTCGCGGCCGACCCCTCCCAGCAGCTGGCCCGCATGAGTGGGGAGGAGATCACCCCACTCATCGAGGGTGCGACCTTCCTGTTCTCCAACGAGTACGAACTCGCCCTGATCCAGCAGAAGACCGGCTGGACGGAGGCCGACCTGGATTCCATGGTCGAGGTCCGGGTCACCACCATGGGGGCCGACGGCGCCCGGGTCCAGCGACGCGGTGCAGACCCGGTCACGGTCACGGTGGCCGAGGAGGATCGCCGGGCGGACCCCACCGGCGTCGGCGATGCCTTCCGTGCCGGCTACCTCAGTGGCCAGGGCTGGGGCCTGGGCGATGAGCGATCCGCGCAGGTGGGTGCTCTGCTGGCCACCTACGTGATCGAGACGGTGGGCACCCAGGAGTACGAGCTCGCCCGCACGCACTTCCTCGAGCGCATGGCGTCCGCCTACGGCGACGATGCTGCGGCCGAGGTCGAGCCGCACGTGGTCTGTCCCCGTCCTTAGGTCCGCGCATGACCGATCCCGGGCCCTGCGCATGGGACCTCCCCGATCCCCGGGACGCGGAGCCCGGTCAGGAGGTGCTCGCGGTCGGCGCGGACCTTGAGCCGTCGACCCTGCTGTCGGCCTATGCCCGCGGGCTGTTCCCCATGCACGTGGCCGACGGTGCCTCGGGGCGTGACCTGGGCTGGTGGTCGCCCGATCCGCGCGGAATCCTCCCGCTGGACGGCCTGCGCGTGTCCCGATCCCTGCGCCGGTCGCTGAGGCGGTTCACCTGCACGGTCGACACCGCGTTCCGTGAGGTGATGCGCTCCTGCGCTGAGGGGCGGTCCGACGGCCCGTGGATCACCGAGGAGTTCATCGACCAGTACACACGCCTGCACGGGATGGGGTGGGCGCACTCGGTCGAGGTCTGGCGAGGCGGCCGCCTCGCCGGCGGGCTGTACGGCGTCGAGATCGGAGGCCTGTTCGCGGGGGAGTCCATGTTCCATCGTGAGACAGATGCGTCCAAGGTGGCCCTGGTGACCCTTGTCGATGTCCTCCGGTCGGTCGGGGACTCCGATGAGCGGCTGCTGGACGTGCAGTGGCGCACGGACCATCTGGCGACCCTCGGCGTCGTTGAGATCGCGCGATCGGAGTACCTCGCGAGACTGGCGAACGCCCTGCCTTTGATCCCGGCCTTCACCGGCGGTGCTACCTGAGTTGCCCCCGTGCCGCGCTGAGGGCCTCGGGCAGTGCCGCCAGGAAGCCGTCGATCGTCTCCTCGGCGCACCCGAAGGGCAGCGATACCCGGATCGAGGCGTCGGCCGGGATCCCCATGGCGGCGAGGACCTGACTGGGCATGCGGACGTCGGACGTGCAGGCCGATCCGCTGGCGACGCTGTACCCGCGCCGGGAGAGCTCGTCGACCACTGCCTCGCCCGTGACGCCGGAGCAGGTGAAGGTGACGATGTGCGGAAGCCGGTCGTCCGGATCCCCGGTCACGAGGATGCCGTCGGCCATCGTGGGAAGTGCACGGCGAATGCGCTCCGTCTGGACCCGGGCGCGTTCGGCGTCCGCCGCGCTCTGCGGCAGCCAGGTCTCCAGGGCGGTCGCCGCGGCCGCGGCGGCGGGGATGTCCGGGAAGCCACCCACCCAACCCCGATCGGGGTTCTCCTCCGGGGTCCAGTGCACGTGGTGGCGCACCACGAGCACCCCCACTCCGGCAGGGCCGGCCCAGTCGCGGGCCGAGGCCGCCAGCACATCCCAGGCCGACGGCAGGGGTGTCCGGCCGATGACCTGCACGGCGTGGGCCAGAAGAGGCACGCCTGCCTGCCGCGCGAGTTCATGGGCCTCCTGAAGGGGCTGTCGGGTGCCCACCTCGGGATTGGCCACCTGCACGGCGGCCACGGCGGTGGGTGTGGCCAGGGCTTGGGCGAACGAATCGACGGACAGCCGGCCCTGGGCGTCCACGTCGACGAGATCCACCTCGTCGGCCACCCCGCGCAGAGGGCTGAGGACGGCCAGACTCTCGACGGCCGAGCACACGGCTCTCCGCACGGGTGAACGGCCCAGGAGCCCGTCCACGGCGACGCCCACGGCAGTCGGGCCGGATGTGGTGAGGAAGACCTCACTGGGATCGACCCCCAGCGAGGCCGCGATGCTGGCCCGGGCCGCATCGAGGACCAGGCCGGTCCGACGGCCCTCGTGATGGAGCCGGGCCGGATCGCTCCAGGCCTGTCCGGCGGCGGCGATCCAGGCGTGCCGAGCGCTGGGCAGCAGGGGCTGGCCGCCGACCGCATCGAGGTAGCCCGGGGTGCTCACAGGCCTCACGCTAGCGGCCGTGGACACAGGCAGATGAGTGGCCGATCACACTGCGTGGGCCGCGAGGCGTCGTGAGGGGATGGTGCGCTAGTCTCACGACCAATCGGACACGTAGGAAGGCGTTCTGTGCGGCACTCGAGCCACGCCGACTCCATGGACATTCCCATGGCGGTCGCGAGACACCAGCAGGGCAGCAGGCGGCGTCTCCGCGCGGCCGTGATCGGTGCGGGAGCGGTCGCTGCGGCGTTCGTCCTGTCCGGCTGCACGGTCAACGAGATTCTCTTCCTCGATCTCCCCGATCCGGCCACCAAGGAGGGCCTGACCATCCAGAACCTCTGGGAGGGTTCCTGGATAGCCGCCTGGGCCGTCGGCATCGTGACCTGGGCGCTCATGCTGTGGGCGGCATTCGCCTACCGGCGCAAGCACAAGGACGATGCCCCCGAGCAGACGAAGTACAACCTCCCCATCGAGATCCTGTACACGATCGTTCCCCTGATCATGATCATGGGCCTGTTCTTCTTCACGGCGAAGGACCAGTCAGAGATCCTCACCGTCGACAACGACCAGGACCAGACCGTCGAAGTGGTGGCCTTCCGCTGGAACTGGGCCTTCAACTACCTCGATGAAGGCGCATACTCCGTCGGCACCCCGGACATGCCGGCTGAACTCGTGCTCCCCGTGGGGGAGAAGATCCGGTTCGAACTCGTGTCGCCCGATGTCATCCACTCATTCTGGGTGGTGGACTTCCTGTTCAAGATGGATGTCATCCCCGGCAAGACGAATGTCTTCGAACTCACCCCCGACAAGGTCGGTACCTACGCAGGCAAGTGCGCCGAGTTGTGCGGTGTCGATCATGCCCGCATGCTCTTCAACGTGAGAGTGGTGGAGCGGGACGAGTACGACCAGTACATCGCCAATCTGAAGGAGCGCGGCCAGGGCGGCGTCTTCGACACCGGCATGTCCACCGATGCAGGCCAGATCCCGGATGAGAGGACCATATGACCATCCTCAGTGACCCGCCCGTTGCGCCATCGGAGCCGGCACCGCCGGTCGATCGCCGGGAGGCCCGCAACCGGAGTTGGGGCACCACCGTCGTGTCCTGGGTGACGTCGACGGACCACAAGGTCATCGGCTACCTCTACCTGATCACGGCGACCTTCTGGTTCCTCATCGCCGGCCTGATGGCTCTGGTCATCCGTGCCGAGCTGGCCGTGCCGGGCCTGCAGTTCGTCTCTCTGCAGCAATACAACCAACTCTTCACCATGCACGGCACGATCATGCTGCTGCTCTTCGCGACCCCCCTGTTCATCGGCTTCGGAAACGTCATCATGCCCCTGCAGATCGGTGCGCCTGACGTCGCCTTCCCGCGCCTGAACATGCTGGGCTACTGGCTGTTCTTCTTCGGTGGGATCACGGTCGCGCTGGGCTTCTTCACGCCCGGCGGGGCTGCTGCATTCGGGTGGTTCGCCTACGCTCCACTGAGCAATGCGGTGTTCTCTCCCGCTGTGGGCGGAAACCTGTGGTTCCTGGGGCTCGCCATGGGCGGTCTGGGCACCATTCTGGGTTCGGTCAACTTCATTACGACCATCTTCGCAATGCGTGCCCCCGGCATGACCATGTTCCGCATGCCAATCTTCACCTGGACGATCTTCGTCACGAGCATTCTCGCGATTCTCGCCTTCCCGATTCTGGCCGGCGCCTTCGCCATGGCCTTCATCGACCGGGCTTTCGGCACCGTGGTGTTCGCCCCGGAGAACGGCGGAGCCCTTCTGTGGCAGCACCTGTTCTGGTTCTTCGGACACCCTGAGGTCTACATCCTTGCGCTGCCCTTCTTCGGCATCGCCAGCGAGATCATCCCGGTCTTCTCGCGCAAGCCGATCTTCGGCTACAAGGGATTGATCTTCGCGACTCTGGCCATCGGAGCCCTGGCCATGGCGGTGTGGGCCCACCACATGTACGTGACCGGCTCGGTCTACCTGCCATTCTTCGCTCTGACGACGATGCTCATCGCGGTCCCCACGGGCGTGAAGTTCTTCAACTGGATCGGCACCATGTGGAAGGGCTCGATCAAGTTCGACACCCCCATGTTGTGGACGATGGGCTTCCTGATCACCTTCCTCTTCGGTGGGATCACGGGGATCATCCTTGCCGCTCCACCGCTTGACTTCCACGTCTCGGACAGCTACTTCGTGGTGGCTCACTTCCACTACACCGTCTTTGGCACTGTCGTGTTCCTGTTCTTCGCAGGCCTGTACTTCTGGTGGCCGAAGATGACCGGCAAGATGTTGGACGAGCGCCTTGGGAAGATTCACTTCTGGCTCCTGTTCATCGGTTTCCAGGTCACGTTCCTGCTGCAGCACTGGCTGGGCGTGCAGGGCATGCCGCGTCGATACGGCGACTATCTGCCGGTCGATGACTTCGAGGTGCTCAACCAGATCTCGACGTTCGGCGCAGCGATGCTGGGTGTGTCGACGCTGTTCTTCATCTGGAATGTCATCAAGACATCCCGGACGGCGCCCAAGGTCACTGTCGACGATCCGTGGGGCTGGGGGGGATCCCTCGAATGGGCCACATCGTGTCCGCCCCCGAGACACAATTTCGTGAGTCTGCCGCGCATCCGCTCCGAGCGGCCGGCCTTCGATCTGCACCACCCTGAATTGGCTGCAGCCGGGGTCCATACGGCGGCGGGCGCTCAGAAGTCCGCGGAGGCGGAAGGAGGGCTCCAGTGAAGATCGGTGGCTGGATCTTCGCCCTGGCGGCGATCCTCTTCGTCCCCCTGGCGGTGATCTACTGGTACTTCTCTCGTGACCCGGTAGGCACGACGGCGCTCGCCATGTCAGCGGGGCTGGCCGTCATCGTCGCCTTCTACGTCCTGTACACCGACCGGCGCCTTTCCGGACTTCCGGAGGACCGCAAGATGGCCGAAGTGGACGAGGCGGATCCGGAGTACGGCTTCTTCAGCCCGCACTCATGGTGGCCGCTGATGATCGGCCTCGGTTCCTTCATCATCGCCCTCGGCCTCATCTTCGCGGTGTGGGTCATCGTCTTCGGGGCGGCCTTCCTGCTCGTCGCCCTCGTCGGCTGGCTCTTCGAGTACTACCGCCGGGACTTCGCCCAGTAGGGCCCAACCCAGCCTCGACCATGCAGCACCCCCGTCCACCCGGATCGGGGGTGCTGCCGTATGTGGGTGAGCCCGTCGTCCGACGGTGGAGCTGGCTGTCCTGGCGCGAGACCGCGGGTGGGCTCATGTCGGCCACGCACGACGTGGGCGCCCGGCCCCTTCTCATCGGAGTCGACGGTCGTTCGGGCTCGGGCAAGTCGATGGCAGCGGAGTGCATCGCACGGGAGATTCCCGGCGCGGTGGTCGTCCACACGGATGACGTCGCCTGGTGGGAGGACTTCCTCGCGTGGGACCACCTGATGGCAGCGGGCATCCTGATTCCCCTGCGCGCCGGCGGTGCCGTCTCCTATCGGCCCCCCGCCTGGGACCGCCGACACCGTCCTGGGGCCATCGACATTCCGGCCGGCTGCCCGCTCGTCATCACCGAGGGGGTGGGCTCGACCCGTGTGGGGTTGGCCTCCCTGCTTGACGTCACCGTCTGGATCCAGGCGGACGATGCCGAGGCCGAGCGCCGGGGAATCGCGCGCGATGGCGGCACGGATGAGGCCCGGAGCTTCTGGTCCGAATGGACGGCCCAGGAGCGACCGTTCCTGGCCTCGGACCGCCCGTGGGATCGAGCAGATCTCATCCTGTGCGGCACTCCGCAGCTCGTGCCTGCGGATCACGTGGAGGGCGCCGGCTACGAGGAGGCGAGCGGCGCCGCGCTCGGCAGGTGGGCTACGGGGCGAGGGCCTGGTCGACCGCGGAGGTGATCGTGCTGAGGCCCGAGGTGCTGTTCACCATGACGACGACCACCTCGCCCGTGCGGGTGTTCTGCCTGACCGAAGCCTCCCAGCCGATGACCTGCCCGGTGTGGGTGATCCAGTCGCCGGGCTCGACGAAGAGCCCCCAGCCGTACCCCTGCGGGTTCTGCGATGCCACGGCGATGCGCCGGTCGCCGAGCTTCTTCGGCAGAAGGGCGGTGCCCAGGCCGAGAGCGCCCCAGCGGCCGAGGTCCTCGACGGTGGTGTAGGCGCCGCCGCCGGCGCGGCCCCAGGACAGGTTCCACCCGACGACGTCGGTTCCTGCGAGCCCCGCAGGGGCGCCGAATGCCGCGAGCTCGTCCGCGCTCGACGGGCCGATGTAGCCATGGGAGCGAG
>JAURME010000166.1 GCA_030830865.1 Candidatus Nanopelagicales bacterium | reverse complement strand
CTCGAGGATGTCCTCCTCCGAGCACTTCCACGGGATGCCTGCGTTGCTCGAGCGGGCGTCCTTGCGCCTGTCGCCCAGGCGGTCGACCACGTTCGGGATGGTGTTCCCGCCGGTTTGCGCATCGCACCACAGGCACGTGCCGTCGCCACGGCTCGGCTGCACCTCGCGGCACTTCGGGCAGTAGGCGTCGAGACCCGGGATCAGCGGCGAGTCCTCAAGCACCACGTCGTGCAGGTCAATCATCACGGCGAAGCGGTCCATCCAGAGCTCGCTCATCTGTCCAGTCGTGCGCGCGATGTGAATGCGCCTGGCAGCCGATGAGGGCATGAGCTCGAATCGCTCGCCCACCATCTCGCTGAACGTCGTGCCGCTCACCTCGTTGAGCTCGCACCAGCGGTCGATCTCCTCGACCATCTCGTAGCCGGTCACCGCTTCCCCTTCCGCTTGACGTGCCGCCAGTAGCCCGCGATCACGTCGTTGCGCGGAGCGCGCAGCGAGCTGGCGGCCTTGGTGAGCGCCTTGCTGCGCTCGAGGCCGGTCGAGCAGAACGCCTCAACGGCGTGGAACGCGGCCTCGTCGTTCTCGCGCCGCTCGGCGCGCTGCTCATCGGTCATGGCGACCAGGTCGCGCAGCGCCATCACCAGCACCTCCATGCCGACCAGGCGGTGATGCCGTACTTCTCCATGAGGCGCTGGCCGACGAGCACCTGGGTCTGCCAGTTCCACTGGCCGGCGTCGTAGCCGTAAGGGTGGGCAGTCGATGCGTGGGAGCGGTCGTACATGCCGAGGCCGCCCTGCCAGCGCCACCCTCCGGGGGTGTTCCACCGCACTCCGCCGTAGCCCGAGCCGTGCCCAGCCTCGCAGCGGCCGAGCCGCACCCACCGCTCGATGGCGATGTCGCGGCCGGTCAGGTCACGGGTCGTGACCGGGTAGGCGGGCCAGCGGACCGCGTCGCGCTTGGCCTGCGCCTTGTGGGCCTTGACGCACTCGGCCTTGGCCGCCCCCTGATGGGCGGCGCAGGGCTTCGCTGCAGCTGTCGAGGGAGCTGCCACGGCCAGAACCGCCGCTACTGCGAGCGTTACTAGCAGACCAGCCCTCGTGTCGCAGTAATACGTTTGCGGAAGCAAACCTTTAGACTGGACACGAGGCCGCGAGAAGGGAGACTCAGCGTGCCGAAGCGAGTGGGTATCTACGTCCGTATTTCCACGGTCGATGCCAGTGGCAACGAAACGGCGACAGCGCGCCAGGAGGCCGACTGCCGGGAGGTTGTCGCCCGAGACGGCGACGACCTGGTGCGTGTCTACCGGGACGTGGATCGGTCGGCCTATGACCTGAGCACCGAGCGCCCGGCCTTTGAGGAGATGCTTCGTGATGCCGCTCAAGGAAACCTCGATCGGTTGCTTGCGTGGAAGTGGGACCGCCTGTGCAGGTCCCTCCTCGATGCCGGACGACTGCACCAGCTGGTCGAGGTGAAGGGGATTGACGTGAACACCGTCATGGACCCCATCAGCAGTTGGAGCAGCAGCAGCGCCGCTCTTGAGGTCGGCATCCGCGCCGGGCTCGGTGCCGGTGAGTCGAAGTCGACGTCCATGCGCCTCAAGCGCGTCAGCGAGGAGCGGGCCGCCCAGGGCCTCCCTCACGCCGGCGGCCGGCGGGGCTTCGGTATGAAGAACGGCCACCTCGAGATCGACGAGGCAGAGGCCGCCATCGTGCGTGACTGCGCCGCCCGCGCCCTCGATGGTGAGAGCCTGATGAGCGTCGCGCGCGACCTCAACGACCGCGGCGTCACCACGACGCGCAACGGAACGTGGAACGCCTCCAACCTGCGCCGCCTTCTCACCGCGCCCCACGTCGCCGGTCGCAGGATGTTCCGGGGCGAGATCGTCGACAGCGACGTGATCCCGGCGATCCTCGACGAGGCGACGTGGGTCGCCCTGACCAAGATGCTCAACGACCCGAAGCGCAGCACCAGGCACGCCGCCGAGATGAACAGACCTCTCTCGGGAACGGTGCGCTGTGGAACGTGCGCATCGGTCATGACTCCGCGCACCCGACGCAGCGAGGGGCAGCGCCCCAGCTACGTCTGCCGCAAGGAGCCGGGGAAGATGGCATGCGGCGGTCGCTCGATCTGCGCTGACGACCTTGATCAGTACGTTCTCGCGTCGATCATTGAGCGGGTGGAGACCGACCCCCTTTCCCGGGCGCTGATCATGCGCGACGACGCCGAAGATGCGTCCATCGCCGATCGTCTGCTGGCCGTGCGCGACGCCCGCCTCGACGCCGTCAGGCTGTTCAGCGAAGGGCACCTAACGGCCTCCGAGCTGGTCGCAGCCCAGCAGACCAGCGCTGAGACGGCTCGTGCCCTCGAGGCCGAGCTCGTCAAGCGCGGCAGCGCCCGCGTCCTGGCCGGCGTCCTTGCCAGCGATCACCTCGAGGCGCTGTGGAACGAGCGCGGGAACCAGTGGGCCCGCGAGCTCGTCAGGCTTCTGATCAACTCGATCGAGGTCGCGCCGAACGCCGTCCGTGGTCGGCAAGCCTTCGACCCGGACCGCATCACGATCCACTGGGCCGCTGACTAGCTTCGCCAGCGCCGTGTAGATCGTCGGGTCCTGGATCTTCACCGGCACGCCACGCTCGGCGCAGTCACGCGCCACACGTTCGCGGGCCATCTGCCTGATGCGCGGGTCGATCTTCATCTGGCGTAGTCCTCCGGCCGGCAGTGCGGGCACACCACCGGCAGCGACCACACGCGGATCGGCGTCCCGTCCTTCAGCCTCACGCCACGGGGCGTCGGTACTGCGATCCAGCCCTGCCCCTTGCACGCCATGCACTCGCCCGCGTTCCGGTCGTGCATGTAGGCGAGCAGGGCCTGGCGCGCCTTCTCGGCACGCTGCCAGGTCGCGGTGCCCTCGGGCGTCCATCCGCGGTGTGGCTTCGGTGTGTGCACGCGCACCAGGCCCCCAGGTCACCTAGAAGGGGATCTCGTCGCCGCCGTCGGCCTTGGCCTTCGGCTTGCTCTTGGCCTTCGCCGTCGCGGCGACTGCCTCGAGCTCGGGGCCCTTCTTGGCCACGTCGTAGTTGTGGTACTCGCGGCCGTTGGCACTGCGCCTGGCTCCGCGGTAGACCACGTAGACAGACCACCCCGGGCTGGGAGCGTCGTCAGCGTCGCTGCCGAGCTCGTCCTTGAGCACCTTCCTGCTCAGGCGGAACGTCAGCGTGCCGTCGCCCTGGGGGACGTCGTTGATCGTCACGTTCTCGAGCAGCAGCTCCTCGGTGTCGCCGTAGTCGGTGGTGATCGTGTGATGCGACGGGTCTGCCACGGTGCCGGCGAACCAGTCACCGACTTCGCTTAGCCCGATCCAGTCGCCGCCGCTTCCCTTGGCCTGCGCCCTGAGGGCGGCGATCGCGTCTGCGTCCATGCGTCCTTCCTTCCTAGCTTCTGACCTGAGCGGCTGGCAGCGGTGCGTAGACCGCTCGCCACTCCTTGTTGTTCTTGACGGCCCACAGCCGGCGTGCGGCCATGAACCACTCGAGGGCGTTCGCATCTGCGGCCACCGGCACGACGAACGCGCTCTCGGGCCGAACGTGGAACACCACCGCCCCGTCGACCTCGGGCATGTCAATGACATTCCCGTCGTCTCCGGTGACGAGCTTGTCGGCGTGCACGTAGGCACCGCCGATCTGGGCGGCCATGTCCTCGTAGACGCCCTTGGAGGTTTTGAGATCCGCCACGAGACGCCTGCGCCCGCGGCCGGGGACGAACATCTCGACGATCAGGTCGAGCGTGCCGGCCCACTCGAGGCCTGATTGCAGGCCGTAGACGGTGCACTCCGAGTGAATCGGCTCGACCTCGTACTCGGACATGAGGTTGTTGAGGTTCTGCAGAATCAGCTGAGCGGTCGGCGTGAGCTCCGGCCGCGTCGTGCCCTTGATCTGCGCCTCGAGGGCCTCGTGCACCATCGTCCCGGCCTGCCCGGCCTCATCGAGCTCCGAGCGCCAGGCGGTCTTGATCGCCGAGAGTGCCATCTTCTCGTCCTGGTCGATCAGGGCGGTCAGCGCGCCCGACTTGGCCATCTCGATCGCGCCCTTCGCGGCCCGGTCGACCTTCCAGTTGGCGATGGCGGGCTTGTCGACCACGCCGAGCACGGTCGTGACCGACGGAACCCACAGCTCGGCCTCTGCCGGCGGCGGCGGCCACGGGTACAGGCGCGGGCCCCAGCCGTTCTTGGTGGCGTTGCGAGGAGGTGCCATTAGCGCACCGCCGTTCCGGTCGGAGCAGGGCCCAGGACGGCTCCGCGTCCCGGGCCCCGCTCGACGACCGTGGTGGCAAGCCACCAGCCGCGGGGAGACGCGGCCAAGGTGCGGGGGACGTCGATTGCCAGCGCGCCCCGCGCGCGCCACCCGGTTTCCCGGAGGGAGGGCTGCTGGTAGTCAGCAGCGGCATCCAGCTCGAACGCCTGACTGGCCCACGCGGCAGGTTCCGCAACATGCCGCGGGGTCTTGTGCGGCGCTATCGCCGCCTGGTGGCCCGTCACTTGAGTCCCCGCAGGAACTCGACGATGTGCGGGCCGGTGTAGTCGAGGGTGAAGCGGGTGGCCACGAAGAAGGCCAGCATCGACGCGACGATGATCCACATGATCAACGTCGCCGGCGTAAGGGCACGCTTGCGGGTGTGGCGTCGACGGTCTCTCACCTCACGGCCCCCCCGCGCATAAGGCTTGCGACCTGCGCCATGCCACGGGCGGTCTGCATCTGCGTGCTGGCGATGTCCGCCTCGATGCGCGCGTCTGAGGCGTGCCCGTCCCAGAAGTTGCCGTGGTCAAGTGCCTCGATGGCCCGGTCGAGCTCCTGCGCAGCTGCGCGAAGGCGGTCTGATGCCCTCAGGAGCTGCAGTCGGATCTCGATGCGGATCGTGTCGTGCTGGCTCATCGTTCTCCCTTCGTGAGCCTGTGTGCGTGTTGAGTCATTACGGTTCTAACAAGTAATGCCTGCACCGGCAAGACGGCTATGAAGGCGAAAACCCCGCAACTAGCGGTTAGAACGGTAAGCGTCCGTCCATCACACGTAACCGTGCGGGGGGTAGCGGTAGGGGGGTTAGTGCTTTAGGGTGACCCGATCGTCACGAGGGGAGACCGTTGGCGACGCTCGCTCAGATCATCCGTGAGGCCCGCACATCAAGCGGGCTCTCGCAATACACGCTGGCCGAGATGGTTGGCGTGAGGAATCAGGCTGTCTCGTCGTGGGAGCTTGGCAACGCCAATCCCTCACCCGAGAACATGGTCACGCTCATCGACGTTCTGGAGCTCGACCGCGACGCGGCCGCCGCCGCGTACCTCGAGGCCTGGCGCCGCTAGTCGGTGCTGCCGGCGCCGAGAGCCTTCATGACCTCGGCATCCTCGACCCACTGACGCCCGATCGGCGTGAGCTGAAGCTCGGCCCGGTTGCCCAGGATGACTCGTGTGACGTCCTGCACGGCATTGAAGGCAGCGGTCATGCGCTGGGCCGTGACCTCAGAGGTGTCGTCAGCCATGACGGTCCCTTCGGTCTGGTGATGAGGAACGTGTGTTCTAGTCCTCGCCTCGGACGCATGCTTTCTCCAACGTATCCACAGTGCCGCATGCTCGGGCATGCCGTTAGACAGGGGATCTGCAGGGAGAGGCATCGGAGGCTCCAATCCGATGGGGTTTTG
>JAURME010000165.1 GCA_030830865.1 Candidatus Nanopelagicales bacterium | reverse complement strand
CGCAACGACAACCGTGATCGCAACGACAACCGTGATCGCAACGACAACCGTGATCGCAACGACAACCGTGATCGCAACGACAACCGTGATCGCAACGACAACCGGGGCGACCGCGACTTCCCGGACGAGGGCGGCGGCCGTAGCCGGCGCCGCCGCGGCCGGGACCGCTATCGCGACCGCCGGGACCGTCAGCGCGGGGGCGGGTACAGCGATGTCGAGCCGGAGATCAGTGAGGATGACGTCCTCATTCCCGTGGCCGGCATCCTCGACGTGATGGACAACTACGCGTTCGTGCGCACCAGCGGCTACCTGCCGGGTCCGAACGACGTCTACGTCTCCTTGTCGATGGTTCGCAAGAGCGGCCTGCGCAAGGGCGATGCCATCACTGGTGCCACCCGCGCTCCGAAGGACGGCGATCGCAAGGAGAAGTTCACCCCCCTCGTGCGCATCGACACCGTCAATGGCGGCACCATCGAGGCAGCCCGCAACCGGCCGGAGTTCTCGAAGCTCACGCCCCTCTACCCGCAGAACCGTCTCAAACTCGAGGGTGAGCCGACCAACCTGACGACCCGGGTCATCGACCTGGTCGCGCCGATCGGCAAGGGCCAGCGAGGTCTCATCGTCTCCCCGCCGAAGGCCGGCAAGACGATGGTCCTTCAGTCGATCGCCAACGCGATCACTCTGAACAACCCCGAGGTCCACCTCATGGTCGTGCTCGTCGACGAGCGGCCCGAGGAGGTCACCGATATGCAGCGATCGGTCAAGGGGGAGGTCATCGCCTCCACCTTCGACCGGCCCGCCGAGGACCACACGATCATTGCCGAATTGTCGATCGAGCGGGCCAAGCGGCTCGTCGAACTCGGTCATGACGTCGTCGTCCTGTTGGACTCCATGACCCGTCTGGGTCGCGCCTACAACCTGGCGGCGCCGGCCTCCGGACGCATCCTGTCCGGTGGCGTCGACTCGACCGCCCTGTACCCGCCCAAGCGCTTCTTCGGCGCTGCCCGCAACATCGAGGACGGAGGATCCCTCACGATCCTCGCGACCGCGCTGGTGGAGACCGGATCGCGCATGGACGAGGTCATCTTCGAGGAGTTCAAGGGCACCGGCAACATGGAGCTCAAGCTGGATCGTCGTCTCGCCGACAAGCGGATCTTCCCCGCCGTCGACGTCGACGCCTCCGGCACCCGCAAGGAGGAGCTGCTCATGTCGAACGAGGAGCTGAAGATCGTGTGGAAGCTGCGCCGGGTGCTGCATGCGCTCGACCAGCAGCAGTCGATCGAACTCCTGCTCACCAAACTCCGCGAGACCACGAGCAACCAGGAGTTCCTGCTGCAGGTCCAGAAGACGACCCCGTCGGTCAATGGCGGGGACGACGACTGACCTGGCGACGGGACCGAACGCTGACCGGATTTCGCCCCCTCAGCACGAGGTGGCATACTGATGCGGCTCCGGTTCACGAGCGCCCACCCGGGCGGCTCGACCCGGAGCGATGAGAGGACATCATGAAGGCTGACATCCACCCCACCTACGGGGAGACCACGGTGACGTGCACCTGCGGTGCGACGTTCACGACCCGGAGCACCGCCAAGGACGGCGTGATCCACGCCGACGTGTGCTCCCAGTGCCACCCGTTCTACACGGGCAAGCAGAAGATTCTCGACACCGGCGGTCGCGTCGCGAAGTTCGAGAGCCGCTACGGCAAGAAGACCTCCAACTAACTTCACCGCCCCGGGCGCCGGTTCGGCGCCTACCGCGTGTCTCCCCCGTCACGCGGTAGGCCCCCAGCCGGCGCCCGGGGTGTTTCATGTCTGGGCAGCGCCCCGGGTCGTCCCTGCGGGCGACGGGGGCGAGCAGAGGAGTGACCATGTTCGAGTCCTGCGTGGACCTCGTGGCGGAGTACGCCGACGTCGAGGCGCAGCTGGCGGATCCGGCCGTGCACGGCGATCAGGCGGCTGCCCGGCGACTGGGGCGGAGGTTCGCCGAGCTTGGACCGCTCGTGGCCACGTACCGCGAGTGGCAGTCCGCGTGTGATGATCTCGCCGCAGCCCAGGAGCTCGCCGATGCCGACCCTGATTTCGCGGACGAGGTCGCGAGCCAGGAGGCCCGCCGGGACACCGCGGCCGAGCGGCTGACCGAACTGCTGCTGCCCCGCGATCCTATGGACGACAAGGACGTCATCGTGGAGGTCAAGGCAGGGGAGGGAGGGGAGGAGTCGGCCCTCTTCGCTGGCGACCTCGCCCGGATGTACCTGCGGTATGCCGAACGGCAGGGCTGGTCGACCCAGGTCATCGACTCCGTCGAATCCGATCTTGGCGGCTACAAGGACATCTCGATCGCGGTCAAGGCAAAGGGCAGCCCTGAGCCCGGACGTGCTCCCTTCGCGCGGCTGAAGTTCGAGGGCGGTGTGCATCGGGTCCAGCGTGTGCCGGTCACCGAGTCCCAGGGCCGTATCCACACATCGGCCGCCGGCGTGCTTGTCCTGCCCGAGGCCGAGGAGGTCGACGTCGTCGTCGACCCCAACGACCTTCGGATCGACGTCTACCGCTCGTCCGGACCCGGTGGGCAGAGCGTCAACACCACCGACTCCGCCGTGCGCATCACGCATCTTCCGACCGGGGTCGTCGTATCCTGCCAGAACGAGAAGAGCCAACTGCAGAACAAGGAGTCCGCGATGCGCATCCTGCGCGCTCGGCTTCTGGCCGAAGCCCAGGCCACCGCGGCCGCAGAGGCGTCGGACGCCCGGCGATCCCAGGTGCGCACCGTGGATCGCAGCGAGCGCATCCGCACGTATAACTTCCCGGAGAACCGCATCAGCGACCACCGGGTCGGTTTCAAGGCGTACAACCTCGACCAGGTGCTCGACGGAGAACTGGAGGCCGTCATCGATGCATGTGTCGAGGCCGACCGAGCGAGTCGACTGAGCGAGTCTCCCGCGTGACCCTTCCCGACGATCACACCTACGGCTCGCGGGTCACGGTCCGCGATGTGCTCGTCGACGCCGAGCGTCGTCTCACCATCGCTGGTATCCCGTCCCCCTCGGTGGATGCCGCTGAGATCGTCGCCCACGCACTGGGCACGACCCGCAGTCGCCTCTTCCTGCAGGAGGCACCGACGGACGAGCAGAAAGTGCAGATCGAGAAGCTCCTGGCGAGGCGCCTGAGCCGCACGCCCCTTCAACACCTGCTGGGCACGGCCGCCTTTCGGTACCTCGAGGTCGAGGTGGGGCCCGGTGTGTTCATCCCCCGTCCAGAGACCGAACTGCTGGCCGAGGTCGGCATCAGGGCACTGGGCGAACACCCCGAGGGGGAGAGGATCGCTGTCGACCTGTGCGCCGGCAGTGGCATCCTCGCCCTTTCGCTGGCGACGGAGGCCCCCGGCAGCGTCGTGCATGCGGTGGAACTCGACGATGAGGCGGTGGTGTGGACGCGCCGCAACGTGGCGGCCCACGCGCGACTCCTGGACGAGAAGGGATCGCAGGTGCAGGTCCACCACGCGGACGCCGGCGACGTGGCCGACCGTCAGCTCGCGCACCTCGTCGGACGCGTCGACGTCATCGTCTCGAACCCGCCCTACATCCCGGATCAGATGATCCCCCGGGAGCCGGAGGTGCGCGACCATGAGCCGGCGGTTGCCCTGTACGGGGGAGACGACGGTCTCGATGTGGTTCGCCGCATCGCGCGCACCGCGGCTGTTCTCCTGCGTCCGGGCGGCCTCCTGGCCGTCGAGCACGCGGATGTTCAAGGAGTCGAGGCGGGTGAAGCCGGCGCGCCCGGCGCCCTCGCCGCCTGCATCGCCGACGCCGGACTCGCTGCCCGCAGCGGCGTGTCGCCGGGAGAGTCCGTGTTCGTCGACATCGTCGACCGGACCGACCTGAACGGCTTGCCCCGCCTGACCCTGGCCCGCAAGCTGGCAGGGGCACTGGGGGTGAGCACACCGTGACGCAGCGCATCCAGTGCGCCGACGGTGCGCATCGAGAGCAGGCCGTGGCCTCGGCCCTGGCGGCGCTGCGTCGGGGCGATCTGGTTGTGCTGCCGACGGAGTCCGTCTACGCCATCGCCGCGGACGCCTTCTCCCGCCGGGGTGTGGCAACGCTGCGGGAGGCCAAGGGGTACGACGACGATGCTCCGCTACCGGTCATGGTCGGCGGTCGCTCCACGGTCCCCGGTATCGCCGCCCGGGTCAGTGCCGATGCCGAGGCGCTCATGGCTCGCTGCTGGCCGGGTGCCCTCACCCTTCTGCTCACCCCGCAGCCCAGCCTGGCGTGGGACCTGCCGGCCGACGCACCGCTGGCCGTGCGCATGCCCCTGCATCCCGTCGCCCTCGCCGTCCTGCAGGCGGCAGGACCCGTTGTCGCGACCTCCGCCAACCTTCCGGGCATGGCGGCTCCCACGGATGTCGACGATGCCCTGACCCAGGCCGGTGAGGTGGCTGCTCTTGCCCTCGACGCCGGACCCCTCGGCGAGGATCCCGGGTTGCCCAGCACCATCGTCGACGCGACGACGGCGCCGCCGCGCGTGGTGCGCGAGGGCGCCATCGGCTTCGAGGTGCTCCGTGAGTGCTGTCCGAGCGTGCTCCCGGAGGGTGGGCCGGCCAGCGCGTAGAGTGGGGGCGATCGTCCGCCCCTCACTCCGGTGGTCGATCGATCTGCAGGCACACCAACCTGACCGCAGCGAGGCGGCGAGCATTGAGGGAGAACATGGACAGCACGCCGTTTTGGGGGCCGGACTTCGACCAGCTCACGGCCGAGGATCCGCAGATCGCCGGTGTCATCCTCGACGAGCTCGAGCGCCTTCGCAGCGGTCTGCAGCTCATCGCGAGTGAGAACTTCACGTCCCCGGCGGTCCTCGCCGCCCTGGGGTCGACCCTGAGCAACAAGTACGCCGAGGGGTACCCGGGGCGTCGGTACTACGGCGGCTGCGCTGATGTGGACCGTGCCGAGAACATCGGCATCGACCGCGCCAAGGAACTCTTCGGGGCCGAGCACGCCAACCTCCAGCCGCACAGCGGTGCGAGTGCCAACATCGCCGCCTATGGCGCCTTCGTCATGCCGGGCGACACGGTGATGGCGATGAGCCTGGCCCACGGTGGTCACCTGACGCATGGTTCCAAGGTGAACTTCTCCGGCAAGTGGTTCGACATCGCTTCCTATGGGGTCCGTCAGGACACCGAGCTCATCGACTATGACGAGGTCCGTTCCATCGCCCGCGAGCGCAGGCCGAAGATGATCATCGCGGGAGCGACGGCCTACCCGAGCCTGATCGACTTCGCGGCCTTCCGGGAGATCGCCGACGAGGTCGGTGCCATCCTCATGGTCGATGCCGCGCACTTCATCGGTCTCGTTGCCGGCAAGGCGATCCCGAGCCCCGTGCCCTACGCCGACGTCGTCACCTTCACCACGCACAAGGTCCTGCGCGGTCCGCGCGGTGGGATGATCCTGTGCAAGGAGGAGCACGCCGCGAAGATCGACAAGGCCGTGTTCCCGATGATGCAGGGCGGCCCTCTGATGCACGCGGTCGCCGCGAAGGCGGTCGCCCTCAAGGAGGCCGCGACTCCGGCTTATCAGGAGTACGCGCGTCAGGTCATCCGCAATGCCCAGGCACTTGCGGCGGGCCTCGCGGGCGAGGGCATGCGTCCGGTGAGCGGCGGGACGGAGACACACCTCGCGCTGATCGACATCCGGGGACTGGGGGTCACCGGCGATGTCGCCGAGCAGCGCTGTGACGCCGCGCGCATCACCCTGAACAAGAACGCGATCCCGTACGACCCGGAGCCGCCGTCCAAGGGGTCCGGGATCCGCGTCGGCACGCCTGCCGTGACGACACAGGGCATGGGGGAGGACGACATGCGCACCATCGCCTCGCTGATCGGTCGCGCGGTCCGAGACGCGGACGGCTCCGATGCCCTCGCCATCGCCCAGGAGGTCACCGCCCTCGTCGAGGCCCACCCGGCGTACCCGCGGGGCTGACCTTCCGGTGCGCGAGTACCTGCTGTGCCTGCTGGCCGCTGCTGCGGTCACCTACCTGCTGACCCCACCGGTCCGCAGACTGGCCCTCAGGTTCGGCTTCATGGCCGAGGTGCGCGACCGCGACGTCCATGCCGAGCCCACCCCGCGGCTCGGTGGCCTGGCGATGCTCGCGGGCGTCGGGGCCGGCATCCTGCTCGCCAGCAAACTGCCGATGATGCGGGCGGTCTTCGAGGGAAGCAATACGGCCATCGCGCTCCTGTCCGGGGTCGCGATCATCGTGGTGCTCGGCATCATCGACGACCGATGGGGGCTCGATGCCCCCACGAAGCTCGCCGGTCAGGTGCTGGCGGCTGGAGTGATGGCCTTCCAGGGGATCGCGATCATCTGGCTGCCGATCGGTGGCACGTTCGTGCTCGATCCGGTCACCAGTGTGCTGTTCACCGTCATCATCGTGCTCGTCAGCATCAACGCCATCAACTTCGTCGACGGTCTCGACGGCTTGGCCGCCGGAATCGTCATGGTGGCGGCAGGAGCCTTCTTCGCCTACTCATACCTGCTGTCCGTCGAACTGGGTTTCGAACGCGCAACCCTGGCAACTCTCGTGTCGGTCGTCCTGGTCGGCGTGACGATCGGCTTCCTGCCACACAACTTCTTCCGAGCCCGCATCTTCATGGGCGATACCGGTTCGATGATGCTGGGACTGCTCCTGGCAGCGGGCACCATCACGCTCTCGGGCCAGGTCGATCCGAGCGCCGTGGCCGGAGGGACCCTCTTCCCGGCCCTGCTGCCCGTCCTCCTCCCGGTGGCGGTGATGGCGCTGCCCCTCATCGACCTCCTGTTGGCCGTCATCCGGCGCACCCGAGCCGGCCGCAACCCGTTCGCACCCGACAAGCAGCATCTTCATCACCGGCTCCTGGAGATGGGGCACTCCCAGGTGCGGGCCGTTCTGCTGATGTACGCATGGACTGCCCTCATCGCCGGCAGTGGTGTGCTCATCGCCTTCGTGCCGCTGCCTTACGCGGCAGCCTTCTTCGTCGTGGGGCTTGGCCTACTGCTGTTCTGGGTCAGGCGCCCCGGCAAGGAGCACGGATCCATCAGCGGGACCCTCAAAAAGAGTTCCTGATTCACGGTTTTTCACCAGTGCCGTGACGTCCTCGACAGGGGCGATGCAGGCGGTGAAAGTGCCTCTTTCGCCCGTGATACAGTTTGGCCGCAGTCAGGTCAGGCAGCTTCTCTTGCCGCACGTTCTCGGTCAGGAATTAGGGTAGGCAATGACGCCAGTGGAGGATCCATTTGTGATCCCTGCCGTCGTCTTCCGGCCTGTTCGGCTCTCCGTCATCTGCATCGTGATCGCCCTGGTGGCTCTGGGGTTCGCCGCGTGGGCTGGCGCCGCAATGTTCGGGGTCTTCCTGGCGATCGGCCTGGGGCTCGGGCTCGTCAATGCGCTCCTGGTCCGCTTCTCTGTGGCCTCGATCACCTCGAAGGACAGCCCTCGTAAGGGTCGCATGGCCCTGAACTCGGCCACCAGGCTCCTGATCGTGACCGCCATCGCACTTGTCATCGCCTTCGCGTTCCGTCCCTACGGGTTTGGAGTGCTCTTCGGATTGGCGGTGTTCCAGGTGCTTCTGGTCCTGAGCACGGTGTTGCCCGTGTGGTCCAAGCTGCGCAAGGGCGAGACGGCCGAGGACGATAACTCCGCCCTCGCCGCGGGATCCACTGATCACGGTACGGAAGGCGTCCGATAGCACTATGTCCATGAGCATGATCCCGGCGGAAGCCGCTATCGAGGTCGGTCACCACACCACCGCCACGTGGCTGGGGATGACCGTCAACACCGACACCATCTACTCGACTCTGGTGGCCGGAGCGGTGACTCTCATCCTCGCGTTCATCCTGCGGGCCAAGGTGACGTCCACGGGTGTCCCCGGTGGGGTGCAGCTCTTCTGGGAGGCCATCACCATCCAGATGCGTGGGCAGATCCAGTCGTCGATGGGGCTCAGCCTGGCGCCTTTCGTGCTTCCCCTCTCGGTCACTCTCTTCGTCTTCATCCTGGTCGCGAACTGGATCTCCGTGCTTCCGGTGCAGTACACGAATGCCGACGGTCAGACCGCGGAGTTCCTCAAGCCCCCTGCATCGGACATCAACTTCGTCCTGGCGCTGGCACTCTTCGTGTTCATCTGCTACCACGCGGCCGGCTTCAAGAAGCGCGGTGTTCTCGGGTACCCGAAGAAGGTGGCCAAGGGGCACGTTGCGTTCCTTGCCCCCATCAACATCGTCGAGGAGATCGCCAAGCCGATCTCCTTGTCGCTTCGACTCTTCGGCAACATCTTTGCGGGAGTCATCATGGTCGGCCTCATCGCCTTGCTGCCCACGTACATCATGTGGGCGCCTAATGCGATATGGAAGACCTTCGATCTGTTCGTCGGCCTCATCCAGGCATTCATCTTCTCGCTCCTGACGATCCTGTACTTCAGTCAGGCGACCGAGAGCGAAGAGCAGCACCACTAGCATCACTGGGCGCGCGTGAAGGTCACGCACGGCCACCGAGGACTGGCAACAGACTCACAACTGATCAAGGAGGAAAGGTCATGGCAGATCCCACAATCGTCGCCGGAGCGCTCATCGGTGGCGGCCTCATTCTCGGCGGCGGCGCCATCGGCGCCGGCATCGGTGACGGCATCGCCGGCAATGCCCTGATCTCGGGCATCGCTCGCCAGCCCGAGGCTCAGGGACGCTTGTTCACCCCGTTCTTCATCACCGTGGGCCTCGTCGAGGCGGCCTACTTCATCAACCTGGCCTTCATGGCCCTGTTTGTGTTCGCCACTCCCGGAGCTTGATGATCGACGATGGGCATGACGATTTCTGGAGCAGTCGCAGTCCTGGCTGAAGGAGAGGCCGGTGGCAGCAACTTCCTCATTCCCAATGGGACGTTCTTCTTCATCCTGGCGATCTTCCTGGTCGTCTTCGGAGTGATCGCCCAGTTCGTCGTCAAGCCTGTCCAGAAGGTTCTGGAGGAGCGCGAGCGCCTCATCGCCCAGACCGCCAAGGACAACCGTCAGGCGGCCGAGCAGGACGCGGCTGCCGACAGTGCCTATACGCAGGAGCTCGCGGATGCGCGCTCCGAGGCCAGCAGCGTGCGTGACCAGGCGCGATCGCAGGGTCGCTCAGAGGTGGATGGCCGTCGCGCAGAGGCGTCGGCCGAAGTCTCCGACAGGCTCCGGCAGGCCGGTGAGACCCTTGAGGCTGAAGGTGAGGCTCTTGCTCCGGAGCTGAACGCGTCTGTGGACTCGTTGGCGAACACCTTGGCCGATCGCATCCTTCGGGGTGGGTCATCCGGCGAGAGAACGGGACAGTAGTCAGACATGGCGACTTTCATTGGGCAGTTGATCGGCTTCGCGGTCATTGTCTTCGTCATCGTGAAGTTCGTGGTGCCTCCGGTTCGATCCCTCATGGCAGCCCGTCAGGAGGAGGTTCGCACCCAACTGGCTGACAGCGCAGAAGCCGCTCAGCGCGTTGTCGATGCCGACACGTACCTCGCGCAGCGCGTCGCCGAGGGACGTTCGGAGGCCGAGACCATCGTCGGTGAGGCCACCTCGGATGCACAGCGCATCGCCGAACAGCTTCGTGCCCAGGCCGTCGTCGACGGCGATCGAATCCGGGTTCAGGGAGACCAGCAGGTGGTCCTGCTGCGCTCACAGCGGGTTCGCGAGCTGAGGGCCGAACTGGGCCGCGAGGCTCTGCGACGGGCGTCCGACATCGTTCGAACGCGGGTGGCGCAGCCGGAAGAACTGTCCGCCTCGGTCGACCGCTTCCTCGACGAGATCGACGCCATGGCACCGGTCACCCTGGCGGTCAGCGCGAGTGACGACGACCTGCGCCCTGCCAGCCGAGAGGCCCGGGCCGCGACGGTCCACCAGTTCGATGCTGTCGCCGGACCGCTCACCGACGACGACCTCACCCAGATGGCGGCCGACCTCGCCGCCGTCGCAGGCCTGCTCCTCCGCGAGCCGATGCTGGCCCGCCACCTGTCCGATGGCAGCGGAGATCCTGAGGCCAAGGCGGCACTGTTGGACCGAGTGCTCTCCGGGCAGGTGAAGGACTCAGCCCTGACGGTGCTCCGAACCGCAGTCTCCGTACGGTGGTCTGCTACCCGGGACCTCGTCGACACGGTCCAACTCGTCGCCCAGCTCAGCCTCCTTGAGCGCGCCAGGCGTCAGGGTGACGTCGAGCGTGTCGCCGAGCAGCTCTTCCGTTCCGGCCGCCTGGTGGCAGGACAGCCGCGTCTCGCGGGCCTGCTCTCGGACTACGCCGAGCCGGCCGATGGTCGAGTGGCCCTCCTGACATCTGTCCTGGGGGAGTCATGCGGGAACAGCGCCGTCACGGTCGCCCTGCTGTCCCAGACGGTCCGCCTCCTCCACGGCGAGCGGGTGGATGACGTCATCGAGGAACTTGCACATCTGGCAGTGGCGCGTCAGGGGGAGGTGGTGGCCGAGGTTGTCGCCGCAGCTGATATCACTCCTGCGCAGCGCGAGAGGCTGACGTCGATCCTTACCCGGATCTACCGTCACCCGGTCTCCATCCAGATGACGATCGATCCCGCGGTTCTGGGCGGATTGTCCGTGACCGTCGGAGAAGAGGTCATCGACGGAACCCTGTCATCCCGGCTCGCTGCGGCGACCACCAACCTGCCCGGCTAGGGCAACAGAACGTCCCACCACCACGACCAAGAGGAAGACGAACGCCATGTCAGACCTGACAATCTCTGCCCAGGACATCGAGGGCGCCATCGAGAACTACGTCTCCAGCCTGGAGATAGGCACGGGCCGTGAAGAGGTCGGAACCGTGGTGGACGCTGGTGACGGCATCGCCCACGTCGAGGGCTTGCCCTCCGCGATGGCCCAGGAGCTGCTGGAGTTTGCCGGCGGGGTCATGGGTGTTGCTCTGAACCTCGACGAGCACAGCATCGGCGCCGTCATCCTCGGCGGATTCGACAAGATCGAGGAGGGGCAGTCAGTCCGCCGCACGGGTGAGGTGCTCTCCGTTCCCGTTGGCGATGCCTTCCTTGGCCGCGTCGTGAACCCGCTGGGGGAGCCGATCGACGGTCGCGGCGAGATCTCCGCCACCACCCGTCGTCCTCTGGAGATGCAGGCTCCGTCCGTCGTCCAGCGCAAGGGTGTCCATGAGCCGCTCCAGACCGGCATCAAGGCCATCGACGCCATGACGCCCATCGGGCGCGGTCAGCGTCAGCTCATCATCGGTGACCGCAAGACCGGCAAGACGGCGGTCTGCGTCGACACGATCCTCAACCAGCGCGAGAACTGGGAGTCCGGCGATCCCAACAAGCAGGTGCGGTGCGTGTACGTCGCCGTCGGGCAGAAGGGCACCACCATCGCCAGCGTCCGGCGGGCCCTCGAAGAGGGCGGCGCGATGGAGTACACGACCATCGTCGCCTCCCCGGCCTCGGATCCTGCCGGCTTCAAGTACCTCGCTCCCTACACCGGCTCGGCCATCGGCCAGCACTGGATGTACGAGGGCAAGCACGTTCTGATCGTCTTCGACGACCTGACCAAGCACGCAGAGGCCTACCGCGCCATCTCCCTGCTGCTGCGCCGTCCTCCGGGCCGCGAGGCCTACCCCGGTGACGTCTTCTACCTGCACTCCCGCCTGCTGGAGCGTTGCGCCAAGCTCTCCGACGAGCTTGGTGCGGGATCCATGACCGGACTCCCGATCATCGAAACGAAGGCGAACGACATCTCCGCCTTCATTCCCACCAACGTCATCTCCATCACCGACGGCCAGTGCTTCCTGGAGACAGACCTGTTCAATCAGGGTGTCCGTCCGGCCATCAACGTTGGTGTCTCCGTCTCCCGCGTGGGTGGAGCCGCTCAGATCAAGGGCATGAAGGAGGTCGCCGGTTCCCTGCGCCTGGACCTCTCGCAGTACCGCGAGCTCGAGGCATTCGCGGCCTTCGCATCCGACCTCGACGAGGTCTCGAAGGCACAGCTCGAGCGTGGTGCACGCCTCGTCGAGCTGCTCAAGCAGCCTCAGTACAGCCCCATGGCTGTCGAGGACCAGGTCGTGGCCATCTGGCTGGGCACCCGCGGTCACCTCGATTCCGTGCCGGTGGCGGACGTCACGCGCTTCGAGGGCGAGTTCATCGAGCACGTCAAGGCGGCGCGGCCGGAGATCCTTCGGGATATCCGCGAGTCCCAGAAGCTGTCGGAGGAGAACGAGGCGGCCCTGGTCGCCGTCGTGGCGGACTTCAAGAAGGGCTTCGCCACCTCTGATGGCTCGTCTGTGGTTCCCGATGCGCACGTGGAGGCCATGAACGAGGAAGATGAGCAGTTGGAGACCGTTCAGGTGAACAAGCCGGCCCCGAAGAAGTAGCCATGGCAGCCACATTGCGCGAGCTGCGCGGGCGAATTCGCTCAGCGGAGTCGATCAAGAAGATCACCAAGGCCCAGGAGCTGATCGCGACCTCACGGATCGCGAAGGCCCAGGCCCGGGTGGAGGCTGCCCGTCCCTACGCGGCGGAGATCACCAGCATGCTGTCCAATCTGGCTGCTGGCGCGGCCCTGGACCACCCCCTGCTGGTGCCCAGGCCGAACCCCAAGCGTGCCGGTGTGCTGGTGGTGACGTCCGACCGTGGACTGTGCGGTGCCTACAACGCCAACGTCCTGCGCCAGGCGGAGGAACTGTTCGCGCTTCTCCGTGAGGAGGGCAAGACGCCAGTCCTCTACGTCATCGGCCGCAAGGCACTCGGTTACTTCAGCTTCCGCAACTGGGCCATCACCAGTTCGTGGATCGGCATCTCCGAGCGTCCGTCATACGAGGATGCGCAGGAGGTCGCCAACACTCTGGTGGAGGCCTTCCTCGCCGGTGCGGACGACGATGATGACGAGCCCGGGCCTGACGGGATCCTCGGGGTGGACGAACTTCACATCGTCTTCACGGAGTTCAAGTCGATGCTCTCGCAGACCGCCATGGTCCGCCGGATGGCCCCGATGGAGGTCACGTACTCGGAGGACGTTGATCCAGGTCCGCGGACGCTCTTCAGCTTTGAGCCGGATGCCGACACGCTCTTCGAGTCACTCCTGCCTCGATATGTCGCCACCCGCATCTTCGCGGCACTCCTGGAGTCCTCGGCCTCCGAGTCGGCGTCCCGTCGTCGCGCCATGAAGGCGGCGACCGACAACGCCGACGATCTCATCAAGGTCCTCACCTTGATGGCCAACCGGGAGCGTCAGGCTCAGATCACCCAAGAAATCAGCGAAATCGTCGGTGGAGCAAATGCTCTTGCCGATGCGGCAAAGTAGACCAGAAGGAAGCGAAGAGACCATGACCGCCATCCAAGAGACCGGCACCACCACAGGCACCACTCGCGACTCAGCTGGGCGCGTGGTGCGCGTCACGGGTCCGGTTGTCGACGTTGAGTTTCCGCGTGGCTCCGTGCCTGAGCTGTTCAATGCACTGCACACCCGGCTCTCGGAGGGTGGCATGGCTAAGACCCTGACCCTTGAGGTGGCTCAGCACCTGGGTGACAGCCTCGTTCGGACGATCTCGATGCAGCCCACCGACGGCCTTGTCCGCGGTGCCGAGGTCGTCGACACCGGCAACCCGATCATGGTGCCGGTGGGCGACGGCGTGAAGGGGCACGTGTGGAACTCTCTCGGGCAGTGCCTCGATGACCCCCAGTACGGCGGCGAATTCCTGCACTGGCCCATCCACCGCCGACCTCCGTCATTCGATGAGCTCGAGCCCCGCACGGAGATGCTCGAGACCGGCTTGAAGGTCGTCGACCTCCTGACCCCCTATGTGCGAGGCGGAAAGATCGCTCTCTTCGGCGGCGCCGGCGTGGGCAAGACCGTGCTGATCCAGGAGATGATCAACCGCATCGCACGCAACTTCGGCGGTACGTCTGTCTTCGCCGGCGTGGGCGAGCGCACCCGTGAGGGCAACGACCTGTGGGTCGAACTGGCGGACGCCAACGTGCTCAAGGACACCGCCCTGGTGTTCGGCCAGATGGACGAGCCGCCGGGCACCCGCATGCGCGTCGCACTGTCCGCTCTGACCATGGCGGAGTACTTCCGCGATGTGCAGAAGCAGGACGTCCTCCTCTTCATCGACAACATCTTCCGCTTCACCCAGGCGGGTTCAGAGGTGTCGACTCTGCTCGGTCGTATGCCGTCTGCGGTGGGCTACCAGCCCACGCTCGCCGACGAGATGGGCGAGCTTCAGGAGCGCATCACCTCGGTCGGGGGTCGTTCGATCACCTCGATGCAGGCGGTGTACGTCCCTGCGGACGATTACACCGACCCCGCACCGGCCACGACGTTCGCCCACCTGGATGCCACCACGGAGCTGTCCCGGAAGGTGTTCTCCAAGGGCATCTTCCCGGCCGTCGATCCACTGGCGTCAAGCTCGACGATCCTCGACCCGGCCATCGTGGGAGATGAGCACTACCGCGTCGCGCAGGAGGTCATCCGTATCCTGCAGCGCTACAAGGACCTGCAGGACATCATCGCCATCCTGGGCATCGACGAGCTCTCGGAGGAGGACAAGCAGCTCGTCAACCGCGCACGGCGCATCGAGCGCTTCCTGAGCCAGAACATGATGGCGGCCGAGCAGTTCACCGGTCAGCCCGGCTCGACGGTGCCGGTCAAGGAGACCATCGAGGCATTCGACAAGCTGTGCAAGGGCGACTTCGATCACATTCCCGAGCAGGCCTTCTTCCTCATCGGCGGCCTCGATGATCTGGCCAAGAAGGCCGAGAGCTTCGGCGTCAGTCTGTGACCTGTGGGCAGCGAGACTCGAGAGGTAGGGACTGATGGCTGAACTGGACGTTTCGATCGTCGCTGTCGAGCGAAGGATCTGGGCGGGCAAGGCCTCCTTCCTCTTCACCCGGACCACGTCCGGCGACATCGGCATCCTCCCGCATCACATCCCGCTGGTAGCCCAGCTGGTGGATGACGCGATGGTGAGGGTTGAGCGCGAGGGCGAAGAGGACCTTCGGATCGCGGTCGATGGCGGCTACATGTCCGTCACCGAGGAGGGCGTGACGATTCTCGCCGAGTCGGCGGAATTCGCTTCGGAGATCAATGCCGAGGCGGCGAAGGCGGACGCCGCGTCCGATGATCCCCACGTTGCTGCTCGTGGCCGGGCTCGGCTCAGGGCTCTCGGCCAGATCGACTAGCCACCACGCTGTGCTAGGAGGCGTCACCCGGAGGGGTGGCGCCTCCTAGTGTTGTCGTCATGGCCTCGGCGAGGGACGCCGGCGATCCTCGTCAGTGGTTGAGTCCCGGCTGCCACAGGACATCACCGTCAGCACTGGAATTGGCCACGCGGGCGAGGATGAACAGCAGGTCACTCAGACGGTTCAGGTAGGCGGCGGTGGTGGAGTTCATTCCGCCGTGGTACGCATCGAGGGCGGCCCAGGTTGACCGCTCGGCACGGCGGACCACCGTCCGGGCGACGTGCAGGTGGGCGGCCGCCGGGGTACCCCCCGGAAGGACGAAGGAGCGCAGAGGCTCAAGCCTCGCGTTGTACTCGTCGCAGGCGCGCTCGAGACGTTCGACGTAGTCCTCGGTGACCCGCAGCGGTGGATGCTCCGGCTCGTCGACCACCGGAGTGCACAGGTCCGCGCCGACATCGAACAGATCATTCTGGATCGCCAGGAGGAGTTCACGCATGGCTGGGTCGAATTCGGCGGTCGCGAGCCCAAGGCCAATCACGCAATTGGCCTCGTCGACGTCGGCGTAGGCCCGGAGTCGGGGGTCGTTCTTCCCCGTGCGGCTCATGTCACCGAGGGAGGTGGTGCCGTCGTCGCCGGTGCGGGTGTAGATGCGCGTGAGGTTGACCATGCGTCGAGCCTAGGGCAGGAACCCGTACCATGCCGTCCGTGGAGGTGCTGCGGGTCACGGGTGGTCGGCGGCTGTCCGGCGAGGTCAGGCTCTCGGGGGCGAAAAACTCCGTGCTCAAGCTCATGGCAGCGACGCTGTTGGCCCCCGGCACCTCGGTGATCTCGAACGTGCCCGAGATCCTCGACGTCGAGATCATGGGTGAGCTCCTCCGACGACTCGGATGCGAGGTCGCCCACAACCCCGAGAAGGCCACGGTCACGATCACCGTGCCCGAGCGTCCGGACCACCGTGCCGACTATGACCTCGTCCGGCGGATGCGGGCGTCCATCTGCGTCCTCGGTCCGCTTGTCTCCCGGGTCGGCGCGGCCGATGTCGCACTTCCGGGTGGGGACAACATCGGGTCACGGGGCCTGGACATGCACGTCGACGGCTTACGGCGCATGGGTGCCGACGTGACCTCCGAGCACGGTTACCTCCTGGCTCACAGCCCTGGTCGACTCGTCGGTGCGGAGACCTGGCTGGACTTCCCATCCGTTGGCGCGACGGAGACGATCCTCATGGCGGCCGTGCTCGCCGAGGGGACGACTGTCATCGACAATGCTGCCCGGGAGCCCGAGATCGTCGACATCTGCGAGATGCTCCAGGCGATGGGCGCGCGGATCGATGGCGTCGGCACGTCAACACTGACGATCGAGGGGGTGGAGGCCCTCCAGCCCGTATCCCACGCGACGGTGCCCGACCGGATCGTTGCCGGCACGTGGGCGGTGGCGGCCGCGATCACCCAGGGCGACATCACCGTCCGAGACGCACGCGCCGACCACCTGAGCATCGCATTGGAGAAGCTCGGCACGGCTGGAGCACAGGTCGACATCCTCGATGACGGCTTCCGAGTGCGGATGGACCGGCGTCCCGCAGCCGTCGACATCGTGACCTTGCCCTATCCGGGGTTCCCCACCGACCTGCAGCCGCAGTTCATCGCTCTCAACTCCGTGGCCGAGGGCGCTGCTCTCGTGACCGAGAACCTATTCGAGGCGCGCTTCCGATTCGTTCAGGAGCTCGCCCGCCTAGGCGCCGAGGTGCGCACCGACGGTCACCATGCCCTTGTGCGCGGTCGATCGGCGCTGTCGGGTGCACCGGTCGAGGCGACAGACATCAGGGCTGGTGCCGGCCTCGTTCTGGCGGGACTCGTGGCGGAGGGGACCACGACTGTCTACGGAGTCGGTCACATCGACCGCGGGTACGCCGGGTTCGTCCCGGCCCTTCGCTCGATCGGCGCTGATGTCGTGCGTGAAGAGGTCAGCGAGGCCTGATCCGACGCCCGGCGGACGTCAGCGCCGTCGCAGGAGGTGGTCGCGCGCCCGCTGCTCATCCTCAGGCCACACCATCACCCGTGGGCCGTCCAGCGTCGTCGCGAGGTTCGACCTGATTCCTGCGTTCTCCAGACCGCGTCGGATCATCTCCCCCTCCATGTAAGTCCCGGGGGAGGCGACGGGCACGAGCATCCCGTACTCGTCAGCATTGCCAGCCTTGGGGGGCGCCGCGACCACCGAGGAACGTCCGCCGAAGGCCCATCGCAGGACGATCACGAAGACGGCGATGAGGCCGATGGCCACGATGGGGCCGAAGGCGTACGAGAAGGAGCCCCAGGACGGCATGCGGTACATGGTGACGGCTGATGGGCATGTGCGCCACCGGTACCCCCGGTAGCGTGCGGACCATGCGGATCCTCATCGCACGATGCACCGTCGACTACGTCGGACGCCTCACGGCGCATCTGCCCGAGGCACCGCGGGTGATCATGGTCAAGGCGGACGGATCAGTCCTCGTCCACTCCGACGGAGGCTCCTACAAGCCGTTGAACTGGATGAGTCCGCCGTGCACCGTGCGCGTCAGCTCGACAACGGAGGACAGCGTCCATGAGGTCTGGACGGTGGAGAACAAGGCAGGCGAGCAGCTGATCGTCACGATCCACGAGTTCCTCCACGACCATGAGCAAGAGCTCGGCACCGATCCGGGGCTCGTCAAGGACGGCGTGGAGGCCCACCTGCAGAAGCTCCTCGCCGAACGACTCGAGGCCTTCGGTGAGGGGTGGCGCCTTGTGCGCCGCGAGTTCCCCACGGCGATCGGACCTGTCGACCTCATGTGCCGGGACGCGCAGGGCCTCGCGGTGGCCGTGGAGATCAAGCGACGGGGTGAGATCGACGGGGTCGAGCAGCTCACTCGCTACCTCGAACTGCTCAACCGCGATCCCCTGCTGCAGCCTGTGCGCGGCATCTTCGCGGCTCAGGAGATCAAGCCCCAGGCCCGGGTCCTGGCCGAGGATCGCGGGATCGAGTGCGTCGTGGTCGACTACGACGCCCTGCGAGGCGTCGACGACGCCGACGCTCGCCTGTTCTGACGACAGGCCGACGATAGGCTCGGGTCGGGCGACAGTGGGTCGCCCGCGGCACTGGGGCGTCGAGAGGAACGGCATGGCAATCTCCCGCGTGGGCGTGATCGGACTCGGCACCATGGGTGCCGGCATCGCCGAGGTCATCGCCCGCAACGGCCACGGAGTCGTCGCCATCGAGAGCAGCACGGCCGCCCTCGAGCACGGCCGGGAGATGATGGAGAACTCCACGGCGCGGGCGGTGAAGCGCGGCAAGCTAACCGAGGCTGACCGCGCAGCTCTTCTCGGTAGGGTCACCTTCACGACGGACTACCCGGCCCTGTCCGATGTCGATCTCGTCATCGAGGCCGTGAGCGAGAGTCTGGAACTGAAGAAGGCGATCTTCGCGCAGGTCGATTCCATCGCGCCGCCTCACGCGATCCTCGCGAGCAACACCTCGTCACTGTCGGTGACCGACATCGCCGTGGCAACGCAGCGCCCCGCCCAGGTGGTCGGCATCCACTTCTTCAACCCCGCGCCGGTGCTGTCGTTCGTGGAGATCGTCAAGACCGTTGTGACCTCGCAGGAGGTCGTTGATGAGGCCGTGGGATTCGCCCGGTCCCTGGGCAAGGAGCCCGTCGTGATCGGCGATCGCGCCGGATTCATCGCCAACGCGTTGCTGTTCGGCTACCTGAACCACGCCGTGTCCATGTACGAGTCGAAGTACGCCACGCGCGAGGACATCGATGACGCCATGAAGCTGGGCTGCGGGTATCCGATGGGCCCCCTCATGCTGCTCGACCTCATCGGCCTTGACACCGCATACGAGATCCTCGACACGATGTACAAGCAGGGACGCGACCGCCTGCATGCTCCGGCGCCGATCCTGAAGCAGCTGGTCACCGCAGGCCTGCGCGGACGCAAGTCCGGTCGCGGCTTCTACACCTACGAGGCACCCGGTTCCCCGGTCGTTGTCGATGCTGTCGACACCGAGACGGTCGAACTGGGGGAGACCCGCGCGATCGCCTCTGCCGGTGTCGTCGGCTCAGGCACCATGGCCAGTGGCATCGCCGAGGTGCTGGCCAAGGCGGGAATCGATGTCGTCCTCGTGGCGCGCAGTGCGGACAAGGCCAATCAGGCGGTGACGCGCATCCAGGAATCCATGGACAAGGCGGTCGCGAAGGGCAAACTGACCGAGGAGGAGCGCGATGCCGCCCTCCTGCGCGTCAGGGGCACAGCCTCACTGCGGGAGCTCTCGTACGCCGACCTCGTCGTCGAGGCCGTGGTGGAGGATCTGGAGGTCAAGCGAGCGCTGTTCGTCGAGCTCGACCGCACGTGCAAAGAGGGAGCGATCCTCGCCACGACCACCTCGAGCCTCCCCGTGATCGACCTGGCGGTCGCCACCGGTCGCCCGGCTGACGTTGTGGGACTGCACTTCTTCAACCCTGCCGCGGTCATGAAGCTCGTCGAGGTCGTGCGCACCGTCGCGACCAGTCAGGAGGTCGTCAACACCGCCATCGCCCTGTGTCGCAACGTCGGCAAGCACCCCGTGACCTGCGGAGACCGGGCCGGCTTCATCGTCAATGCCCTGCTCTTCCCGTATCTGAACGACTCCGTTCGCATGCTCGAGGCCAACTACGCCAGTGCGGACGACATCGACCTGGCGATGAAGAAGGGCTGTGGCTACCCGATGGGCCCCTTCGAGCTGCTCGATGTCGTCGGTCTCGACGTCTCCCATTCGATCCAGCGCACCCTGTACCTGGAGTTCCGCGAGCCAGGATTCGCCCCCGCACCGCGACTCGAGCATCTGGTCACGGCCGGTTACCTCGGGCGCAAGACCGGCCACGGATTCCGGGACTACTCGAGCTGACGACGAGCGGCATCTGATGGGGCGCAAGAACCGACGGCGAGAGGACGACTCCCGTCCCCTCGGACCGTCGGCGGCCAGCCGGAAGGTGGAGACCCATCCGGACGGCGACTGGGTGGTCCAACGCACGACGGGGGCAGCCGCCACTCGGCCCTATCGGTGTCCCGGATGCGACCACGAGATCCCGCCGGCCACCCCCCACGTCGTCGCCTTTCCAGCGGACGATCCGCAGGGGGTCGAGCATCGTCGGCATTGGCACACCCCGTGTTGGAGTGCTCGAGATCGCCGCGGGCCGGGGCGGTACTGATGGGGGAGCGGATCGTCGCCAATTCGGTGCTCCCGGCGCAGCGTGAGGCCATTCGCCTCGTCACATCCGACGGCCTCACCCTCGTCGGTGAAGTCTCATATCCGGTCCATGGCCCTCCGATTGCCACGATCGTCACGGCCCATCCGCTGCCCACGCATGGCGGGATGATGGACAGCCACGTGCTGCGCAAGATGGCCTGGCGGCTGCCGGAACTGGCGCAGGTCGCGATCGTGCGCTTCAACTCCCGGGGCACCACCAGTGCCTCGGGGACGAGCGAGGGTGCATTCGACGAGGCACGGGGGGAGGGACGCGACCTTCGCGCGGCGATCGAGGAGGTGGGCCGCCGCGACTGGCCTGCTCCCTGGCTGGTCGGCTGGTCCTTCGGCACCGACGTCATCCTCAAGAACGGCAACGTCGACCCCGTGCAGGGCGCGATCCTGCTGTCTCCGCCGCTGCGCTACACCGTCGACGCTGACCTCGATACCTGGGCGCAGACCGGCCGCGCGGTCGTCTGCTTGGTGCCGGAGTTCGACGACTACCTCGTCCCCGAGGCTGCGCGGGAGCGATTCGCACGGATCCCGCAGGCGGATGTACGCGGTGTTGACGGGGCCAAGCACCTGTGGGTGGGGGAGAAGCACGTGAAGCGCGTTCTCGACGAGATCGTAGGCGTAGTGGCGCCGGATCGGGCACCGCTCCCCGAGGTGTGGGACGGTCCGATGGAGCGGTGGAGCGACCTGTGAGCGACAAGCGGATCGTCTTCCTGCACGCCTTCCCGTGCACAGGCGAGATGTGGGCACCGCAGGTCGCCGCGGTGCAGGAGGCCGGGTGGCAGGCGCTCGCGCCGGACCTGCCCGGTTTCGGCGCTGAACCCCTTCCGAATGCGGCACCGGACCTCGACGTCGTGGCCGATCACGTCATCGCGGACCTCGACGTCGTGAACACCGGGCCATGGGTGATCGCCGGGGTGTCCCTGGGCGGCTACGTCGCCATGAACCTCATGCGGCGCTTCCCAAAGAGAGTCTCCGCGGTGCTCCTGTGCGACACCAAGGCCACTGCAGATGGTGACCAGGCGCGCGCCAACCGCGAGCGTCTGGCGTCGATATGCGAGGCCCCGGGCGCTGACGTCCTCCGCGTGCTGGAGCAGGCCGTTCTCCCCGGGTTGGTGGGGACGACTACCCACGAGGAGCGCTCAGAGGTCGCCGAGCGGGTACGCGGCTGGCTGGCATCGGCCGACGGTCGATCGGTCGCCTGGTACCAACGAGCCATGGCGGCCCGCCCGGACTCGACGGGGATCCTGACCGGGTTCACGGCACCCTCTCTCGTCCTGTGGGGTGCGGAGGACGCTCTGAGTCCTGCCGAGGAGCAGTCCCTCATGACCCGTGCGCTGCCGGATGTGCGCGAGGTGGTCGTTCCCCGCGTGGGCCATCTGGCGAATGTGGAGGCGCCGGAGATCGTCTCAGCGGCCATCGTCGACTTCCTCGATGAGGTCGAGTCCGGATCCTGAGACTCCCGCGGATCACCGGGGGGATGACTCCACTGATGGCGGTCCAGACCCCGGGGGCCTCACTTCGGCCGCTACGGCGAGAGTGGGGCCTCAGCCGCCTTCTTGATGAGCTTGGCGTAGGCCTTGGCGCCCTTGGTGGTGAGATGGATGCCGTCGGACGCGAAGTACTCGGGATGATCCTTGGACGCCTGGTACCAGTCGACAAGTGTGACGTTGTCATAGTCCGGGACCACGTTCTTGATGACCTTGTTGTTGGGCGCCCGCCACGACCTGGGCATGTTCGTGTTGAGGATCACCACCCGGGGCACGTCTTGCACGATGTCGAGGATCTCTCGGAGCATCGCCTCGGGCATGACGCCATTGGTGCCGGCATGGAGGACAAGGGTCGGGGCCAGTGTGCCCCGCTTGGTGTACTTCTTGAGCTTCCCGACGAAGGCCCCGGGGAAGCGGGACACGGCTGCATCGACCTTGGTGCCGGGAATCGCCGACTTCAGTGTTTCGCGGGCGCCCAGCATCACCGAGTCGCCGATCGCGCTGACACGGCCGTTCGCATTGGTGCCCGGGGTGCCGTCGTCGAGCACCACCTCGGTAGCGGATTCATCCATCCCGACGGGCAGGGACTCAGCAGACGGGTCAGCGTCGTCGAGGCTGACCTCGGTGGGTCCCCCCTGATCCAGCCCCATCGCCGCCGCGACGTCGTCGGGAAGGGCCTCCTGGGCGCTGGGTGCCGGGGCGCTCGCCAGTGAGATTCCGATCACGACGACGATGGCCGCAGCGAGCGCGACGATCGCCGAGCCCTGCTGGGTCAGACGTCGCTTGGCGGCGCCCGTCGCCTCCCGCCAGCGTTTCACCCATCGGTCGATCGCTCCGCGGCGGATGGGCATCTCGACGTAGCGGTAGCTCAACTCCGCGATGCCGACGGTGAGCCCCAGTCGCACAACGAGCAGGGGAATGCCGTCGATCGGGACGTCCAGGGTCGGACGCGTGAGCATGAAGATCGGCCAGTGCCACAGGTAGAGGCCGTAGGAGCGTTGTCCGAGATAGCGCCACGGCTGGGTACCCATCCATCCGCCGAGCGGGGATGCCGGATGGGTCGCCATAGCGATGAGCAGGGCGACCACGAGAGCGAGGAGCAGGAACCCGCCCCGCTGGTACATCCACGGGGTGAACTCACCGACGAGGACGAAGAAGCCCACCACCACCACGAGGGCGGCGAGGCCGGTCGCCGTGATGAGACTGCGGGCAATGCCGGGAATGTCGGCGCGCAACCGCCCCGGCCGCCACGCGGTGGCGAGGGCTGCACCGATGAGCAGCCCCATGGCGTGGGCGTCGGTGCCGAAGTACACGCGGCTGGGGTCGGCGTAGTCGGGGAAGCCGTTCCGCACGGACAGGAACGTCATCCACGCGGTCGACAGCAGAGCCAGGCCGATGGCCAGAAGGCGCACGCCCCGGCGTTGTGCCACCCGCATGGCGAGAAACGCGAGCAGAGGCCAGACGAGGTAGAACTGCTCCTCCACGGCAAGCGACCACAGGTGCTTGAGCAAGGGAGGTCGACCGATGAACTCGAAGTACGAAGCGTCGTTGAGGACGTACCACCAGTTGTTGACGTAGAACACCGACGCGACGATGTCGGCCCTCAGTGACGCCGCGGCATCACGGAAGAACAGGGCAACGACAGCGGCCACCACGAGCAGCATGAGGACGAGCGCCGGAAGCAGGCGCCGGGCGCGGCCGAGGTAGAAGCGCCCGAAGTCGATGCGACCGGATCGGTCGAATTCCTCGAGCAGCAGCGAGGTGATGAGGAATCCGCTGAGGACGAAGAACACGTCGACGCCGAGGAAGCCACCCGGGATCCAATCGAGATCAGCGTGATAGAGCAGGACGCCCAGGATCGCGAGGGCGCGGACCCCGTCGAGGCCCGGCAGGTAGCCCATCTCGCCCTGTGCGCGACCGCGGTCCAGGTGCCACGGCATGGCGCCGGCGGTCACACTCGCGCTTGTGGGCATCGCCCCATGCTAAGCGCACTCGGCGTATGGATCCGGTTGCGTCAGGCGTTGCGGAAGCGGGCGAGTTCGGGGGCGACCCGTTCCCGCAGCTCCGGATCGGTCACGCCGAGTCCGGGCTCCGGGGCCAGTGCAAGCACGCCGACCTTTCCCTGATGCTCGTTGCGGTGGACCTCGTAGGCGGCCTGACCGGCATCCTCGAGGGCGAAGGCCTTGGACAGGGTCGGGTGGATCATCCCCTTGGCGATGAGTCGGTTGGCCTCATAGGCCTCCCGGTAGTTCGCGAAGTGGGAGCCGACGATCCGCTTGAGGTTCATCCACAGGTAGCGGTTGTCGTACTCGTGCATGAATCCGCTGGTCGAGGCGCAGGTGACGATGGTGCCGCCCTTCCGGGTGACGTACACGCTCGCGCCGAAGGTCTCGCGCCCCGGATGCTCGAACACGATGTCGACGTCGTCGCCACCGGTGAGCTCGCGGATCCGCTTGCCGAACCGCTGCCACTCCTTGGGATCCTGGGTGGTGGCGTCCTTCCAGAACCGGTAGCCCTCGGCGTTGCGGTCGATGACGAGCTCGGCCCCCATCGCCCGGCAGATGTCGGCCTTCTCCGGGCTGGACACCACGCACACCGGGATGGCCCCACCGTTGAGGGCGTACTGCGTGGCGTACGAGCCCAGGCCGCCCGAGGCGCCCCAGATGAGGACGACGTCGCCCTGCTTCATGCCCGCCCCATTGCGGGAGACGAGCTGCCGGTAGGCCGTGGAGTTCACCAGGCCGGGGGACGCGGCCTCCTCCCACGTGAGGTGCTTCGGCTTGGGCAGCAGCTGGTTCGCCTTGACTATGGCGAGCTCGGCCAGGCCGCCGAAGTTGGTCTCGAAGCCCCAGATCCGCTGCTCCGGATCCATCATGGTGTCGTTGTGTCCCATGGGGGACTCCAGCTCGACGCTCAGGCAGTGCGCGACGACTGTGTCGCCGGGCTTCCAGGCGTTGACCCCCGGGCCCACGCGGAGCACGACGCCCGAGGCATCCGACCCGATGACGTGGTACGGCAGATCATGGCGCTTGGCATCCGCATGCGTGCGGCCGTACTTCTCGAGGAACCCGAACGTCGAGACGGGCTCGAAGATGCTCGTCCACACGGTGTTGTAGTTGATGCTCGAAGCCATCACCGCGATGAGAGCCTCGCCGGGAGCCAGTTCGGGGGTGGGGACGTCGTCCAGGTGGAGGGACCGACGGGGATCCTTATCCCTCGACGACACGCCCGCGAACATGTCCTGCTCGTCCTTGTGTACCGTGATCGCGCGGTATGACTGCGGAACGTCGAGCGATGCGAATTCGGCCGGCTCCGCGCCCGCCATGATCGCCTCGCGGATCAACTCCATCATTGCGCTCCTCCGGGTGCTGCCTGCACGATTTCGATGAGGACACCGCCGCAGTCCTTGGGGTGGCAGAAGTTCATGAGGGAGCCCCCGGTCCCGACCCTCGCAGTGTCGTAGAGCACCCGGACGCCGCGCTCGCGCAGGGCGGCGGCGGTGGCCTCCACGTCATCGACCGCGTAGGCGACCTGCTGGATGCCCGGACCCGACCGGTCGAGGAACTTCGCGATGGTGGACTCCGACGACAGCGGGGCGAGCAACTGGATGAAGGATCCGGAGTCGCCCACGGCCATCATGGCCTCGCGTACGCCCTGCTCCTCGTTGACCTCCTCGTGCGCCTTGGTCATGCCGAAGGCGCGCTCGTAGAAGTCGACAGCAGAATCGAGGTCGGCCACGGCGATGCCGACGTGGTCGATCCGTGTGAAGAGGGAATCCATGGGTCTATGTTGTCATCGGACCCGCGTCATGGGGAGGGGCGAGCGTCGTGAAGGAGGGTGTCAGTGATCACACCGGCAACGGCGTCATGAGCCGCGATGCGTCCTCCCTCGTCGACGGGGCCCGAGCCGGTCGCGTGCGGGATATCGGCCGCCTTCTGTCCCTCATCGAGGACGGCGGGCCTGAGGTGCCGGCCATCATTGCCACCCTGTCCGCCGAAGGCGTCCGAGCACGCACCATCGGCATCACCGGGTCTCCGGGCGTGGGCAAGTCGACAGTGACCGCAGCACTCGTGGGGGAGCTTCGCCGACGGGGGGAGCGGGTCGGGGTGCTCGCCGTGGACCCGTCATCCCCGTTCTCCGGAGGCGCCCTCCTCGGTGACCGGATCCGGATGCAGGAGCACGCCACGGACGACGGCGTGTTCATCCGATCGATGGCATCGCGGGGTCAGCTCGGCGGCATGGCGGCGACGACCCCCCAGGCCGTCCGGGTCCTCGATGCGGCCGGGTTCTCCACGGTCCTGATCGAGACGGTCGGCGTGGGGCAGTCCGAGGTCGACGTCGCAGCAGCGGCCGACACTTCGCTCGTCCTTCTGGCACCGGGCATGGGCGACGGCATCCAGGCGGCGAAGGCGGGCATACTCGAGATCGCCGACATCCTCGTGGTCAACAAGGCCGACCGGGAGGGTGCTGATGCCACGGTCCGCGAACTGCGGGGCATCCTGGCCCTCACGGAGCGGCCCGCAGGAGGATGGGAGCCTCCGGTGCTCCGCACCGCCGCCGTGAGCGGAGACGGCATCGCCGTCCTCTGCGACAGCATCGACGAGCACGGGCGTTGGCTGGCCCACTCGGGGGAGGGAGACGATCGGCGCCTCCGACGGGCCCGCGAGGAGGTCGAGGCCCTGGCCCTCGGAATGCTGCGTCGTCGACTTCGCGACGGGGCTTCCTCAGAGCGATTGGACAGGGTGGCCCGCGCTCTGCGCGACGGGCGTACTGACCCCTACACCGCGGCAGCCACCGTCGTGGCGGAACTCGAATAGGTCGCGCGCACCCCTATCTGCGCTGCCAAGCCCCCGGCTCGGCGAGGAGATCGGAGACGTCGGCCGGGAAGCGCCCTGAGGCGACGTCGGCCACCGTGACCCGTTCGAGCACGTGCCGGATGGCCCCACGCACGGCCACCCACACCTCGCGGAGATGCTCGGACTCTCCCTGATAGTCCACGTCCTCCGGTCTCCGGCCCCGTACCGCTGCCAGAGGGCCGTCGAGGGCCCGGACGACGTCCGCCACTGCGATCTGGTCGGGGGCTCGATCGAGTCGGTAGCCGCCCTCGGCGCCCCGCTGACTCGACACGAGCCCTGCCTGACGGAGCTGCCGCAGGATTCCCTCGAGGAACTTCACCGGGATGCCTTGACCGGTCGCGATGGCCTCACCCTTGACCAGTTGGCCGGGGTCCTCAGCGTATGCGGCCGCCAGGACGAGGAGGGCCCGCATGCCGTAGTCGGCCTTCGCGGAGATGTGCATCGGCACATTCTGGTGCCTCCCGGCCCATCCCACCGGGAGACCCGCGGGTTCGTCCACCGGAAGCCGGTGCGCGAGAATGTCGACATGGCTTCGACATTCAACGCCCGAGGTGCCATCGACCTCGGTGCCCTCGCTGCCCAGAAGAGCAACCAGCAGAAGGCATCCGCCGCTCTCGCCTCGGCCCCGCCCGGAGTCGTCATCGACGTCACCACGGCCACGTTCGAGGCGGCTGTCATCCAGCAGTCGATGACGGTGCCGATCGTCCTGGATCTCTGGGCGGAGTGGTGCGGACCCTGCAAGCAGCTGTCACCGATCCTCGAGCGGCTGGCGGCCGAGGCGGGTGGCCGGTGGGTCCTTGCGAAGGTGGATGTCGATGCCGAGCAGCAGATCGCGGCGGCCTTCCAGGTGCAGTCCATTCCCTCCGTGTTCGCCGTGATCAAGGGTCAGCCGATCCCGCTGTTCCAGGGCGCCCTGCCGGAGGCCCAGATCCGCCAGTTCCTTGACGAGCTCCTGCGAGTGGCTGCGGAGCAGGGGGTCGCCGGAACCGTGGGCGCAACGCCCGCGGACGAAGCAGAGCCGGCCGAGGCCCCTGAGGCATCGGTGGATCCGCGCTTCGAGGCCGCCTACACCGCCATCGAGGCTGCGGACTGGTCGGCAGCGAAGGTCGCGTACGACGCCATCCTGACCGAGACACCCGGCGACGCGGACGCCCTCGCGGGACGTGCACTCGTCGACGTGTACGCCCGGACCGACGGCCGGCCTGAGCCCGCGGATGCGCCGTTGCTCGTCGCCGCGGACTACGCCGTCCTGGCCGGGGACTGGGAGCGAGCCTTCGAGCTCGGCATCACCGCGGTCCGGGAGTCCAGCGGTGAGGATCGCGAGGCGGCTCGGCAGCGGGTTCTGGAGTTCTTCCAGATGGCCGGCGACGACCCGGCCGTCCCTCAGGCGCGCAGAGCCCTGGCCAGCGCCCTGTTCTGACGGGAGTGGCGCGCGGCCTCACCCGTCGTGGCGCAGATAGATCGTGGCGAGTGGGGGCAGTACGAGGGATACCGAGGCGGGACGGCCGTGCCAGGACACGCCGTCGGTCTCCACCGCGCCCATGTTGCCCAGCCCGGATCCGCCGTAGGGCTCGGCGTCGGTGTTCAGCACCTCAACCCACCGCCCCGCGTGGGGCAGGCCGAGCCGATAGTCATCGCGGGGCACCGGAGAGAGGTTCGAGACGACGGCGACACAGCCACCGTGGTCGTCCCACCGCGCCCAGCTGAACACATTCGCGTCGGCGTCGCCCGCGTCGATCCACTCGAACCCGGACGGATCGTCGTCACGTTGCCACAGGGCAGGGGTCTCCCGGTAGATCCGATTGAGGTCGGTGACCGTCTGAAGGACACCCGCGTGCTCGGAGAACTGCAGCAGCCACCAGTCCAGGCTCTTCTCGCTGGACCACTCCTCGGACTGGGCGAACTCCGAGCCCATGAACAGCAGCTTCTTCCCGGGATGACCCCACATGAAGGCGAGATAGGCACGGAGGTTGGCCAGCTCCTGCCATCGGTCGCCCGGCATGCGGCCGACCAGTGAGCCCTTGCCATGCACGACCTCGTCATGTGAGATCGGCAGGATGAAGTGCTCGCTGTAGGCGTACACCATCGAAAAGGTCATTTCATTGTGGTGGTACTTGCGGTGGATCGGCTCGTGCGCGATGTACTCAAGGCTGTCGTGCATCCAACCCATGTTCCACTTGAAGCCGAAGCCCAGTCCGCCGAGGTATGTCGGCTGGGTGACCCCCGGCCACGCGGTGGATTCCTCGGCGATCATCGTGATGCCCGGCACTCGCTTGTAGACGGTTCCGTTCAGCTCCTGGAGGAAGGCCACGGCATCCAGGTTCTCGCGGCCGCCGTGCTCGTTGGGGTACCACTCTCCGTCCTTGCGCGAATAGTCCAGGTAGAGCATCGACGCCACCGCATCGACACGCAGCCCGTCGACGTGGAACTCCTCCAGCCAGAACACCGCGTTCGCGACAAGGAAATTGCGGACCTCGGTGCGACCGAAGTCGAAGACGTAGGTGCCCCAGTCCGGATGCTCGCCGCGACGGGGATCAGCGTGCTCGTACAGGGATGTCCCGTCGAACCGTGCGAGCGCCCACTCGTCCTTGGGGAAGTGAGCCGGAACCCAGTCGACGAGGACGCCGATCCCGGCCTGGTGCAACGTGTCGATCAGGTACCGGAGATCGTCCGGTGACCCGAAACGTGACGTTGGGGCGAAGTAGGACGTGACCTGGTACCCCCACGAGGGTCCGTAGGGATGCTCGGCGACAGGGAGGAATTCCACGTGCGTGAAACCGGCGTCGAGGACGTACTCGGTGAGCTCAGTCGCGAGCTGGCGGTAGTCGAGCCCCGAGCGCCACGAGCCCAGATGCACCTCGTAGACGGACATGGGGCGCTTGTGCTGATCCTCTGCGGCCCGCTGCTGGAGCCATTCGTGGTCGCCCCAGCGGTGCGTCGCGGTGAACACGATCGAACCGGTCGCGGGAGGCACCTCAGTGGCGAACGCGAGAGGGTCGGCCTTCTCCCGCCAGATCCCGTCACGGCCCAGGATGGCGAACTTGTAGACGGTGCCGTCACCGATGTCGGGGATGAACAACTCCCAGATGCCCGTCGAGCCCAGTGAGCGCATCGGGTGAGCCGTGCCGTCCCAGTAGTTGAAGTCGCCGACGACGCGTACCCCCTGGGCATTGGGCGCCCAGACGGCGAACGACACCCCGGTCACCGGACCGCGCGAGGTGTCGTAGGTGCGCACGTGGGCCCCCAGTACGTCCCACAGCTGCTCATGGCGTCCCTCGCCGATCAGGTGCAGGTCGACCTCGCCGAGTGTCGGGAGGAACCGGTACGCGTCATCGGCCGGAACGGTGGACCCGTTGTAGACGATGTCGAGGGAGTAGTCCGGGATCTGGGTTCCCGGGAACGTTCCGACCCACACACCGCGATGCTCGTGCTCCAGGGGGATGCGGTCGCCACCGAGGAGGACCGTGACCGACTCCGCGCCCGGTCGCAGGGCGCGCACGGTGACGTGCTGTTCGCCGGTATGCGGGCCGAGGATGGAGTGAGGATCGTGATGCCACCCGTCTACGACGCGATCGAGGTCGAGGATGGACACCGGCAGGGGATCGACGCGGTCGGTCACGGCTTCTCCTGCTGTTCGACGGATCGGGTCATGGGCGGCGGGCATGGATGATGTGGGCGACGTGCTCCCACGGGGACAGTCGGATGTAGGTGTCAGCGCCCCATGCCCACATCGCGCCCGTGACGAGGTCATGCGCGATGAACCGCTCCGAGGCAGGCAGGCCGAGGGCCTCGAGGTCCCACCGCACGGTGGTCTCCTGCTCACGCCTGGGGTCCAGCGTGCACACCACGAGCACGAGGTCCCCGTGATCGGCCTTGGAGTATGCGAGGACCTGGGGGTTGTCGCTGTGGTGGAAGCGCAGGGACCTCAGATCCTGCAGGGCCGGGTGGTCCCGACGCCACGCGTTCAGCTGGGCGAGGTAGGGGGCAAGGGTTCGACCCTGCCGGCGCGCGAGTTCCCAGTCGCGGGGTCGGTACTGGTACTTCTCGGAGTCCAGGTACTCCTCACTCCCCGGGCGCACGGCCACGTGCTCGTAGAGTTCGTACCCGCTGTAGACGCCATACGTCGGAGACAGCGTGGCGGCGAGCGTCGCCCGGATCGCGAAACCTGCCGGGCCGGAGTGCTGCAGGTACTCCGGGAGGATGTCCGGCGTGTTGACGAAGAAGTTCGGACGCATGTAGGCCGCGGCCGGCCCGGCAAGTTCGGTCGCATACGCCCGGATCTCGTCGGCGGTGTTCCGCCAGGTGAAGTACGTGTAGCTCTGCTGATAGCCGACCTGCGCGAGGGCCTTCATCATCGGCGGACGGGTGAACGCCTCAGCCAGGAAGAGGACGTCAGGATCGGTCGTGTAGATGCTGGTGAGGAGTCGGTCCCAGACCCAGAGGGGTTTGGTGTGCGGATTGTCGACGCGGAAGACGCGGACACCGCGATCCATCCAGAACCGGACGATCCGCTCGACCTCGGCGTACAGGCCCTCGGGGTCGTTGTCGAAGTTGAGGGGGTAGATGTCCTGGTACTTCTTCGGCGGGTTCTCGGCGTAGGCGATCGTCCCGTCCGCCCGGGTGGTGAACCATTCCGGGTGCGCCGCCACCCAGGGGTGGTCCGGTGCGGCCTGCAGTGCGAGGTCCAGCGCGATCTCCATGCCCAGTTCGCCCGCGCGGGTCACGAAGGCCTCGAAGTCGGCGAATGTCCCGAGATCGGGGTGCACGGCATCGTGTCCGCCAGCGGAAGATCCGATGGCCCACGGCGAACCGGGATCCTTCGGACCGGGGGTCAGTGTGTTGTTCGGACCCTTGCGGTTCATCTCCCCGATCGGGTGGATCGGTGGGAGGTAGACGATGTCGAAGCCCATGGCAGCGATGGCAGGGAGCCGGTCAGCGGCCGTCGCGAACGTGCCCGACTTCAGCGGGGTCAGTGACGCACCTTCACTGCGGGGGAAGAACTCGTACCACGACCCCACGAGCGCGCGCCGACGCTGGACGCGCAGCGGCCACGGCCCACTCGACGTGACGCCCTCGCGGAGGGGGTGCTCGTGGAGGATGCGCTCGACCGCCGGGTCCGTCGACGCCGCCAGGCGCACGGGGACCGGCAGGGCGTCGGAGGTGAGGGTCGAGGCTGCCGCCAGCAGGGTGGCTTGGTCCTCCTCGTCGGAGAGGGTCGCAGCAGCCTGCTTGAGCAGCAACGACCCCTCGAGGAGCTCGAGTTCGACGTCCACCCCGGCAGGCACCTTGATGGACGCGCGATGCTCCCAGGTGTCCCAGGGGCTGCCCCATGCCTCGAGGGTGAAGGACCAATCGCCCACGGAATCCGGACGGACCGACGTGGCCCAGCGATCCAGTCCGTCGCCAACCGGTGAGAGTCGGGTCGCGGAGGCGAGGGTGCCGTCGGGCCGGTGCAGCAGCACTGTCACGCCCATCGCGTCGTGACCCTCTCGGAAGGCCGTGGCGCTCACGGGCACCGATTCACCCACCACCGCCGCAGCCGGCCGGCGTCCGCCGAGACTCGCAGGTGACACGTTCGTGAGAGGGAAGCGCCCGTTGAGCTCCGGGGGCGGGACGAGGGTCTGCGGCTGCCACGCGATGGGCGTGGGGGCCGAGGGGTTGGCGGGGATCGCCGATGAGGTTCGGCGCGAGCGGGCCATAGCCCGTCAGCGTAGTCACGCGGCCGCCCACGGGGTGCCGGATGCCGCCAACCGGCCCCCGATGCGGTGTCACAGGTGGGGCTGGCGGGATGCAAGGGACCACTGATGCAAGAAATTGCACATGCTGAAAGATTCCGTCACATTCCGGCCGCGATGGTCGGGTCGCGGTGCATGACAGCGCTAACATGGCGCGCGTGAGAGCGATCCGACGGTTCACCGTCCGCACCGTCCTGCCCGGGAGTCTTGACGCACTGGAGGCCCTTGCCATCAACCTGAGATGGTCCTGGCATCCGCCGACCCGGGACCTCTTCGCCGCGATCGACCCTGACCGGTGGGCCGTGTCAGGGCATGATCCGGTGCGCCTGCTGGGCGAGGTGTCGGCCGAGCGCCTGGCGGAGCTGGCCGAGGATCAGGGCTTCGTCGACTGGGTTGCCCGCGCCCGAGCAGACCTCGCGGACTACCTCGAGCAGCCGAGGTGGTACCAGTCCCTCGGCGACGATGCGCCGGCGGGCATCGCCTACTTCTCCCCGGAGTACGGCATCACCTCGGCGCTGCCCCAGTACTCCGGCGGTCTCGGCATCCTCGCTGGCGACCACCTCAAGACTGCCAGCGATCTCGGTGTCCCCATCATCGCCCTCGGCCTGTTCTACCGGGCCGGCTACTTCCGACAGACCCTGTCCCGGGACGGCTGGCAGCAGGAGCACTACCCGGTCTCCGACCCCGATGGCAGCCCGGTCTCGCTCCTGCGCGAGGCCGACGGGAGCCCGGCCAAGATCGCCGTGGGACTGCCCGGCGGTCGCTTCCTCGTCGCTCGGATCTGGGTCGCCCAGGTTGGTCGCGTCCCCCTGCTGATGCTGGACTCCGATGTCGAGGAGAACGGTCCCATCGAGCGCGAGGTCACCGACCGTCTCTACGGCGGGGGTGGTGAGCACCGCCTGCAGCAGGAGATGCTGTTGGGCATCGGTGGGGTGCGGGCAGTGCGCGCGTACTGCCGCATCACCGGTCGTCCGGAGCCGGAGGTGTTCCACACGAACGAGGGCCACGCCGGCTTCCTTGGCCTCGAGCGCATCCGGGAACTGGTGTCGACGAATCCCGGCATGACCTTCGACCAGGCCCTCGAGGTCTCCCGTGCGGGCACGGTGTTCACGACGCACACCCCGGTGCCGGCCGGCATCGACCGGTTCCCGATCGACCTCATCGCCCAGTACTTCGGCGGCGACAATGCCTCGGCCGGCGTTCCCGTCGACCGGGTGCTGGAGCTCGGTGCGGAGAGTTTCGACGGCGGCGACCCGACCGTGTTCAACATGGCGGTCATGGGCCTGCGCCTGGCCCAGCGGGCCAATGGCGTCAGCCTGCTGCACGGCGAGGTGTCCCGGGGCATGTTCTCGGGCCTGTGGTCCGGCTTCGACAACGACGATGTCCCGATCACCTCGGTGACGAACGGCGTGCACGCTCCCACATGGACGGCCCGTCAGGTCGTCGACCTCGCTCACGGGGCGTCTCTCGATGACGCCGAGGGCTGGGCGGTCATCGCGGACACCCCCGACGAGCAGCTGTGGCAGGTCAAGCGCGCACTTCGCGAGGAACTCGTCGCCATGACCCGCTGGCGCCTGCGCGAGTCGTGGACCAACCGTGGTGCGTCCGATGCCGAGCTCGGCTGGACCGACTCCGTCCTCGATCCGGATGTCCTCACCATCGGCTTTGCCCGCCGGGTCCCGTCCTACAAGCGGCTCACCCTCATGCTGCGCGACCCCGAGCGCCTGCGTGCCCTGCTCACCGACCCCGAGCGGCCCGTGCAACTCGTCGTCGCCGGCAAGGCGCACCCTGCCGATGATGGGGGCAAGCGACTCATCCAGCAGCTCGTGCACTTCGCCGACTCCGAGGACGTCCGGCATCGGATCGTCTTCCTGCCGGACTACGACATCTCCATGGCGACGACCCTCTACCCGGGGTGCGATGTCTGGCTGAACAACCCCATCCGCCCCCTGGAGGCCAGCGGGACATCGGGCATGAAGGCAGCGCTCAACGGCGCACTCAACTTGTCCATCCTCGATGGGTGGTGGGACGAGTGGTTCGACGGGGAGAACGGTTGGGCGATCCCCACCGCGGACGGCGTCGAGGATGCCGACCGGCGCGACGATCTCGAGGCCGAGGCCCTCTACAGCCTCATCGAGAACTCTGTCGCCCCGGCGTTCTACACGCGCGACGAGAAGGGCCTGCCGCAGCGCTGGCTGTTCATGCTGAAGCACACGCTGCGCACGCTCGGCCCGAAGGTCCTCGCCAGTCGGATGCTTCGCGAGTACGTCACCCGCTTGTACGGCCCGGCGGCGGTGGCCTCCCGCGAGATCGAGGCGACCGACTACGCGCTCGCCCGTGACCTGAGCGACTGGAAGGGCCGTCTCCGCGCCGGGTGGAGCGCGCTGCGCATCGACCATGTGGAGGCCGACGGGGTCGGCGACGCCGTCATGCAGGGCGCCGGCATCACCATCCGGGCCTATGTCTCGCTCGGAACCCTCACCCCGGACGACGTCCAGGTACAGGCCGTCTTCGGTCGCGTCGACGCAGACGACCGACTCGTCGAGCACGAGGCGCTGACGATGGAGCACGCAGAGCAGTACGACGGCAACCGCTGGCTGTACCGCTTGACCATCGATCTGGACCGCAATGGCCCGTTCGGCTACACCGTCAGAATCTTGCCGGCGCACCCCGGCCTCGCCTCGGCGCAGGAGCTCGGCCTGCAGGTGCTCCCCCCTCTGACCGTGGGCATGTCGGACGGCGTGCTGCGGTAGGGACGACTACTCGGCCGGCAGGGCGTGCAGCATGATTGCGCTGCGGGCTGCGACGGTCACCGATGATCCGGACGGCAACACGGTGGTGTCCTCGCGAGACTGGCCCGTGAAGGTGTCGATCACCAGTCGGTAGCCCGAGGCGAACGGCCCGGCCGGCAGTGTCACATCGATGTCGTCGTCGCCGGAATGCAGGACCAAGAGGAAGGCCTCGTCGCGGATCGGACGACCCTGACCGTCCTCGCCATGCACCTCTCCGGTGAGGTACATCGCCAGGGTCCGCGCACCCTCGTCATGCCAGTCCGCCTCGGTGATCTCCTCGCCGTCGGGCCCGAACCAGGCCAAGTCCTTAGGCCCTCCGTCCACGAGCGGCTGGCCGGCGAAGAAGTAGCGCTGACGAAACGCGCTGTGCAGTCGGCGCAGTGCGAGCACGTCGCTGGCGAACACCTTCAGTTCCGACTGCCACGCCTCCCATGACCAGTCGTACCAGGAGATCTCGTTGTCCTGGCAGTACGCGTTG
>JAURME010000019.1 GCA_030830865.1 Candidatus Nanopelagicales bacterium | reverse complement strand
GACTTTCCCGATCCGGTGCCACCCACGATCGCAGTGGTCATGCCCGGCTCGATGACGATCGACAGACCCGACAGGACGGGGTCCTCAGCGCCTGGGTAGCGGAACGTCACGTTGTCGAGTTCGATCCGGCCGCGACCGGTTCCCGGGGGGCGCGGAGCATCGGGCTCGGCGATGGCTGGGGTGGTCTCGAGGACGGCCTGGATGCGCTCGGCGGAGGCGGCGGCACGCGGGACCATCATCATGGTCATCACGGCCATCATGACCGAGAACAGGATCTGCATGATGTAGGCCTGGAAGGCCAGCAGGTTGCCGATCGGCATCGAGCCGTCGTCGACGAGGTGCCCACCGAACCAGATCGTCGCGACCAGCGTGACGTTCATGATGAGCAGCAGGGTGGGCAGGATCAGGGCGAACAGCCGGGTCACCCGCAGCGCGACGGTGGCCAACTCGGCGTTGGCATCGGCGAAGCGCGCCTCCTCCCGCTGCGTGCGCACGAAGGCACGGATCACACGGATGCCGGACAGGTTCTCGCGCAGCACCTCGTTGACGCCGTCGATCCTCACCTGCATCGACCTGAAGAGGGGGACGGCCTTCGCCACCATGAAGCCGATGACGAGCAGCATCACCGGGACCGTGACGATGAGGATGGCGGAGAGCTGGACATCCTCACGCAGCGCCATGATCACGCCGCCGATCGCGGTGACAGGAGCCACCACCATCATGGTCAGGCCCACCATCACGAGCATCTGGACCTGCTGCACGTCATTGGTATTGCGCGTGATGAGCGACGGGATGCTGAAGTCGTGCACCTGCGCGAGGGAGAAGCGCTCGACGCGTCGAAAGACGTCCCCCCGCATGTCTCGACCGACACGCATGGCCGTCCGCGCACTGAAGTAGACCGCGACGACGGTTGCGATGCCCACCAGGACGCTCAGCGCCAGCATGATGCCGCCTACGCGCAGGATGTAGCCGGTGTCGCCGGTGACGACACCCTCATTGATGATGTCGGCGTTGAGGCTCGGGAGGATGAGTGTGCCGATCGCCTGCACGAGAAGGAGAACGGCGATGAGGGCGAGCACCCGCCGGTGGGGAGACAGGTAGCTCCGCAGCAGGGTGGTCACGCCTGAGGGTATCTCCGGCGGACTGCTGCGGCGGTCACGCCTTGGCCGCGAGGGCTGCTCCGAGACGGGACAGGGCAGCGCTGCGACCAGCCTGCGGGAGGCGGATCCGGATGAGGCAGAGCTCGTCGGATGCACACGCCTGAGTGAGGGCGTCGTCGAGCTCACGCTCCGTCGTCACGCTCACGCCGCTCCCGCGACCGAAAACTTCGGGGAGCCGCTCAATGGACAACGGCGGGATGTCGTTGAACGGACCGTCGAGGATCGGTCGCTGTGTGCCATAGCCGCTGTTGTCCAGCACCAGGATGATGGCCGGCACACCGTGGAAGGCGCAGGCGGCCGCTTCGAGGCCGGTCATCGAGAATGCGCCGTCACCCACCACCACGACCGGGCGGACGGACGGGTCGGCAAGGCCCGCCCCCAGGGCGCCGGGAACCGCGTATCCCATCGTCGCGTAGTAGGCACTCGCGAGTCCCCACGCGGGCAGTCGCATGTCCACGGACGAGAACAGCGCCTCTCCAGGATCGAGGAGCAGTCCGTGGCGGGAGTCGATATGCGCGGAGATGGCGTCGACGGCTCGCTCGACGGTCAGGTCCGCGTCTGTCGGAGTGAACTCCTCGTGGCCCGGGAGGGGGTCATGGGACACCGAGACGCCCTGGGCGACGACCTCCTTCGCAAGGGCCGGCAGGAAGGCCCACAGGGGGACGTCCTTGTAGGTGCGATAGCCCACGGTGACCTCGGTGTCGGACGCCAGGATCAGGCGATGGTGATCGATGTTCGCCGTGAAGGCACCGAGGGTGAGGTCCGTCTGGAGCACGCCCAGGCTGAGTAGGACGTCGCTGTCCTCGACTGCCCGGACGATGGGCGACGGACTCAACGCCCCGAGGTACAGGCCCAGGCCGAGATCATGACGCTCCGGGAACACCCCGCGGGCGAGTGAACTCGTGGCCACCGGGATGGCGGCGGACTCCGCCAGCGCCAGGAGGTCCGCCTGGAGGCATCGCCGGGACACCATGACACCGGCGTGGATCGCGATCCGGCGAGCACGGCTGAACTCGACCATCACCGCCTCGATGGCCTCCCGCAGCGCCTCGGTGTCCAGAGTCGGCAGCTCCGGGACGATGCCACCGTCCGGGCCGTCGATCGGAACGCCGATCATGTCTCGCGGCACCTCGATGTAGCCGGGCCGCTGCTGAGCAAGGATCTGCCGGATGACCCGGTCGATCTCGTCGGCGGCGGTGTGGCGGGAGTTCAGTACAGCCTGGGCACACGTGAGATCGGACATGATCGTCATCTGGGTGTCGAAGCTCTTGACCCGGTGATGGAGCATCGGGTCACTGGCCCGCTCCGCCACCCCGGGCGCGCCGCTGAGCAGCAGAAGCGGAACCTGTTCCGCCCACGCGTTGGCCAGGGCGTTCGCCACCTTGAGGCCACCCACGCTGTAGGTGGTGGCGACCACTCCGAAGCCCCTCAGTCGCGCGTACGCGTCCGCGGCGAAGCCGGCTCCCTGCTCGTCGGTGGTCACGCGGATCGAAAAGCCCTCTCCCTCCAGGGCCCCGAACATCCGCAGGGCGAAGTCTCCGACGATGCCGAATCCCGTCTCGACTCCCAGTTCCCGGAATCGGCGTGCCAGGTGGGCAGCGATGGTCGTCTCGGTCACGGGACTCCTCAGGCAGACGGGAACGAAGCAGGCGGGAAACGAACCGGCAGAGGCTGACGGGCGGAGAACACCTGCCCGGCGAGGCTATCAACAACGATGCCCTACTCCTCCGGGACGACGATCGTCGGCGCACGGCTGGCCTGTGCGAGGGCGACCGCGATGACGACGATCATCGCCGCAAGGAAGGTCCCCCAGGTGATCACCTCACCCAGCAGCAGCGCCGACCACACAAGGGTGAGCGGAGCCTGCAGCTGCTGCATCTGACCGCCGTACGCCGTTCCTGCCATCGCGAGTCCGCGGTACCAGGCGAAGAAGCCCAGGTAGGCCGAGGACACTCCCAGCAGGATCAGCGCGGTCCAAGAGCCCGCTGATGTCTCATAGTCGGTCCGGGTCGCCAACCAGGTGATCAGCGCGACAGGGACGGTGATCGGAAGGGTCAGGGCGGCGATCCACGAGATGACCTCCCACCCTGGAAGCTCACGACTGGCCGCCGCGCCCTGCACGTAGGACCACGACGCCCCGATCACCGCGCCGATGAGCAAGAGGTCCGGCAGCCAGCCGCCGTCGGCAAGACCACCCCGGGAGGCCGAATAGACCATCAGGGTGAGGGTGCCGAGCGCAGCGGCGAACCAGAAGATACGGGTCACCCGCTCTCCGCCGAAGGCCACCGCGAGGACGGCGGTGGCCAGCGGCAGCGCTGCCGCGATGACCGCGGCATGGGCCGAGGTCGTGTACTGGAGTGCGAGGGCAAGAAGGAGCGGCCAGCCCAGCATGGCCCCGAGGGCCGTCCAGGCCAGCGGTCCCCACAAGTGCCGCGGGGGAAACCGGCGCCTGGTGAGAACCAGGACCGGGGCGGCGAGCAGGCCAGCGATGACACCTCGTCCGGCCGCGACCGTGAAGGGGTTGAACCCCTCGACGGCCGCTTTGGTGAACGGCAGCGAGAACGACCAGAGGACCACGCCGACGAGGGCCCAGAGCAGGCCGATGCGGACCGTGCGGTCCAGAAGCACCCGGCCGCTCATGCGGGTGCTACGCCAGGTCGATGGAGGTGCCCGCCGTGGCCTGGATTGCCGCCACGATGGCGGCCAGCTGCGCGGGGGCGATGGCTGTGTCGACCGTCAGGATCGCCAGCGCGTGACCTTCGTCGTCACGGCTGACCTGCATGCCACCGATGTTGACGCCCGCATCACCGAGAATCTGACCGACCGTGCCCACGACACCCGGACGATCCGGGTAGCGCAGGATCGCCATGTGCTCGCTGACGGGGACATCGACGTCGAAACCGTCGACCTCGACGACCTTCGCGACGTGACGCGGACCGGTGATCGTGCCGGCCACGCTCACCTTCGCGCCGTCGGTGAGCGTCAGGGTCACCCGCAGCAGGGAACGGTGGTCCTCACTCGTGCGGTCCGACGTGAGCGCCACCTCGACCCCGCGCTGCTCGGCCAGGACTGGGGCGTTGACGAATGAGACCGGATCGTGGACGAGCTTCTGGAACACGCCCTTGAGTGCGGAGAGCTCGAGCACACGTACGTCATGGTCGGCGATCTCACCGAGAGCCTCGACGTCGACACGCTCGACTGCGGTGCCGGCGAGTGAGCAGGCGATGTTGCCGATCTGCTCTGCCAGAGGCAGGACGGGCTTGATGGCCTCCTCGAGCTGCCCACCCTGGACGTTCACCGCGTCGGGGACCAGCTCACCGGAGAGGGCAAGCCGCACGGACTTGGCGACGGCGATGCCGGCCTTCTCCTGGGCCTCGTCGGTCGACGCACCGAGATGCGGCAGGCCGACGACGTTCTCCAACGCGAAGAGCGGGGAATCGGTGCACGGCTCCTTGGCGTAGACGTCAAGTCCGGCGCCGGCGACGCGACCTTCGACCATGGCCGTGTACAGGGCCGCCTCGTCGATGATCCCGCCACGGGCGGCGTTGATGATGTGGACAGTCGGCTTGACCTTGGCCAACTGCTCCTCGCCGATGAGGCCGACGGTCTCAGGGGTCTTGGGCAGGTGGATCGTGATGAAGTCGGACTCGGCGAGGAGCTCGTCCAGCGTCACCATGCGGATGCCGAGTTGAGCAGCACGGGCGGGCTGCACGTAAGGGTCATAGGCGATGAGCTTGACGCCGAAGGCGCTCAGGCGCTGTGCGACGAGGATGCCGATGCGGCCGAGCCCGACGATGCCGACCGTCTTGTCGGTCACCTCGACGCCGGTGTACTTCGAGCGCTTCCACTCACCGTTGCGCAGGGCCGAGCTGGCCGGCACGACGTTGCGAGCCGAGGCGAGGAGCAGCGCCACCGCAAGCTCGGCGGCGCTGACGATGTTGGAGGTCGGCGCGTTGACGACCATGACACCGGCCTGCGTTGCCGCCTTGATGTCCACGTTGTCCAGGCCGACTCCGGCCCGGGCGATCACCTTCAGGTTCTTCGCGGCTGCGATGGCCTCGGCATCGACCTGCGTCGCGGAGCGCACGAGGATCGCATCGACGTCGGCGATGGCCGGCAGGAGCTCGTCCCGGTTCGCGCCGTCACAGTTGACGACCTCGAAGTCCGGGCCGAGGGCCTCGATCGTGGCGGGCGACAGTTCTTCGGCAATGAGCACGCGGGGCTTGGTCACCGGCGGAGTCTATCCACCCGCCGAGGTGCTCCTGACCGTGCCGCCGCTGCGCTGCCACGCTGTGAACGACGTCACAGACTTCGCATGCGGCCGGACCAGCCAAGGCCAGGGATGGACCTCGACCGGGGTGATCGATTCGGCCCGGCGCCGCCATCCGGGCACCGGGGCGAAGGTTGTTGCCACCCGACGGTCGGACAGCACCTCGACCGGATTCCCCCGGTGCACCTCGACCGCCCGGCGATCGGCGAGATCAGCCAGACATTCGGCAAGGAAGACCAGCCTCGGTGCCGACAGGCGCAGGGCGGTGAGCAGCTGCTCGTCGAACACGAAGATCACAGGAAGCTCCGCGTGGGCGGACAGGGCTGGGTCGTCATCCCCGAGGCTCTCCGCCGTGAGCCACACAGCCTGAGGGTCACCCGTGCACTCGACCACAGACGGCCCCGCCGTGCTGGCGACGTCCTCATCCCGGCGCATCCGCGGATCGACGAAGGCCCGAGCCTCCGGCTGGCTCGCCGGCGGCCAGTCCGTGATGGGGCAGTGCCCGGAGACCGGGCACGCGGCACAGAGTCCGGGTGCCCGCTTCTCGACCTGCCAGCGACTGAACCCGTAGGGCTTGCCGGTGAGCGCGCCGACGGTCCACTGCCACCCCACCCGGTTCGCCGCTCGGGACCCGTCGAGCAGGTGGCGGAAGAAGCGGTCCTCCCCCTCCCGCCAGCCGCGACCTTCGCGAACGCTCCAGTGGGAGGCCAGCCACATGCGCATCTGATTGGGAAGGTAACCGTCCTCCAGCAGTTCGGTCCGGGCGAGCGCGAGACACGCCTCGTCACCACTCCACGAATCGAGCCGGCCCGGGGAGTCGTCGTACTCCTGCACGGCGTAGCGCAGGGAATGTCCGGTGGCCGACCCCAGACGGGCGTAGACGTGGCGCGCGTACTCCTGCCAGAGCAGTTCGTCCCGGAACTTCGCGACATCGTCGGGCGGGCCGTCGGCGACGGCGTCCCAGACCACGGGGAGCGACAGCAGACCATGCCGGATGTACGGCGACAGGCGGGACCCTCCGCGCCGCTGGACCGGCCAGACCTCGTTGCGGCGTCGTGCGTACCCCGTGACATCGAAAGCGGCCAGCGCAGCGTTCGCGGCCGTCTGCCCGCCCGTGATGGGCGAGCGCCGCCACTCCCCCGACGTCAGATCGCCGAGCTGGTCGCGGACCCATGATTCAACCTCGACGACGGCCGGCAGATCGGGCAGTCGGATCACGGCCGGACCCGACGGATCCGGATCGGCCCCCTCACGGCCGACGGATCGACCACGTGCCCCTGCTGGGTGATCTCGACCTCACCGGCATCGACGAGTCGACGCGCGGCCCGGCGGGCCGGCTCCATGAGGTCCTGCCAGTCCCCCTCGGCCGCGATCGCGCGGGCAGCCTCGCTCGGGCAGATCGTTCCGCGGCGACCATCCAGCAGCCGGAGGATCTCGGACTCGAGTCGTCGGTCGACGTCGGACACCTTGCGGCGACGGCATGCATCCGAGCAGTACCGGACCTGATCCCAGTTGCGGGCCCAGGACTTGCGCCAGGACATGACACGGCCGCAGGACTGACACGTCTTGGTGTCGGTCCTGCGGCCGGAGGTCATGCGGGAAGTCTCCCGTCGAACGCCGTGGGGCGCTCGTCGAGGACGTCAGCGCGCGGCAGTGCCCTCGGTGTAGTCGTCACCCTTGGTGTCGACCCAGCTCATGAGCCCGCGGAGCTCGCGGCCGACCGCCTCGATCGGGTGCTTCTCGCCCTTGGCGCGGAGCTCCTTGAACTCCGGACCACCGGCCAGCTGGTCGTCGACGAAGCGCTGGGCGAACGAACCGTTCTGGATGTCGGCGAGAACGGCCTTCATGTTCTCCTTCACGTGCGGGTCGATGACGCGCGGACCGGACACGTAGTCGCCGTACTCGGCGGTGTCCGACACGCTCCAGCGCTGCTTGGCGATGCCGCCCTCGTACATGAGGTCCACGATGAGCTTGAGCTCGTGGAGGCACTCGAAGTACGCGACCTCCGGCTGGTAGCCGGCCTCGACCAGGGTCTCGAAGCCGTACATGACCAGTTGCGAGGCACCGCCGCACAGCACGGCCTGCTCACCGAAGAGGTCGGTCTCGGTCTCCTCGGTGAAGGTGGTCTTGATCCCTCCGGCGCGCAGGGCACCGATCGCCTTGGCGTACGACAGGGCCAGCGGCCACGCCTCACCAGTGGCGTCCTGCTCAACGGCGACGATGGCGGGCACGCCACGACCGGCGACATACTCGCGACGAACGAGGTGGCCCGGTCCCTTGGGGGCGACCATGCACACGTCGACGTTGGCCGGCGGGGTGATGTATCCGAAGCGGATGTTGAAGCCGTGCGCGAAGAACAGCGCATCGCCCTCCTGCAGGTTCGGCTCGATGGCCTCCTTGTAGAGGGCCGCCTGGACGGGGTCCGGGACCAGCATCATGATCACGTCGGCCTCGGCCGCAGCAGTAGCCGGATCGACGACCCGCAGCCCTGCCTCCTCGGCCTTGGCACGGCTCTTGGAGCCCTCAGCGAGCCCGACGCGCACGTCGACGCCGGAGTCCCGAAGGGACATGGCGTGCGCGTGGCCCTGGCTGCCGAAGCCGATGACCGCGACCACGCGGTTCTGGATGATGGACAGGTCGGCGTCGTCGTCGTAGAACAGCTCAGCCACGGGGGCTCTCCTTCTGGGGGTTTCGATGGATGCGGATGAAGGCTACCGGTTGCGATCCGGCGGGCAGCCGAGCGCCCACTAGGCGGGACGATCGATGGAACGCAGTGCCCGATCGCTGATCGACCGCGGGCCACGGCCCACGGCCACCATGCCGGACTTCACGAGCTCCTTGATGCCGAACGGCTCGAGGACCTTCAACAGGGCCTGCAGCTTGTCGGCCTTGCCCGTCGCCTCGATCGTGACGGCCTCCTGCGAGACGTCGACCACCTTCGCACGGAACAGCTGCGCGGTCTCGAGGATGTGTGAGCGGGTCTCCAGGTCCGAGCGCACCTTGACGAGCATGATCTCGCGCTGGACAGAGGCCTCGGGATCGAGCTCGACGATCTTGAGCACGTTGATGAGCTTGTTCAGCTGCTTGGTGACCTGCTCGAGGGGCAGCCCCTCGACGTTGACGACGATCGTCATGCGGGAGATCTCCGGAAGCTCCGTCGGACCCACGGCAAGTGACTCGATGTTGAATCCGCGACGGGAGAACAGGCTCGCGACGCGCGCCAGGACGCCGGGCTTGTCCTCCACGAGGACGGACAGGGTGTGTCGGGACATCAGTCGTCCTCTCCGCTCCAGTCGGGCGCCATCTCGCGCGCGACCATGATGTCGTCATTGCTCGTGCCGGCGGCCACCATCGGCCACACCATCGCATCCTTGTGCACCACGAAGTCGATGACCACCGGGGCGTCGTCGATGGACATGGCCTTCTCGATAACCGCGTCGACCTGCTCCGGCGACTCGCACCGCAGACCGTAGGCGCCGTAGGCCTCGGCCAGCTTCACGAAGTCCGGCACCCGGAAGGACTCGAGGTTCGTGTTGGAGTACCGCTCGTTGTAGAACAGCGTCTGCCACTGGCGGACCATGCCGAGGTTGCCGTTATTGATGAGCGCGACCTTGATCGGGATGTCATTGATTGTGCAGGTCGCGAGTTCCTGATTGGTCATCTGGAAGCAGCCGTCACCATCGATGGCCCACACGGTCTTGTCGGGCATCGCGACCTTGGCGCCCATGGCGGCCGGGACGGCGTAGCCCATCGTGCCGAGGCCGCCGGAGTTGAGCCAGGTGTTGGGATGCTCGTAGCCGATGAACTGCGCTGCCCACATCTGGTGCTGACCGACCCCCGCCGTGTAGATCGATTCCGGGCCGCTGATGAGGCCCAGCCGCTGGATGACGTATTGCGGCGACAGCGTGCCGTCGTCGTAGGTCTCGTAGCCGAGTGGGTAGGTCTCGCGCATGCGGTTGAGCAGCGCCCACCAGCCCTCGTAGTCGCCCACGGTGCCGTCGGCCTGCTCTGCCTCGATCGCCGCCACCAGCTCGGGAAGGATCTCCGCGAGGTCGCCGACGATCGGGACGTCCGCCGTGCGGTTCTTCCCGATCTCCGCGGGATCGATGTCGGCGTGGATGACAGCGGCATCCGGGGCGAAGGTGGAGAGCTTGCCCGTGACGCGGTCGTCGAACCGGGCGCCGAGGGTGATGAGGAGGTCGGACTTCTGCAGGGCGCCCACTGCTGCGACGGTGCCATGCATACCCGGCATGCCGAGGTGCTGCGGGTGCGAGTCAGGGAAGGCCCCGCGAGCCATCAGGGTCGTCACCACCGGGATGCCGGTGACCTCCGCGAGCCTGCGCAATGCCGCCGAGGCCCCCGCCCGGATCACGCCGCCGCCGACATAGAGCACCGGCTGCCGGGCCCCGAGGATCATGCGGGCCGCCTCGCGCACCTGCTTGGAGTGCGGCTTGGTGACCGGGTGGTAACCCGGGAGGTCCATCTGCACAGGCCACGAGAACTCGGTCTCGGCCTGCAGGGCGTCCTTGGAGACGTCGACCAGCACCGGACCGGGGCGACCGCTCGACGCGAGGTGGAACGCCTCGGTGATCGCCCGCGGGATGTCATCGGGGTTCGTGACGAGGAAGTTGTGCTTGGTGATCGGCATCGTGATGCCGCGGATGTCGGCCTCCTGGAAGGCGTCGGTGCCGATGGCCCCGCTGGGGACCTGGCCGGTGATCGCGACCATGGGAACGGAGTCCATGTTGGCGTCGGCGATCGGGGTGACGAGGTTCGTGGCGCCCGGGCCACTCGTCGCCATGCAGACGCCCACTCGGCCCGATGCGGCCGCGTAGCCCTCAGCGGCGTGCCCGGCGCCTTGCTCGTGCCGCACGAGGATGTGACGGATGCTGGAGTCGAAGAGCGGGTCGTACAGCGGCAGGATCGCGCCGCCGGGGATGCCGAAGACGTCGGTGACCCCGACCGACTCCAGTGACCGGACCAGACTCTCCGCCCCGGTGATCTTCTCGCTCATTATCCATCCCTCTTCATACGTCGCTTCTTCAAGAAAAAACCCTCCGACCCAATGCGGGTGACGGAGGGAGCGCGCGGGTGACGTACGTCAGCCCACGCGCCTGTCTACTACGAGAATCCGTGCCATGTGCCGCAGCGTAGCGCCTCGGGGACCTCGTTGGCCAGACCTCGCCGGGGTGACCCCCATCACGGACGCTCACCCCCCTGTCGACCGTAGGGTCCGCGGGGCGGGCGAGCCCGGCTCGGTGCGGGATCGCGATCCGTCTACGGCGCCGTGAAGTCCGCTGTCGCCCATTCGCTCCAGACCCCGGCGCCGTTCTGGGCCCGCACCCTGAGGGTGTAGTCGGTACCGGTACCGCCGCCCAGCAGGTTGAGGCTCGTGCCGCTCGTGGTGCCCGACCCCGTCCAGCTCCCGGATACCTCCCAGGCGTATCCCACGATGGCGGCGCCGCCGTCGTCGGCCGGGGCCGACCAGGCGAACTGCACGTTCCGCTTCTTCCACGTCGCCGAAAGATCCTGCGGCGCCGTGGGCGCGACGTACTGCGAGGGTTCGGTGACAGTGATGGTGAGGGTCGTGGCTGCCTCTGCTCCCGCGGCATCCGTCACCGTGGCGCTGAGGCTGATGGGCGCCAGGGAATCGGGCGTGCCGGACACCGTCCCGTCAGACCCGACGGTGAGACCTGAGCCGGCTGTGCCGGACCACGTGTAGGGCGCCGTGCCGCCCGTTGCCGCGAGGGTCGCCGAGTAGGGCTCTCCGATGACCGCACCCGGCAGGGAGGCGGTCGTGACGGACAGCGCGACCGGCTCCGGGCCTCCCCCGCCGCCCGTGCCGGCATCGGCGAGCGAGCCGCCGCCCAGGAAGACCGTGTTGAGCAGCAGATTGGGACTCCCGGCTCCCGTACCCGAGATCACGTCGACCCGAGCACCTCCGGTCAGGGCCGAGGTGACAGTTGCCGGTGTGGCCGCGAGGTGGGCGCCGAGGTACCGAGCAGCTGCGCCGGCCACGTGCGGAGACGCCATCGAGGTGCCGCTGATGGTCCGGTACGCGCCGTCGCTCCACGCGGAGTAGATAGCCGAGCCCGGGGCGTAGATGTCCACGCATGCACCGTCGTTGGAGTAGGACGCCTGCGCGTCGGCGCTGGTGGTGGCGGCCACGGTGATCGCTTGGGGGCTGCTCGCCGGAGACTTGCTGCAGGCGTCGGTCGACTCGTTGCCCGCTGCGACCGCCATGACGACGCCGTTCTGGACCGCGCCGGCGACGGCCGTGTTGATCGACTGGGAGAAGCCGCCGCCGAGGCTCATATTCGCGACGACCGTCGTGGAGGGGGTCGCCTGGCCGGCCACCCAGTTGATGCCCGAGATGACATCCGACCATGAGCCGGATCCCTGGCAGTTCAGCACTCGTACTGCATGCAGGGTGACGTCCTTGGCCACGCCGGTGCGGGAGCCGCCGATAGTGCCCGCGACATGCGTTCCGTGACCGTTGCAGTCCGACCATGCCGGGGAGGGAGTCTTTCCCTTGGAGACGAAGTTCTCACCATCGACCGGCCGACCCTCGAACTCCGGGTGGGAGCCGAGGATGCCCGTGTCGATGACGTAGACGTCGACGCCGGCACCGGTGCTCGCGAACTCGTATCTGCCGTCCAGCGGGAGGGACGCCTCGTCGAGGCGGTCCAGCCCCCATGAGGCAGCAGGATCGTCGATGCCCAACGCGTGCACGACCCCGTCCGTCTCGATCGAGCCGATCACCGGATTGCGGGCGAGCCCGACTGCAGCCGCATCGGGGAGGTCGACGGCGAATCCCTGAAGAGCCGTCGTCCATCGTGCCGTGACGGTGGCTCCGGCCGCCGTCAGTGCACGCTCCGCCTCGGCATTCGAGGCGCCAGGGGCCACCACGACCACATATGCGCCCCTCGTCGCCGGCGCACCGGTTGCCGCCGGCACGGAGAGAAGGCCGGTCACGGCCACCCCCGATGCCACAACTGTCCCCATCGCCAGCACTCGTGTCGCACCGATCATGACCCACCCCACACACATCGACGATCCGGACGGCATCGCCCCACCACGGTAGGAGGACAGCGTCCGGCGGTCAGCAGACGGCGTCGGTCAGGTCCGAGCAAGGACCGTTCATGGACACGGGATGCGAGCTCGGTCCTGCGGCGTGTCAGCCGAGGCGGGAAACGTCGCGCACAGCCCCCGTATCAGCTGAGGTGACCATGGCGGCGTACGCCTGCAAGGCCGCCGACACCACGCGCTCACGGTTCGCCGGGGTGAAGGCCGCCGCACCGCGTGCCTCCTGAGCGGCCCGGCGCTCCGCCAGCACGGTGTCCGGTAGGTCGACCCGGATGATCCGGTTCGGGATGTCGATGACGATGGCGTCACCCTCCTCGACCAGCGCGATGGTGCCCCCGGCCGCAGCTTCGGGCGAGACATGCCCGATCGACAACCCTGAGGTGCCCCCGGAGAACCGGCCATCCGTCACCAGTGCGCACGCCTTGCCGAGGCCCCTGGCCTTGATGTAGGACGTCGGGTAGAGCATCTCCTGCATTCCGGGACCGCCCTTGGGGCCCTCGTAGCGGATGAGGACGCAGTCGCCCTCGGCGACGCGGTCGTTGAGAATCCCCTCGACGGCTGCATCCTGCGACTCGAAGATCCGTGCCGGACCCCGGAAGGTGAGCAGCTCGGCATCGACACCGGCCGTCTTCACGATGCACCCGTCCTCCGCGAGGTTTCCGTAGAGCACTGCCAGACCGCCGTCCTGGGAGAACGCGTGCTCGACGTCACGGATGACGCCCTCGGCGGCATCCGCGTCGACGGAGTCGTAGCGACGGTCCTGCGAGAACGCGACCTGGGTCGGCACTCCCCCGGGCGCCGCACGGTAGAAGTCGATCACCGCAGAATCCTCGGTGCGCGCGATGTCCCAGGTGTCGAGTGCGTCCTCCATGGACGGGCTATAGACGGTGGGGAGTTTGGTATGCAGTTTCCCTGCCCGATCCAGCTCGCCGAGGATTCGCATGACGCCACCGGCCCGGTGCACGTCCTCCATGTGCACCAGTGGCGTGGATGGAGCCACCTTGCACAGGTGCGGGATCTGGCGGGACATCCGATCGATGTCAGCCATGGTGAACGGGACGCCCGCCTCCTGCGCAGCAGCGAGCAGGTGCAACACAGTGTTGGTCGAGCCGCCCATCGCGATGTCCAGAGCCATGGCGTTCTCGAAGGCCTCGAAGCTCGCGATGGACCGCGGCAGCACGGAGTCGTCGTCCTGCTCGTAGTAACGCTTGGCGAGCTCGACGACCAGGCGTCCGGCCTCCTCGAAAAGTCGCTGACGATCCGCGTGGGTGGCGAGGGTCGAGCCGTTACCCGGCAGTGAGAGGCCCAGAGCCTCGGTGAGGCAGTTCATCGAGTTGGCGGTGAACATCCCTGAACAGGAACCGCAGGTCGGGCAGGCCGAGCGCTCGACGGCGGCGACCTCCTCGTCGGACACCTTCTCGTCAGCTGCCTCGACCATGGCATCCACCAGGTCGAGCTTTCGCTCCTTTCCGCCCCACGTCACCTTGCCGGCCTCCATCGGGCCACCAGACACGAACACGGTGGGGATGTTCAGCCGCATGGCCGCCAGGAGCATGCCGGGCGTGATCTTGTCGCAGTTGGAGATGCAGACCATTGCGTCAGCGGTGTGACCGTTCACCATGTACTCGACGGAGTCGGCGATCAGATCACGACTGGGCAGCGAGTAGAGCATGCCGCCATGACCCATCGCGATCCCGTCGTCGATCGCGATGGTGTTGAACTCCTTCGCGATGCCGCCGGCGTCCTCGATCTCCCGCGCGACCAGTTGACCGAGGTCCTTGAGGTGGACATGGCCGGGGACGAACTGCGTGAAGGAGTTCACGACAGCGATGATCGGCTTGCCGAAGTCTCCGTCCTTGACCCCCGTGGCGCGCCACAGGGCGCGGGCCCCGGCCATGTTGCGACCGTGCGTCGACGTGCGGGAGCGATACATCGGCATGGTGAACCTCACAGGCAGTGGTGCGAGCAGGACGTGATCTGACCACCACTCTAGGCCGGGTGGCACGCAGGAGCGAGAGCCACGGGTGCGGTTGCCGGACCACTGACACGTTGGTAGGAACGAGCCGTGCTCCCTCACCTCCGCCGTATGGTCGGCACACTGCTCTCGCTGACCGTGCTGGTGACACTCCTGCCCTCGGCTGCGAGCGCGGCGGATGCCGGCCTCTGGCGGGACCTGCGCACCCTCGAGGGGATGGTCGTCCTGTACCGGCACGCCATCGCCCCCGGCGGTGGCGACCCCGCAGGTTTCCGTCTTGGTGACTGCAGCACCCAGCGGAACCTGTCGACGGAGGGCCGTGATCAGGCGCGCGCCATCGGCCGAGAGCTGCGCCGCCAACAGGTGTCGATCGACGAGGTGCGTTCCAGCCGCTGGTGCCGGGCTCGCGACACCGCACGACTCATGGACGTCGGTCCGGTCCGGGACACACCGGCACTGGACTCGGTCTTCACCGCCCCAGCGACGCGCGCTGCACGACAGGAGCGTCAGACCCGGCGGATCATCCGAGACCACCGGGGGGGCTCCGGCGTGCTCCTCCTCGTCGGGCATCAGGCGAACATCATCGACCTGACCGGGATCGCACCCGCGTCAGGCGAGGGCATCGTGGTCCGCGCAGACCGGCGCGGAGACATCCGGGTGGTGGGTCGGATCCCCGCTCCCTAGCGTCAGCCGACCGCGACGACGTGGGCGATGGGCTCGCCCCGCGCGAAGCGTTCGAGTTGCTCGGCCACCAGCCGGTGGGCTCGGGGCAGAAAGGCCGAGGTGTTGCCGCCGACATGCGGGCTGATGAGCACTCCCGGCAGCGTCCAGAGCGGATGTCCGGAGGGCAGCGGCTCAGGGTCGGTGACATCAAGCGCCGCGCGGATGCGACCGGAGGCCACCTGCTCGGTGAGTGCGTCCGTGTCGACAACGGGTCCGCGCGACACGTTGACCACGAGGGCGCGGTCGGCCATGCGGGCCAGGAAGGCGGTGTCGACCATGCCGCGCGTGGATGCGTCCAGCGGCACAGCCAGGATCACGATGTCCGACGCGGGCAGGAGGGCCGGAAGATCGGCCACCGCGTGAACATCATCGCGGGCGGTGCGCCCGACCAGCGTGACCTCGGCCTCGAACGGCTCCAGGCGTGCCTGCAGGGCGCGCCCGATGCCACCGGCTCCGACGATGAGCACGCGCTTGTCGGCAAGCGCCTCGCGGCGGGCATACAGCCACGTCCCCTGCGGCATCGCCCGGGCAAAGTCGTCCAACCCGCGCTGGGAGGCGAGGATGAGGCCCACAGCCAGCTCCGCCGTGCTGGCATCGTGCACGCCTCCGGCGTTGCACAGCGTCACGCCGGACGGCAGGTGGGCGAGCGCGTTGTCGTAACCGGCGGTCAGCAGCTGCACCACCTGAAGGTTCGGCATACGGGACATGAGGGCGAGGTCTTCCTGCGGCCCCATGTAGCCGGGCACATAGAAGACGACCTCGTCCGGGTGCTGGACGATCGGCACCGGTGGCTGAAGCGGACGGACATCGTCCGGCATCATCGCCCCGAGCACGTCTACTCGCTGACCCCGAGTCGCTCCAGCAGCAGCGTGCGCACCTTGGCCGCGTCCGCCTGCCCCCGGGTGGCCTTCATGACCGCTCCGACGATCGCCCCGGCTGCCTGCACCTTGCCGCCCTGGATCTTCTCGACGACATCGGGCTGCTCGGCCAGTGCGACGTCAATGGCCTCGAGCAGGGCGGAGTCGTCGCTCACCACGACGAGCCCGCGCCCGGAGACGACGGCATCGACGTCGCCCTCCCCCGCGATGATGCCCTCGAAGACCTGCCGCGCGAGCTTGTCGCTCAGGCTGCCGTCGGCGAGCAGCGCCTCAATCCTGGCGATGTGCGCCGGCGTGACACCGAGGGCATCCAGCTCGATCTCACGGTCGTTGGCCACACGGGTCAGCTCCCCGGTCCACCACTTGCGGGCGGCGGCCTGGTCGACCCCTGCCGCGATGCTCTCCTCGACCAGGTCGAGGGCCCCCGCGTTAACGATGGTCTGGAAGTCGTGGTCGCTGATGCCCCACTCGGCGCGCAGCCGTGCGCGCTTGACCGACGGGTTCTCCGGCAGCGTGCCGCGCAGCTCCTCGACCCATTCACGCGACGGCGCCACGGGCACAAGGTCGGGTTCAGGGAAGTAGCGGTAGTCCTCCGCCTGCTCCTTGGAGCGACCGGAGGTGGAGCGACCGGTGTCCTCATGGAAGTGGCGGGTCTCCTGCACCACGCGGCCGCCGTTGAGGAGCACGTGCGCCTGACGCTCGATCTCCGAGTGCACTGCCCGCTCGACCGAGCGCAGGGAGTTCACATTCTTGGTCTCACTGCGGGTGCCCCACGGCTCGCCCGGCCTGGCCAGGGAGACGTTGACGTCGCAGCGGAGCGACCCCTCCTCCATGCGGACGTCGGAGACGCCGAGAGCGCGCATCAGGTCACGCAGTTCGGTGACGTAGGCGCGGGCCACTTGAGGGGCGAGCGCACCGGCACCGGCCACCGGCTTGGTCACGATCTCGATCAGGGGGATGCCCGCGCGGTTGTAGTCCACGAGTGAGTAGTCGGCCCCGTGGATGCGCCCCGTGGCACCACCCGTGTGCGTGAGCTTGCCGGTGTCCTCCTCCATGTGGACGCGCTCGATCTCTACACGAAACTCCCGCGGGCCGTCATCGGTCTCGACCGTGACGTCGAGGTAGCCGTCGAAACACAGCGGCTCGTCGTACTGGCTGATCTGGTAGTCCTTCGGCATGTCCGGGTAGAAGTAGTTCTTCCGCGCGAAGCGGCACCACTCGGCGATGCTGCAGTTCAGTGCCAGGCCCATGCGGATCGTCGATTCGACCGCGGCCGCATTGACGACGGGCATGGAGCCGGGCAGACCCAGGCACACGGGGCAGACCTGGGTGTTGGCGTCTGCACCGAACTCCGTGGGGCAGCCGCACCACATCTTGGATGCCGTGCCGAGTTCCACGTGGGTCTCGAGGCCGAGGACCGGGTCGAACACGGCGATCGCCTCGTCGAACGGGATGGTGTCGTGGTCGGTGCTCACAGCTGCGGAGCCTCCTCGATGAGCAGGTGTCCCCACCGGTCGACGAGGGCGGCCTCGAGGGCACTCCCGACCCGGTAGAGGCGGTCGTCGGCCATGGGCGGGGCCATGACCTGAAGCCCCACCGGCAGCCCGTCCTCGGGCGCGAGACCCACGGGGAGCGACATGGCCGCATTGCCGGCGAGGTTGACCGGGATGGTCGCGATGTCGTTCAGGTACATCGCGAGCGGATCGTCGACCTTGTCACCGATCTTGAACGCGGTCGTGGGAGCCGTGGGTGAGATGAGAACGTCCGCCTGGGTGAACGCCGCCTCGAAGTCGCGCGTGATGAGCGTGCGCACCTTCTGGGCCGAGCCGTAGTAGGCGTCGTAGTAGCCGCTGGACAGTGCGTAGGTGCCGATCATGATGCGCCGCTTGACCTCTGGGCCGAAGCCGGCCTCCCGAGTCAGGGCCATGACCTCCTCGACCGAGCGTGCGCCGTCATCGCCCTCGCGCAGGCCGTACCGCATGCCGTCAAATCGCGCGAGGTTGCTGGATGCCTCGGACGGCAGGATCAGGTAGTACGCCGCGAGGGCGTACTCGAAGTTCGGGCACGACACCTCGACGACCTCGGCCCCGAGATCCGTGAGGATCTTCACTGCCTCGTCGAACCGCTGCGAGACACCCGTCTGATAGCCCTCACCGCTGAGCTCGCGCACGAGTCCGACTCTCATGCCCCGCACGTCGGCCTGCCTGGCAGCCGCGACGACGTCCGGAACCGGGGCCTGGATCGAGGTCGAGTCCCGCGGGTCGTGGCCGGCGATCGCGGCATGCAGCAGTGCGGTGTCGAGCACCGTTCGCGCGCAGGGGCCGGGCTGGTCGAGCGACGACGCGAGGGCCACGAGGCCGTAGCGGGACACGCCACCGTAGGTCGGCTTGACCCCCACGGTGCCGGTGACTGATGCGGGCTGCCGGATGGAGCCACCGGTGTCGGTGCCGATGGCCAGGGGCGCCTCGAAGGCGGCGAGAGCCGCGGCCGAGCCGCCGCCCGACCCACCGGGGATGCGCTCGAGGTCCCACGGGTTGCGGGTTGGCCCGTAGGCGGAGTGCTCAGTGGAGGAGCCCATGGCGAACTCGTCCATGTTGGTCTTGCCGAGGATCACGACGTCGGCCGCCCGCAGGCGCTCGACGACCGTCGAGTCGTACGGGGGCCGCCAGCCCTCGAGGATCCGAGAGCCACAGGTCGTGGGCACGCCGGTCATGGTCAGGACGTCCTTGAGTGCGAGGGGGACCCCGGCCAGCGGCCCGAGCCTCTCCCCCGCCGCACGGCGCGCATCGATCGCCCGGGCAGACTCCATGGCCTCGTCGTTCAGCACATGCAGGAACGCATGGACCTCACCGTCGACCTCGGCGATGCGGTCCAGATGTGCGCGGGTGACCTCCTCGCTGGAGACCTCTCCCCGAGCGATAGCACTCGCGAGGGTGGCCGCGTCCTGACGGACGAGATCGTCTTCCATCACTGCCACGGCCTACTCCTCGTCCAGGATGCGCGGGACGCGGAAACGGTCGTCCTCCCAGGCGGGGGCACCAGCGGCGATGTCCTCACGGGCCAGACCCGGGCGCGAGATGTCCTCGCGGAACACGTTGACCATCGGGATCGGATGCGAGGTCGGCGGGATGTCCGCACCGGCCACCTCGGAGACTCGTGCCACCGACTGGAGGATCACGTCCAGCTGGCCGGCGTAGTGGTCGATCTCGTCGTCGCTGAGCTCGAGGCGGGCCAGTCGAGCCAGATGCTCGACCTCCGCACGCGTGATGGACGTCATGCGCTCGATCCTAGGGGGAGCTCCTCACTCGTCCGGACGCACGTGGGAGAGGGCTGCCTCCAGTCCGTCGGCGAGAAGTGCGGCGAATCCCTCGGCGCCGACCACGGGCACACCGAGGGACCGGGCCTTGTCCAGTTTCGAGCCAGCGTTCTCCCCTGCGACCAGCAGCTGAGTCTTCTTCGACACCGATCCCGCCACCTTGCCGCCGAGGTCCGTGACCGCCTGAGCCGCCGACTCCCGGGTGAAGCCCTCCAGGGAACCGGTGATGACGACGGTCAGACCGGCCAAAGCCTGCTCGCCGATGTCGACCACCTCATCGGCCATGCGGACGCCCCCGCGGCGCCACTTGTCGACGATGTCGCGGTGCCAGTCCTCGGTGAACCACTCGTGCACGGCCTCGGCGATGGTGGGGCCGATGCCGTCGACGGCCGACAGGTCCTCCACCGATGCCCCGGCGATCGCATCGAGGGACCCGAAAGCCCGTGCGAGGTCGGTGGCCGTGGGCGCACCGACATGCCGGATGGACAGCGCCACCAAGACGCGCCACAGCGGACGGTCCACGGCGCCCCGAAGGTTCGCCAGCATGGACCGTGCGTTCTCCGTGAGCTGGCGCCCGCTTTCACCCTTCCCCGGTTCGCGGGTGAAGAAGTCGCAGCGCAGGAGGTCGTCCTCCGTCAGGAGGAACAGGTCACCCTCGTTCTCGACGAGCCCGCACTGGAGCAGCGCCGCCGCGGCCTTGTCCCCGAGCCCCTCCACATCGAAGGCGCTCCGGCCGCCCACGTGCGCGACGCGTTCACGAACCTGCGCCGGGCACGAACGCGTGTGGGGACAGCGCAGGTCCTTGTCTCCCTCCTTCTCCGCCCGCAGCTCCGTGCCGCACTCGGGACAGTGCGTGGGCATGACGAAGGCGCGTTCCGACCCGTCCCGGTCGTCGAGAACGGGACCCAGGACCTCCGGGATGACGTCGCCGGCCTTGCGCAGGAACACCATGTCTCCGACGAGAACGCCCTTGCGCTGCACCTCGAAGGCGTTGTGCAGCGTGGCCATCGATACGGTCGACCCGGCGACGCGCACCGGCTCCATCACGGCAAACGGGGTGACGCGCCCCGTGCGCCCGACGTTGACGCAGATGTCCAGCAAACGGGTGCGGACCACCTCCGGCGGGTACTTGTAGGCCATCGCCCATCGG
>JAURME010000164.1 GCA_030830865.1 Candidatus Nanopelagicales bacterium | reverse complement strand
GCCTACCTGATCGACGCGACGATCCGCAATGCGGCGCAGGTGGGTGTGCTGTCGACGCTCGGATTCGCGGCGGTGTGCGCGGCCGTCATGCTGGTCGCGAACTTGGTCATGGACCGCATTCCCTCTGCACGCCTGGTGGTCTACGCGATCACCTTCGTCCTGCTCGAGGTCGTCGCTTTCCTCTACGTCTCGGGAGTCACCCCGTGGGCGTGGTGGAGCGGCACGCTGGACGTGATCCCCCTGACCGCCGGGGAGGTCGCCGCGCTGGTCCTCATCGTGACCGTCGGGCTGCTGGGCACGACCTACGCGGCGGCCGTGATGACGCATAGGGCCCAGGTGCTCGCGCGCTTGCGCGCGGATGCCGACGATGCCGTCGCGGAGCAGATGGCCATGGCCCAGCGCCTGTCCGATGCGTCGCGGATCATCGCGTCCGACCTGCACGGGACGCTGCAGACCCGACTCATGGTGTGTGCGGGTGCGTTGGACCGGGCCCGCGCCGATGGTGATCCGACCGAGGTCCGGGCGGCCCTCGACCAGGCCTGGCGGGTGCTCCGCACCCCTTTCTCGGACGCCGAGGCCAGTGCGTCGGTCCGCGAGGTCATCGATCTGCACGTGTCGCGGTGGGACGGGCTCCTCGATGTCACGTGCCGCGTGGACCCGGCCGTGCTGAGCGCGGGTGACGATGTTGCCGACCGCATCGGCGTGGTCCTGGAGGAGGGTTTGGCGAACGCCTACCGCCACGGTGGAGCGAGCCGCGCGGATGTCGAGGTCGGCCTCGAGGGCGCGAGCGTCATCGTCCGGGTCACCGACGACGGCACGGGGCCGTCCGGATCGGACGACGGCACCGGGCACTCCGCGGGGATGGGCTCGCGGCGTATGGCCGCCGTGGGCGACGTCACGCTCGAGCGCAGGTCGACCGGCACCCTGCTCACGGTCCGCCTGATGGCCGGGCCGGCCTCGTGAACCTCACCGAGGACCAGGTCTCCTCCGCGATCCTCGACAGCCATGCTCGACGTGTGGGCATGGAGTTGGTCGAGAGATCGGGCGACGCCACGGTCGACGCCCAGCGCCTCATGCACCTCGACGCTGTGGTCCTCAGCCATGACGGGGGCGCGGATCCGGTGTTCGTGTACGCCAACCGGGCTGCCGCGGAGCTGTGGCGGATTCCGGTGGCCGAACTGGTCGGCATGCCCTCGCGCTACTCCGCACCACCGGAGCATCGGGACGCCCGCGCCTCGATGCTGGCCGACGCGGCGACGTCCGGGGTGTTGGTCGGATACTCCGGCGAGCGGATCGCCAAGGACGGCAGTCGTTTCGTCATCGAGAACGCGACTCTGTGGACGGTGGACGACTACCCCGATCGCCCGGGACAAGCGGTCGTGTTTCGGGACTGGCGTCAGATCACGTAGTCCGGTCCGTTGACCAGGCCGTGGGTGGACAGCAGGCCCGCCACCGCCGGGTAGTGGTGGTCGGCCACGGCGTGGGCGTATGCCCAGAAGGTGTCACGGTCGCCGTGCGACGCGATGTCCTCGTCGGTGAAGCGCAGGAAATGCAGGTGCCGCACCGCATGGCAGGCGGACGGCAGGGCCTCAAGGTCGACGGGCGCTCCCGACCACCGCTCAGCGGACGTCCCACCTACGGCGGAGAGGTCGGTGCCATCGGCGACCACGTGGGCGAACGTCAGGATCAGGCGCCCGCCCTCTTCCCTCCACGATGTGGAGTGGGACAGGGCCTCGTCGTGATGGCCGAATCCGACGGCGACCGGATCCTCGCCAGGCGCCAGGGACACCTGCTCGAGCACCAGGTCGACGCGATCCTCGCTCGCGGCGGCGATCGTCAGGTGTTCGAGGACGATCTGCACGGTTCACCTCCCGGCGGGAGGCTACTTCTCGGGCTTCATGACGATGAGCTTCAGGGTTCCGACGACCTCGTCCGACATGGTGTTCGCCGCGCCCGGCGGGCGGGTGATGATCTGGATGTCGGTGGTGCCGACGCGCTTCGCCGTCACGGTCCATGTGGTGGTGCCGGGGACGCCCACCATGCCGTTGGTGTTGTCCGGCGCCTTGTAGGCGCCCTTGGAGACCTTGGCGATCGGCTTGTCGTTCGCCGCGCAGCAGCCGCCGTCGGCGTACCAGCTGTAGCCCGTGGTGCGGTTGGTGCTCAGCGTGATCTGGATCGACTCCCCGGGGATCAGGCGCACCTGGGCCGGAAGCTCGAACACGGTCAAGGTCGGCTTCTTCGCGGCAGACGCGGGGGCGGCGCTGACTGCGCTCAGTCCGGCGATGAGGGCCACGGTGGAAAGAACGGCGGCAACACGGCGCAGAGGGCTCATGCGAGCGAGCCTACGCCGCAGGGGGACCCCGGGCCCGAGGAATGCCCATCCGATCCCGGGGTGCTACCACCCCGATTCGCCGAAGGGGGATGGCGAGACCTCGGGGCGGGGCGCATGATCTGCCTGTCGCACCTACCCGGGAGGAATCATGAAGGTCACCAGGACCGCTGTCACCGCCACCGTCGCCGCCGCCGTCGCTGCGGTGGTGATGGGTGCCCCGCCCGCGTCCGCTGCCCCCGCGGACACCATGGACCGCGCCTTCGACCGGACCATCGCCCGGGCGGAGGCACGCGGTGTGGCAGCCGACACGACCGTTCGATCGTCCCTTCAGCAGAACCTCGAGAGCACGCCCGTCGTCATCCCTCCGCGCGCTCCGGTGACGATCCGGTGGTCATCGAGCCCTGCGGGCTCGTCGTCCTGGAAGGTGACGGAGGGCGGCACGCTGCTCGGGGCCGCCGGCGTCAACGACCGGGACGGAGCGTGGGGGACCCTCTCGGCGCTGGCTCACGGCAATGCGCGCACGTTCGCGAACAGTCGTGGCCTTCGGATGACATCCACGCTGACCGGGCTCGACGGGGCCTGGGGCTACGACAGTCCCGACGCAGTCAGGCCGTTCCCTGGCGACCCCTGGGTGATCGACTCCCTCGGCGCCACCACCCTGCGGTACCTGCTGCCCTTGACCGGGGGTCGGCCGAGCCAGGGCTGGACGGACATGCGTGAGACCCGAGCGTCGGGCGGCCGCACCATCATCACGGCCAGGGCGGATGCCGGGGGCCCCTGCTCCTTCCCGCGCATCCGCGTCGTCCTCAAGGGCGGCGTCATCCAGTCCTCGTCCTGGACCGAGAAGTGCGGTGCCGCCTCCACCTCGTACTCCACGAGGGTCACCTATCGTCCGCAGGTCGCCAAGGCACCCTCGAAGGCGATCACCGAGGATGCCGCCTTCGCCATCCCGGCCGCCGGCGAGGACCGCTCGTGGCCGGCCATCGTGAAGGCCGTCCTGAAGACGGCGAACGGTGCGGGGGTGCGGCCCGGGACGGGGAACTCGGACATCTTCGACCGTCCGTCGAACAGCTCGTACACCTCGCGCGAGGCGGTCGTTCTTGCGCTCATGCCCCTCTACACGGCGATGCAGGCCGGGAATCCTGGAAGCATCGACGAACTCGTGGCCCTCTCGGATCCGCCGATCTACACGTACGTCATCACCCCGAGCGCGGGAGCTTCGTCCCTCGGCACGGGTGAGGATCGCAACCCGATCACGAAGATCGAGCTGACCATCAGAGCCGACGGATTCCTGGGGACGCTGACGGTGACCCAGCAGGTGCCGGCTCTGGCCGACCCCGTGAAGTCGACGGCCACGTTCTTCCCCCTGAACCGGCAGTCATAGGCGACCTGCGCGGGGATCCGTTGAGGCCGGTCGGGTGCGAGGCTGCACCCGACCGGGCGGCCGACACGGAGTCCCGCCCGGCGAATGAGTCAGAGTCCATGCCTGCCACACTTGGGCCGTGACCGTCGTGGGACTGACGACCTACCTCGAGCCGGCCCGCTGGGGCGCGTGGGACATACCCGCGGCGCTGGTGCCTCACTGGTACGTCGACCTCCTGCAGGAGGCGGGGGCCCATGTCGTGCTCCTCCCGCCGGATCACGATCCGACCGCCCTGAACCGGCTCGATGGCCTGGTCCTCGCGGGCGGGGCGGACGTCGACGCCCGCCGCTACGGAGACGATCCGGATGCGACGGCCGATGTGCCCCGACGGGAGCGCGATGGCTCAGAGCTCGCGCTCTACCTCCGGGCACGGGACCTCCGGATGCCCGTCCTCGGCATCTGCCGGGGCCTGCAGATCATGGCGGTCGCCCACGGCGGCAGGCTCCACCAGAACCTTCCGGATGTTCCGGATACTGCTGTACATCGCGAGCGTCCCGGGGAGTTCGTCGATCATCGGGCCACCTTCATCCCGGGGACCCGCGGCGCGGGGATCCTCGGCACGACCGAGATCACGGTCAACTCGTCCCACCATCAGTCTGTCGCGGACCCCGGGACGCTCATCGTCTGTGCGTGGGCCGAGGACGGCACCATCGAGGCATGCGAGGACCCCGAGGCCGAGTTCTGCCTCGGGGTCCAATGGCATCCGGAGCATCCGGATCGCCGAATCGCGGATCGCCCTCTGCTGACGGCATTCGTCTCGGCCGCTCGGGCGTTCGCCGAATCCAGCTGACTACAAGGGGGTCACGTAGGCCCCGGAGATACCGCCATCAACCAGGAAGTTGGACGCGGTGATGAAGGAGGAGTCGTCACTGGCGAGGAAGGCCACCGCCGCCGCGACCTCCTCAGGCTCGCCGAAGCGACCCACCGGGATGTGGACCAGCCGTCGTGCGGCCCGCTCGGGATCCTTGGCGAACAACTCCATCAGCAGCGGCGTCGCGACCGGACCGGGCGACAGGGCGTTGACGCGGATCCCGCTGCGAGCGAACTGCACGCCCAGTTCGCGGGACATCGCCAGGACGCCGCCCTTGCTCGCGGTGTAGCTGATCTGGGACGTTGCAGCGGCCATCGTGGCGACGAAGGATGCCGTGTTGATGATGCTGCCGCGGCCCTGCTCGAGCATGTAGGGGAGCACCGCCTTGCAGCACAGGTAGACGCTGGTGAGGTTCACCTCCTGCACCCGCCGCCACGCTTCGATGCCGGTCTCGAGAATGGAGTCGTCGTCCGGCGGGGAGATGCCGGCATTGTGGAACGACACGTCGATGGACCCGTAGGTCTCCTGCGCGACCGAGAACATCCGGTCAACGTCGTCTGCGCTCGTGACGTCGACCTGGACGAAGGTGCCCCCGACCTCGTCGGCCGCTGCCTGACCCGAGGCGACGTCCATATCGGCCACGACGACTCTGGCTCCCTCGTCGGCGAGGCGACGGACCGTCGCCAGGCCGATGCCCGATCCGCCGCCGGTGATGACGGCCGTGCGCCCCTCGAGGCGACGGCAGTTGCTGGTTCCCATGTGTTCCTCTCAGTCCTCGGTGTTGATGAAAACGTTCTTGGTCTCGGTGAATGCGTCCAGTGCGTCGGGGCCGAGTTCGCGTCCGAGGCCGGACTTCTTGAAGCCTCCGAACGGGGTCCAGTAGCGAACGCTCGAATGTGAGTTGACCGACAGCGTGCCGGTCTCCACACCTCGTGAGACACGAAGACCCCTCCCGATGTCCCGCGTCCAGATCGAACCGGAGAGGCCGAAGTCCGTTGCGTTGGCGAGGCGGATGGCCTCGTCCTCGTCCTCGAACGAGGTGACCGAGACGACCGGCCCGAAGATCTCCTCCCGGAAGCTGCGGTCCCCGGGTGCGACGGGTGACAGGACGGTCGGCGGAAACCAGTAGCCGGGCCCCGTGGGGCACGTGCCGCGAAACGCGACCGGCGCATCGTCGGGCACGAATCCGGCCACCGTCTCGAAATGCGATCGCGTGATGAGCGGGCCCATCTCCGAGGTCTCCAACGTCGGATCCTCGACCCGGACACCGGCCACGGCTGCCTCGAACAGTTCCATGAACCGGTCGAGGGCTGAGCGCTGCACCAGGATCCGGGACCGCGCGCAGCAGTCCTGCCCCGCGTTGTCGAAGACCCCGTAGGGGGCCGCGGCGGCCGCCTTCTCCAGATCGGCGTCCGCGAAGACGATGTTCGCCGACTTGCCGCCCAGTTCCAGGGTCACGCGCTTCACCTGTCGGGCCGCCCCCGCCATGATCTGCTCGCCGACCTCGGTGCTGCCGGTGAAGACGATCTTGCGGACGAGGGGATGCTCGACGAAACGCTGTCCCACGACCGATCCCTTGCCCGGAAGGATGCTGAGCACGTGCTCGGGGATCCCCGCCTCGAGGGCGAGTTCGCCCAGTCGGATGGCCGTGAGAGGAGTGACCTCGGCCGGCTTGAGGACCACCGTGCAGCCCGCGGCGAGCGCCGGGGCGAAGCCCCAGCCGGCGATCGGCATGGGGAAGTTCCAGGGCACGATGATCCCCACGACCCCGATGGGCTCCTGGAAGGTCATGTCGATCCCGCCGGGCACGGGGATCTGCCGGCCGAACAGCCGCTCGGGGGCTCCCGCGTAGTAGGCGAGGACGTTGGCGACGTTGTTGGCCTCCCAGCGGGCATTGCCGATGGTGTGCCCGGCATTGGCCACCTCCAGCTGGGCGAGTTCCTCAGCGTGGTCGCGCACCACGTCGCTGAAGCGGCGAAGCAAGGTGGCTCGCTCACCGGGGGCGACAGACCGCCACGAGGGCCAAGCCTCGTGCGCCCGCACGATCGCCTCATCGGTCTCCTCGGCGGAGGTGGGTCGAACGGTGGCGATGACCTCTTCCGTCGCCGGGTTGATGACGTCGTGCACGGATCCTCCTAGATCCTCTCGAAGTTGCGGTAGCGCTCCCAGTCGGTCACGGCCGCGCCGAAGGCGGCGATCTCGACGCGCGCCATGTTCGCGTAGTGGTCCTGGACCTCGGCACCGAAGGTATCCCTCACCCAGTCCGACTCCGTCCACAGCTTGAGGGCCTCGTGCATGGAGGACGGAACCCGCGGGGAGTCGCTCACGTACCCGTTTCCTGTGAACTCCGGCTCCAACTCCAGCCCGCGGTCGATGCCGTCGAGGCCTGCCGCCACGATGCCCGCGATCGCCAGGTAGGGATTGACATCGCCACCAGGGATGCGGTTCTCCAGTCTCAGGGAGGGGCCATGGCCGACCAGTCGAAACGCAATGGTGCGGTTGTCATGCCCCCAGCGGATGGAGGTCGGGGCGAAGGACCCGTCCACGTACCGCTTGTACGAGTTGATCTGCGGGGCGAAGAACAGGCTGAGCTCCCGGGCGTGGGCGAGCTGGCCGGCCACGAAGGCCCGGCCGAGAGCGGACATCCCAGAGGGATCGGACTCGTCGGCCATGACCATGGACCCGTCGGTGCCTCGGAAGGACAGGTGGATATGGCAGGAGTTGCCCTCGCGCTCGTCGTACTTCGCCATGAACGTCAAGGCCATGCCCTCCTGGGCGGCGATCTCCTTGGCCCCCGTCTTGTAGATGACGTGGTTGTCCGCCGTCCCGAGGGCGTCCCGGTACTTGAAGGCGATCTCGTGCTGCCCGAGGTTGCATTCGCCCTTGGCGCTCTCGACGGTCATGCCAGCGGAGGTCATGTCGTTCCGGATGCGACGCAGCAGCGGTTCCACGCGGGCCGTGCCCAGCATGGAGTAGTCGACGTTGTACAGGTTCGCCGGCGTGAGCCCTCGATAGCCACCCTGCCAGGCGGCCTCGTACGTGTCGTGGAAGACGATGAACTCCAGTTCCGTACCGGCCATGGCGACCATGCCCTGATCGGCGAGGCGATCCACCTGGCGTCGGAGGATCTGCCGGGGTGACGGCGCCACGGGCTGCCCGTCGACGGTGGACAGGTCGCACAGGAGGCCGACTGTTCCCGGCTGCCACGCGACGCGGTGCAATGTCGAGAAGTCGGGCGTCATGACGAAATCGCCGTACCCGGTGTCCCACGAGGACATCTCGTAGCCCCTCACCGTGTTCATGTCGATATCGACCGCGAGCAGGTAATTGCACCCCTCCGTGCCGTGATGGGCGACCTCGTCAATGAAGTACTGGGCGTGGACGCGCTTGCCCTGCAGGCGTCCCTGCATGTCGGTGATCGCGACAGCGACGGTGTCGATCTCGCCACTGTCGACCCCTGACCTGAGGTCGTCGAGGTTGAGCCTCTGCTTGCGTTCCATCTGTTCCTCCTATGGGACATCCAAGGCGGCAACGGGGAGGGGTGCCACCTCGACACCCCTCCCCGTTCCATGCTCAGGGGGTCATTGCCCCTTGTCGAAGAACTCCTCGGTACCGGATTCCTCCAGTTGCTCGGTGACGTCGTAGCCCTCCGTCTCCGGATGGCCGTGGACGCCACCGGTGACGGCGTACTCCTCCTCGGGCGAGAGGACGAGCCGCTTGCGCCCGAAGAGGGCGAAGAGGAGCAGACCGACGACGTACACGATCGCCACCCACAGGATCACTCCGCGGTAATCGCTGTTGAAGGGCATCAGGATCAGCGTCACCAAGGCGATGACACCAGCCACCAGGGCCCCGATGATTCCCACCGGGCTCCGGTACGGACGACTGACCGATGGGAACTTCTGGCGCAGCACGAGGAACGCCAGCATCTGCAGCACATAGGCGATGACCGCGCCGAACACCGCGATGAGCAGAAGTGCGCCCGCTGCGGCGACCGGATCGCCCGCGTACACCCATTCGCCGAGTCCGAAGATGAGCAGGATGCCGACGATCGCGGTCGCCACCAGCGCGACCCAGGGCGTCTTGCGCTGGCCCGTGAGCGACAGGAACTTCGGGTAGTAGCCGGCCCGCGACAGGGAATACACGTTGCGGCCTGCGGCGAACATGATGCCCTGGAAGGACGCCACGAGACCCGCAAGCGCCATCAGGGACAGCAGGGCTGCGATGTTGCTGTCTGGGAAGAAGGCCCGGAAGCCGTCGAGGATCGGCTCGCCGCTCTCGCTGATCGCGGCAGACCCGAGTACGCCCGGGTTGAGGACGAGCACGACGAACGCCGTGGCCAGCAGGGTGAACATGCCCGCGATCGATCCCTTGGGGATGTCCCGTGCCGGCGTGTGGGTCTCCTCCGCGGCCAGGGGCAGCTCCTCGATACCGAGGAAGAACCAGATGGCGAACGGCAGTGCGAGGAACACACCCAAGATGCCGAAGGGCAGGAAGGTCGATCCGCCCTCCTGCGGGACGATGTCCATCAGCTTGTCCGTGCTGAACTGGCCCGAGAAGATCGCGGCTATCGCGAAGATGGCCAGCACGGCCAGGGAGATGATCGCGATGACGAAGGCGAACTTGAAGGATGCGGCCGCTCCTGCGGCGTTGAGGGCGACGAAGATGCCGTAGAAGATCAACACCCAAAGCCACAGTGGCCAGGAGACTCCGAAGAGGTCCGCCAGAATGGCATCCGCGTAGAGACCGCAGAATGTCCCGACGACGGCCGTCGTGATGACGTACTCGATGGTCTCGGCAAAGCCGGTGAAGAAGCCGCCCCAGGGGCCGAACGCCGATCGGGCGAACGAGTACGCCCCGCCGGTGTGCGGCATCGCAGCGGACATCTCGGCGATGCTGTAGATCATCAGCAGATACATGCCGCCGATGACGATCGTGGCGATGAGCATGCCGCCCCAGCCGGCCTGGCCGATGCCGAGGTTCCAGCCCGAGAAGTCGCCGGAGATGACGGCGGCGACGCCCAGGCCCCAGAGCGACGCGGCACCAGCGTGACGCGTGAGCCCGCGCTTCTCGAAGTACTCCTTGCCGGCGTGCGTGTACTCCACGCCCCCTCCGGCCTGCATCTTGTCTGACAAGGTTCCTCCTCCGATGGCCCCCGCTGAGCCGCAGGGTAGGGCTCGCAGGTGCCGAAAGTGATGTGATTCACATTTCCGGAACCCGCGTGTCTCGGTCCGGGCATTCCAAGGGTGACTTCCCCACGTCGCCTCAGCCTGCACGAGGGTGCAGGCTGCGCGAGACTGCACCCATACCGGACTCAGTTGTGGGCCGATGGGAGAGACGCGTGGGATACGACCGGGAGCGGGCACATCGCCTCGTGGCCGAGGAAGCCGCCGGCCTGACTGACCTGGACCACGGGTATCCCGCGAACCACTTCGCCTGGCGGATCGCCCTGGACTCCGCCCAACGCCGCGGGGCAAGGTCCCTCGTCGAGGTGGGAGTGGGGAGTGGCAACGGGGTGGCCCACGTGGTCGATGCCGGTCTCACCTTTGCCGGAGTCGACAACGACGAGGCCAGCGTCGAGGCGACCCGGAGGGCATTGGTGGACCTCGGTGGCGACCCTGCGGACGTGATCGTCGCGGACGCCGAGGACTCTGAATCCCTGCAGCGACTCCCGGGCGCCGGGACGTTCGACTCGCTGATGGCACTGGGGATCATGCCGCACGCCCGGGATCGCGAGGCGACTATGCGCAACATGGCCGCGCTGGTGCGCCCGGGCGGAGAGATGTTCGTCGAGTTCCGCAACAGCCTGTTCTCGCTGGTGACGTTCAACCGGTTCACGCGTGACTTCATGGTCAACGAGTTGCTCGCCGATGTGCCGCCGACCACGCGCGATCGGGTCAGTGCCTTTGTCGCCGGCCGTGTCGACACGGACCGGCCTCCACTGCCGTCCAGCGGTCATGAGGCCCGCTATGACAACCCGTTCGTCATTCCCGAATGGCTCGGCGGCCTGGGTTTCGATGAGGTGTCGATCCGGCCGTTCCACTTCCACGCAGCCATGCCGATGATGGAGGCTGAGGACCCACAGGCCTTCCGCGACGAGTCGCTCGCCCTCGAGGACGACACCACTGGATGGCGGGGTCTGTTCCTGTGCTCGGTGTTCCTCGCGCGGATCGTGAGGCCGTGATCGACTCCTGACCTCCTGCGGCAGGATGCACCCATGAAGGCGTGGCATTTCACCGATACCCATCAGCCGCTGCAGAGGGCCGACATCCCCGAACCCACGCCGGGACCCGGCGAGATCGTGATTGACGTCGTCGCCGCCGGACTGTGTCACTCGGACGTGGGCGTTCTGACGGACGAGTCCTGGCTGGACTACATGGCACCGCGACCCGTCGTCATGGGCCACGAGATAGCCGGTGTCGTCAGTGCCGTCGGTGCAGACGTGACGGATGTGCGGGTGGGGGATCGTGTGGGCGTCTGCCCCAGCAACGGTCACGGGGCACCGGGCTACCGGCGGGACGGTGGGTTCACGGAGAAGCATGTGTGTCTTGCTGATGATGTCGTCACCATGCCCGACGATCTGTCCTTCGCGCTCGCCGCGATCGGCACGGATGCGGGGATGACGTCGTATCACGCACTCGTGACCCGCGGTGAGGCCAAGGCTGGGATGAAGGTCGGAATCATCGGGCTTGGGGGCCTCGGGCAGATCGGTGCACGGGTGGCCGTGGTGCTCGGCTGTGAGGTGCACGTCGCCGAGGTGAACGAGGCCGTGTGGCCCATGGCCCGGGAGATCGGCGCGCAGTCCGTGGTCCAGGACGTTCTGGAGTGGCAGGGGCAGGACTTCGACCTCATCGTCGACTACGCCGGCTATGGCACGACGACGGCGAACGCGGTGAAGGCGCTGCGCAAGCAGGGGCGTGTGGTGCTTGTCGGCATGGCACGCATGGAGATCCCGCTGCAGACGATGGACATGATCCATCGCCAGGCCGAGATCCGAGGATCGTCGGGCGGCACGAAGGATGACATCGCGGCTGTGTATGAACTGCTGGCGTCCGGCCAGGTGAGCCCGACCATCACGATGATCGATTTCGAGGACATCCCGGCCGGACTCGATGACCTGCAGCACCACCGGATGATCGGTCGTCTGGTCGCGCAGATTCACAACGGTTAGGGCCGCACCGGCCTGTCCGCCGACCTAGGCTGGTCGAACCCTCCTCCCGCAGACATGAGGACCCGAAGATGCCTGACGGCCCATCCATCGAGGAGCTCCTTGACATCCACAACTGCACGCGCTTGATCGTCCGGTACACGCACCTGATCGATCTCGGGCGCGCGGACGAACTGTGGGAGCTGTTCGCTCCCGATGGCGTGTGGGAGTTCCCCGCTGCCGGCTTGGCCTTCCGAGGTCACGAGGAGCTCCGGTCCGGGATGGCGGCGAACCTGGCAGACAGAACCTGGCTGGCACGCCATGTGTGCACGAACACGAATGTCTCAGTGGTCGACGCCGATCACGCCGAGGGCCTGACCTACTTCATCAACTTCCGTCACCAGTTCGATCATGAGGTCGACTCGGCAGCCGATCTGGACCGCGAACTGGCGCCCATCGGGCCCGTGCGACATGTGGGGGAGTACGTGGACCGCTTCGTGCGGACGGACGCGGGGTGGCGGATCGCCCACCGGCGCACCCGCCTGGCCTTCAGCTACCGCGCCTAGCCCGGGCGTGCGGACCTTCTCATTCGGAGCCAACAGGCCTAGGCTCCCTGCGGGAGGCCGGAGACTCGGTCCGTCAGGGGCACGACGTAGTGAAGGAGGCATGGGTGAAGCGCCCGGTGACTGCATTCGTCCTGGCTCTGGTGAGCGTTGTCCTCTCTCCGATCCTGTTCATCGTCGAGTTGAGCGCCCTGTTCTTCGCGGGCATGGTGGGTGCTGAGCCCTCGAACTCACTCATGGTCAAGGCCTTGGCCGTTGCCGTGGTCGTCGCCATCGGGCTCCTTGCATGGGCCGTGGCGGTCCTGCCGCTCGTGATGGGGCGCAGAGCACGCTCGGCTTCGAAGTCCGTGTCGGCTCACGGTTCTGGACTCGCTACGGCGGCCATGGTGATGGCAGGCATCGTCATGGCGGGCGTCTTCGCGTCCCAGGTGTACTTGATCCTCATGGTGGTCGGCGACTGCAGCCTGGACGGCTGCTAGCACCGATTGAGGAGCGTCGGCGCCGGTGCACACGTGTTCGACTAGGTCCTCGGAACATCGCAAGTGATGGAGGCACTTAGGTCCGGCAGGAGGCCACCGAGCCTGGTTGCCCTTCTGCAGGCAGGTGCAGTCGAGATCGACCGTCAGTTCAGATTGGCCCAGCCAGATGTGGTGACGACAATGAATACGCCGGCGACAAGTCCCGCCACGCTCAGCGAGAGAAAGCCGACCTGGATCGAGCGGCGGTGAACGATGGTTGCCATGCCGGCAACGAAGAGGACGATGGCGAAGAACACATTGGCAAGGTCGAATCGGTCGCTATTTGCATCCGCAATCTCCGCGGCCTGCCTGAGGGCATCGGCCTCCTCATACAGGGTCGTGCCCTCCGCGATCAGCACTTGGCTCTCGAGGTCCGCAAAGTAGGGATTCTCCTCCACGAAGGGTGTCGCCGGGGACGGCTCACTGGCGTCCTGGGCCCACCAGTCCACCGCTGAATACAGTTCATCGGTCATCACCTCAGCGATGTATGCGGCTGCGTCGTAGTTCTCCAGGGAGTTGGCTAGGGCCCATTCCAGGAAGAGCGACCGTTCCAATGCCTCTTGCTGATCAGCACGACTGAGGTAGTCATTGGCGGTCGCGATCGTGGCCTGCTGCTCGGAGTAGTTCTTCAGAATCAGATCACTGGTGAGGGACGCGCGATACGCCGACCATGCCGTCAAGACCGCTGCAACACCCAGGAGGACGGCGGCAAGGATGGCGATGGTCGCTTGAGTCGGACGCCGGACCGCAGAATTTTTGCCGTCGGCACCATCTGACGGATCTGTGGACATCACGACTCCCCGGGCTTTGGGCGCACACACATGTGCGTGTCGGGAACGTAGCAGTTCATGGGGCCGAGCGAGAAGGGTGCCGACCTTCGCGGACAGTGGCCGCTGGAGAAAGTCAGGCGCTGGTGAGCAGGCCCGGTTCAGTGGCGCCCCCGTCCCGCCTACTCCTCCCCGTCTGCGAGTCCGTCACCGCCGTCTGAGTCGGCCTCGAGCACGGGATCATCCTCCGTTGGCGCCTCCTCCACCCGACCTTCGTCGGAGAGGGGGCCGTCGTCGGTGAATGGGTCGTCGTCGGTGCCGTCATCGGTGCCGTCATCGGTGTACAGGTCGTCGTCGGTGCCGTCGTCGGTGCCGTCATCGGTGTATAGGTCGTCGTCGGTGAAGGGGTCGTCGTCGGTGCCCTCGTCGAACTCCTCTTCCACTAGTTCGTCGATGAATGTCAGGAAGTCGGCGTCGACTTCCTCCGCTCTGGCCTCCTCTTCTGTGAGGAAGAACTCTCCGGTATCCGGGTCGAAGGAGATATCGGAGTAGATGACTGCGCCATCCTCGGTCTCGCCATCGACCTCAAAGGACCCGAGTCTGTTGCCCTCCTCATCGAACACCACTAGCAAAGTGACCCCGTCCTGCACGGTGTCGATAGCGAGAGAGT
>JAURME010000163.1 GCA_030830865.1 Candidatus Nanopelagicales bacterium | reverse complement strand
TCGGCGGCGAGGTGGAAGGCCTCGTTCTCTGCGCTCATGTCCCCATCCTGTCCCTTGGCGGGCGATCCGTCACGTGGGTGCCGTGGGGGCGTACGCTCCTGACGCATGACCCATGCCCCGCGCCTGCGCTGGACGACCATCGCCGTGGCGTTGGCAGTCACCGCCGTCGCCGCCCCCACCGCCCATGCCGCCGACAACTACGTGAACCAGGTCGGCACCTACGACTACCTGACGCAGCCCGACTTCGCCGGACTGGCATCGCTGGGCACCGCGATCGACGGCCGCACCCTCGGTCTTGGCACGTTCAACGACCTCGACGGCGAGTTCGTGCTGGTGGGGGGCACGCCCTACCGGGTCGGCACCGACGGCACACCGACCGTCGTCGACCCATCCGTCAGCACCCCGTTCGCCCAGGCCGTCGACTTCCAGGCCGACGCCTCGGGGCCCGTCGCGCCGGGGACCACGTGCGCGAACCTCGGGCCTGTCATCCAGGATCTCGCCGGCAGCAGCGATGGGATCATCGCCGTCCGCGTGCGCGGGACGTTCACCGATCTCCTCACCCGCAGCGTTCCGCGCCAGTCCGTCCCCTACCCCTCCCTCGCGGAGGTCGTGGCCGGGCAGACCCAGTTCCCCCTTGGTGAGAAGCGCGCGGTGCTCGTCGGCTTCTGGCAGGGCGCCGACATGAAGGGCGTGGGCCAGCCGGGCCTGCACCTGCACGGCGTCACCGCTGACCGCGGGGCCGGAGGCCACGTCCTCGCGTGCACCCTCGGCGGCGACGTCCAGGTGTCCGTGCAGCGCACCGATGGTGTCGTCATCCACAGTCGCGAATAGCCCACGAAGCCACCATCTGTACTTTCCCAGTGAACTCCCAGGAAGATCGAGGACCCTGACACCAAGCACGCAGTAGCGTGGTCGGACCAAGGCTGGAGGGGTGACGCGTGTCCGGACGGATCCTGGTGGTCGACGACGAACCGGCGATCAACGACCTGCTCGTCGATGCCCTCCGCCTGGCCCAGTACGAGCCGGTCTCGGCCAGTCACGGCATGGAGGCCCTGCGGATCCTGCGCGAGCAGGACATCGATCTCGCCATCGTCGACGTCAACATGCCGGTCATGTCCGGATACGAGCTGCTCGAGCGGATGCAGGAGGCAGGGATGAGCACCCCCGTGCTGGTCCTCACCGCACGCGAGGGCCGGGACGACACCCGGACTAGTTTCGGTCTCGGCGCCGACGACTTCGTCCGCAAGCCCTTCGGCGTCGAGGAGATCATCCTGCGGGTGGCAGCGATCCTGCGGAGGTCGCGCACGGAGGTGACGTCGTCCGTCAGGCGAGTCGGCGAGATCGTCATGGACGATGATGCCCACGTCGTGCGTCTCGGGGAGGACATCGTCGAGCTCTCACCCACGGAGTACCGCCTGCTGGCCCTGTTCATGGACAACCGGGGGCGAGTCCTCACCAAGGAGCAGCTGCTTGAGCAGGTCTGGGGCTTCGATCGCGGCACCGAGTCATCCACTCTCGAGACATATGTGTCGTACCTCCGCCGGAAGTTCGGCGACGGCATCTCGATCCGCACGGTCCGCGGTGTGGGCTACCAGCTCCTCGCGCCCAGTTCGGGCTGACACCCCATGAGCCTTCGCCTTCGCCTCACAGCCCTGACCGCAGCCCTCATCGCCCTGTCCACGTCCGTGCTCGGCATCGTCATCTACGTCAATGCCGGGAGCATCCAGACGGATCGAGTGGACGAGATCCTGTACTCGGACATCTCCCAGGCCCGGATCAGGGCTCTCGCCGAAGGCCGGGAGACGCCCACGGGCGACGCCTACGTGAGCGTCGCCCTCGGCAGGGTCAACCGCGATGGGACGATACTTCGGCTGCGATCGGCGGGTACGCCCGATGCCCCCATTCCGGTGCCCGATCTCTCTGCCGAGCAGATCGTCCAGGCATCGATCGCACCCATCACGGTCGAGGGCACCCCAACGATGCGGGTGGTCGTGCAGCAGCCGGTTCCCGGTCGCGCGACGGTGGTGGCCGCAGCACCCCTGACGTCAGCGCAGGAGACGCTTGCGGCGCTGGCGACGGCGATCATCGTCGCGGTGATCAGCGTGACGATTGTCGGAGCCCTGGCCGCGTGGCTGCTCGTCTGGCGGGCATTCCGGCCGATGCGCGCGATGGTCGCGTCGGCCAGCCGCATCGCCGGCGGTGATACTGACCACCGACTCCCCACCACGCGGACCGGGACGGAGATCGGCGATCTGACCGAGTCGATGAATGTGATGATCGACTCCCTCGCCGATGCTCTCGCAGAGGCAGCCGCGTCCGAGGACCGACTGCGCACGTTCGTCTCCGATGCCTCGCACGAGATCCGCACACCGCTCACGGTCATCCGCGGCTACTCCGAGCTGATCGCCCAACGATCGGACGAGCTGGGCGACCAGGACCGTGCCGCTCTCGCCCGTATCGAGTCCGAGAGCAAACGGCTTGACCGACTCGTCACCCAATTGCTGGCTCTGGAGGCCCGTCGCGCGCGCTCGGCCGATGCGCGAGAGGTGGTGGATCTCGGTGGCCTGACGGAGGTCTCATTCGCCGACGTCGCCGTCCTCGATCCCACGCGTGACGTCACCGTCGCGACGGTGGCGGCCGAGGTGTGGGTGGCACCGGATGACCTGCGTCTTGTGCTCGGGAACCTCACCCAGAACCTCGTTCGGCATACGCCGTCGGGTTCCCCGGCTGCTGTGTCCGTGACAGAGGCAGGGGGTCTTGTCACGCTCATGGTCGACGACTCCGGTCCGGGAATCCCGGCGGCACGTCGCTCCTCCCTGTTGGACCCGGCCAGCACCCGGCACCGCAGCAGCTCAACCGAGGGCTTCGGGCTGGGGCTGCGCATCATGGTCGAGGCGGTGGAAGCTAACGGCGGCACGATGGAGCTCGGTGACAGTCCGATGGGCGGACTGCGGGTGACGATCAGGATTCCGTCGGCATCACATCATGCGGATCATCCAGCCGAGTCAGGCGCAGGCGCCCCCGCAGGGTGACCAGTCGCAGGGTGACGATCCCCAGGAGAGCGCCGGAGATGAGCACGGTCGGCCGTGGGCCGATGGCATCGGACACCGCGCCCCACGCGACGCTGCCGAGCGGGGCCGCCAGCGTGAACGTCATGAGTCGCAGCGCCAGGACTCGGCCGCGGAAGGGATCCGCAACGATGGTCTGCGTCGCAGTGTTGATGGAGGCGACCACGGTGAGGAAGCAGCCTCCGATCACGAAGGCGGCAACGAGACCCACCGCATAGCCGGGAGCGAGGGCGAATACCACCAGCGCCGCGCTGTAGGCGACAAGTCCCGTCCAGACCATGCTGCTGAGCCGCGGAGACCAACGGGCGCCTGCCACGAGCGGCGCGGCGGAGAACGCTCCAATGCCGAGCACAGCGTTCATGAGCCCGAGGGCCACCGGGCCGACGTCGAAGACATCGCCGGCGAACACGACGGTGAAGGAGAAGATCGGGTTGCCGAGGAAGCCGATCGTCGCTGCGACGATCATGGCGATCACCAGGCCGGGTTGCGTCGTGAGGTAGCGCATGGCCGCGGTGAACTGCCGGGCCACACTGCTCGTCCGAACCGTCCGGACCGCGTCACGCCCGGCGCGCACGAGAAGCAGGGCGATGATCACGCAGCCGAAGGACAGCGCATTGATGCCGAACGCCCAGGACGGCCCGAACGCAGCCAGAAGGACCCCGGCGATGGCCGGGCCGATGGCACGCGAGGCGTTGAACTGCAGGGAGTTCCACGTCACCGCCGAGAGCAGGTCCGCCCGAGGCACGAGATCGTGAACGAAGCCCTGCCAACTCGGCATGCTGAGCCCATTGAGGGCACCGATCAGGGCCATGAGGGCAAGCAGCAGGAACGGCTCACGCGCCTCACCGATCCATGCCAGCCACAGAAGCAGGGCCGCCAACCCCAAGGACGTCTGCATCACCAGCAGGATGCGGCGCCGAGGGAAGTGGTCGGCGAGGGATCCACCCCAAGGGCTGAGAAGGAATGTGGGGAGGAACTGCGCCGCCACCGACGCGCCGACCCACAGGGCCGAGCCGGTCAGCTGGAAGAGCACATACGGGAGGGTGAGGTTCAGCAGCCAGGAGCCGGTATTGGACAGCAGCGCCCCGATCCAGAAGATCCGGTAGTCACGATGCCGAAAGGCGTTCACTCCCTGATGTGCTCCTTCACGAGGGTTGACGGACGGGAGGAGACCGGCGAGACCGCCATGTCGGGACCTCCACTTAGTACTGCCCCGACCTTCGATGCTAGACGGTCGGATCTCGTCGCTCAGCGCCCCGCCGACCCGGATGAGCGTCTAGCCTGACGGGACGTTCTCGGCGTTCATCAGCGCACACGGCGCTCAGGGACCGAGCGGCAACGTCAGGAGGCATCGGATGCACTGGACGAGGACCCCCCTCACCGTCGCCGTCGCGACACTCGGGATCATCGCCATCTCGGCGCCGGCGCATGGTGACGAGGCGACCCCCGCGGACTTCTGGTCCGCAGCCGCCGACGCCGCCACTGCGACGATCTACCAGCCGTCAGCCCGCGGAGTGCGCGAGGCCGGCCTGATGCGGATGGAGTACGCGGGAGCCGGCAGCCTGTCGATGGTGTGCGCCGAGCAGTGGAACGTT
>JAURME010000162.1 GCA_030830865.1 Candidatus Nanopelagicales bacterium | reverse complement strand
CATCCGCTTCATCGCGGCTGCCTGGGTGCTGCTCTACCACCTGCAGGGTCCGCTCAATCAGCTCGGACTGCTGTTCGTCGGCCTCGCGGACGTCCTGCGGGTGGGTCGACTCGGCGTCGACCTGTTCTTCGCGCTCTCGGGCTTCATCCTCACGCACACGTACCTGCACCGCCTCGGGCCGGCGCTGCGCAACCGGGGAACCTTGGACTTCTGGTTCCTTCGGTTGGCGCGCATCTACCCGGTCCATCTGGTGATGCTCTTCGTTGCCGGGGCCGCCGTGATCGCCCAGGCGAAGGTCACCGGTGATGCCCTTGATCGCGACTGGCTCAATCCCGTCGACTTCATCAAGAACCTGCTCCTGATCCAGGAGTGGGGGGCGAACCCTCAACGGGGCTGGAACTTCGTCGCGTGGTCGCTGTCGATGGAGTGGCTGGCCTACTTGCTGTTCCCATTGCTGGTTCTCGTCCTCTGGAGAATGCATCACCGCTTCTCCACGCGAATCCTCGCCGTGTCGTGGGTCATCGTGCTCATCCCTCTGGTCGTCTACGGGCTGTCGACGACGGACCCGTACTACACCGACAACTGGGGCTCTACCTTCCGCATCCTCACCGAGTTCACGGCCGGCGCGATCACCTACCTGATCGTCCTGCGCTTCCTGCCGGACGGCGCCCGCGATGCTGACCCGACGCCCCGGACCGAGCGATTCGCCACGACACTCTCCGTCATCCTTCCGGTGCTGATCGTGCTGGGGGCGATCGTCCTCGGCCAATGGGGGCCCGCGCAGGCGGGCGAGATCGACCTCGGGGGCGACGTCGAGCCGCTGCCGCCGTACTTCCATCTGCTGCTCGTCCCGCTGCTCATCGCCTGGATCGGTGCGCTGGCACTCTCCCGCCGTGGCCTTGCACGTTTCCTGTCCACCAAGACTCTGGTTCTCGGCGGCTTCATCTCGTACTCGCTCTACATGACGCACCTGGTGTGGTTCGGGCTGTGGCGCGCGGGGCTGCGCGCGGTCGGCATCGACGGCGGCCTCCTCTACGCCATCGCCGTGATCGGACTGGTGGCCGGTGCCCTGGCGATCGCCTGGCTGATGTGGCGTTTCGTGGAGGAGCCGGCCCGTGAGTGGCTGCGTGGTCGGGTCGGGGTGCGCCCGCGCCCGACGGAGGAGGCCGGCGAGGCGATCGCGGAGGCCGAGCATGTGGGCGACAGTGCCGAGCCGATCGACGTCCCGGCGTCGCCGAGCGACCCGATCCAGGATGACGAGGAACGCTGAGCGCTCAGAAGAGAAGCTTCGCCACCGCGGCATCCGTGTCCGGTCGCAGTACCTCGCCGGTGGCCACGATGAGGAAGGACGCGTCGACGTCCGCGAGCGGAACTCCCGCGCGCTGCGCCCACGCGAGGCGGTAGATCGCCAACTGCATCGGATCGACGCCCGAGGCGGAGCCCGTCTTCCAATCCACAACCTCGTATCCGGTGTCGGTGGGGAACACCGCATCGATGCGCCCATGGACGACCCTGCCGCCGATGACGAGGGCGAACGGGATCTCCACGCCGATCGGCTCACGATCGGCATACGGACTGTCCTCGAACGCTGCCTTGAGGTCGGTGAGCGCGGCATCGCTGGTGATGTCGGCGTCCGCGGCGCCCGGAAGGTCCTCAGGGTCCAGCAGTGACTGCTGACCGAAGCGGGTCTCGACCCAGGCATGGAACTGGGTGCCTCGTCGCGCTGCCCGGCTCGGCTGCTGGGGCATCGGGCGGGCGAAGTCGCGCGCAGCGGCCTCGGGATCCTTGAGCGCCCGCATCACCTGACTGGCCGACACCGAAGCCGGCAGGCGGACCACGTGATCCGTCGTGCGTCGTGCCCGGGCCTCGTTAAGGAGCGCAGCGGTGAGATCGTCCCACTCGGCGACGCGGCGATGCACGGCATCTGCCCCCGGCTCGGTGATGCCGGGCAGGCCCGGCTGGACGGGCCGCGCCCGGCGGACGGCATCGGCGACATCGCGGAGCCGCCGCTGACGCGCGTCGTCCGGCGTCTCGGGCCACACGACCGGGACCGCGGCACTTTCACGTTGCGGGTTGGTCGCACCGTCCTCAGGGGCCGGTGCCCAGTGGACGACCTCGCCCTCCCCGGCCAGGCAGGCCTCATGGACCGTCGTGAGGTAGCGCGCTGGTCCGCGGGGCTCCTTCTGGTGCGGACCCCACCAATGGCCGCTCACGGCCAGGCCCCGCTCCGCGCGGGTGAACGCCACATAGGCGAGTCGGTCGTTCTCCAACTCCCCGATGTCGCTGAGCACCTCCCAGTAGGCCTTCTTGTGCTTGTCCCGCGGTGTCTCCCCCGGAATCGGGAATCCAGCGAGCGCCGGATCGGCGTCCGGACGCATCGGCCACGGGACCACTTTCGCGCTGGTGGGCCATTGGGATCTCCCGTTGCCGCCCGGGAACGCGTTCTCGGAGACGAAGGGCACGAAGACGTAGGGGAACTCAAGACCCTTGGCCTTGTGGACGGTCAGCAGGGACACGGCATCCGCAGGGCCGCCCACCTCGAGATCGAGGTCGACGTCGAACCGCTCCGCGTCTCGGAGTCGGGACAGGAAGGCGCCAAGGCCGATCCGGCCGTCGACGTCGGTGAATCCGGAGGCCAGGTCGACGAAGGCGTGCAGGGCATTCATCTGCTGGGCACCCTCGTCGCCCTCCAGCATGCTGACCTCGACCTCCAGGCCGGTGATGCGCATGACCTGCAGGAGGAGGTCGGGCAGCTGCTCCCCGGTCAGTCGACGCAGGTGGTCGAGCTCGTCGGCCATGAGCCCGAAGCGCTCCCATGCCTCGGGCGAATAGTCGCGTGGGTCCCCTGGATCCGCCAGGGCCTCGGTCAGGGAGACCACATCGACGACGTCGCTGCCGACCACGGCCTCGTCCAGCGCGGTCGCGAGGTCCGGATGATCGCTGCGCCCGTGTCCCCCGGCCAGCTCGTCTGCCCGCTCCCCGAGTGCGGCGAGATCGCGCGCGCCGATGCGCCAGCGCGGTCCGGCCGCCAGTCGCACGAACGCCGGGTTAGCGCAGGGATCGTGCATGACCTCGAGCATGGACCGCAGGTCGACGACTGCAGGCTGTGCGAGCAGGGCCGCAGCACCGACCAACTGTGTGGGCACCCCGCGACGGCGCAGCGCCGTCTGGACCCGGACGAGGTCGCTTCCCGTGGGACCGAGGATCGCGATGTCACGCCAGCGGGCTCCGCCACCCCGCGTGGCGATCACCTGATCAACGACCCATGCGACCTCGTCGTCGTAGGTGTCGAACAGTGCGCACGACACCGCACCGGGGCCCTTGCCGTTGTCTCCCGCCCCCAGCGGCTGCACCCCGGCATGGACCGTGCGAAGCCTTTCGGACGTGCGGTTCGCCACGGCGAGCACGCTGGGTCCGGACCTCCGGTTGAGCGACAGCGCGAAGCGATCCGCGCGGCCGTCCTTCCCGGGGAAGTGGTCGGGGAAGTTCTCGATGTTGTCGACGCTGGCGCCGCGCCAGCCGTAGATCGCCTGGCACGGATCACCGACGGCCAGCACAGGGTGGGCATCACCGAAGAGGGCCTGCAGCAGGGTGCGCTGCGCGATCGAGGTGTCCTGGTACTCGTCGAGCAGGACGACGCCGTACCGCTCCCTCAGGTCCGCCGCTACCTCCGGGAAGCGCTGGACGAGGTGGCCGGCCAGCCGGATCTGGTCGGCGAAGTCCATGACCTCACGGGCTGCCTTATCCGCGCGCCACTCCCGGACGAGGTCGGCGAGCACGCCCCGCAAGGTCGACGTGGCGAGCATGTCCCGGCCGATGGCCTGCAGCGGCTTCTCGGCGTCGTAGGCCTCAAGGGTGGCCACGAGGTCGTCATCGAAGCGGCGCAGTTCCTCGGGCGTGATGGCGAGCTCGGCGAGCTCATCATCGAGCGCGAGCAGATCCGAGGCCATGGTCGCCGGGTCGCGCGCGAGGCCCGCGAGGGGAAGGGTCGATCGGCAGACGAATCGGTAGGCCAGCTGCTGCCGGGACTCCTCGGTCAGGATCACCGGCCGCGGTTCGCGGCCGATCCTGATGCCGTGCTCGGCGAGGATGCGGGCGGCGAACGCGTGGTAGGTGAGGACCTCGGGCTCGCCCAGCGGCTCACCGTCGTCATCGACGCCCGAGACGATGCCGGCTTCGACGAGTCGCTGGATCGACGACCTCATCGAGGTGAGCAGCTGTCCGGCAGCCTTCGTGGTGAACGTCAGCCCGACCACCGACTCCGGACGCGTCTGCCCGCTGCCGACGAGCCACGCGACCCGAGCGGCCATGGACGTGGTCTTGCCGGACCCGGCTCCTGCAACGATGACCGCGGGTGCGAGGGGCGAGGAGACGACGTCCCACTGCTCGTCGGTCAGTGTGAGGCGCAGGGCTGCGTCGAGGTCGGCACGGGTGAGCGAGGTCATGGCACCACCTGCTCTCCCTCGGCCTGTGCCGGGCAGGTCGAGGCATAGGCGCAGTAGTCACATGCGCGCCCGGTGCGGGCGACCACCTCACCTGCGCGCAGCACGTCGACAGCCTCGGCCAGCCGCTCCTCGACCCACGAGGGCGTGTCGCCCTCGGAATCGAGTGCCGCCTGGAACTGGACCTTGGCGGCTGTGGAGCCACGGCCCTCGTCGATCCGCAGCTGGACGAGGGCGGCTCCGCCCACGGGCCGCGGCACCTCGTCGACGTCGAGGCCCTCCGGAAGCGTGCCCTGCCGCAGCAGGAGCTGGTACACGCCGAGCTGTCCGTGCTCGTCGACATCCCGGCGCGAGACGGCGTTGCGCATGTTCTTCAAGTCGATCGCGACGAGCCGGCCTTCACCATCACGCTCGATCCGATCGAGGGAGCCGGTGAGCGAGACGCGATCGGACTCACCCGTGGCACGAGTGACGGCAACCTCCGTGCGCACCGATGCCTCTGTGGCGAGCAGATCCCGCTCGGCGGCCTTGTGATAGTTGAGGAACCTGGCGAGGGCTGCCCGCGCCTGAGCGCGCTCGGCCTCGGACTGCCAGCGTGCGTCGAACCGCAGCTCGGCCCAGATGCGGTCGAGCTGTTCCTCCATCGCGGCGAGGTCGGCGGGGACCTGTTCGCGTGCCACGAAGTCGGCGATCGCGTGCACGATGCTGCCGAAGCTCGTGGCAGTACCGCGCACGGTCTCGGCATGGACCTCACGCTCGAGGAACCACTTCAGTGGGCACGACAGGACCGAGTCCAGCACGCTTCCCGACAGGGGCACCGGGGCCAGCGGATCGAGCAGGGGGCGATCGTTGACCGTGGGCTCGAGGAGTCCCCACCACCGGGAGGGGTCGGCGAGCGGGACGAGAGGGCGCCCGGCGTCGTCGACGGCGGCCGCCATCGCCCCGAGACGCTCGACGGCGGCAGCCCGGAGGTCGCCATCCGCGGATTCGTCCATCGCCACGGCGCGGAGTTCGGCGACGAGGCCATCGAGGGAGGTCGGGTGCCGGGGGCGGTCGGCGACCGGCTCAGGTCGGGGCAGGTCCAGATGCTCGGCCAGGTCGGTGAGGAAGCGACTGGGGCGGTCACCGGTGTCGTTCGGCGCATCGACCGCACTCACGTGCACCTGGGTTCGGGCTCGCGTGAGTGCCACGAACAGCAGGCGTCGCTCCTCCTCCAGCAGGTCGACGGCGCGTGGGCCCGTGCCGATGCCCCCGGCGGTGAGCTCCTCGACCCGCAGGGTCGTGCCCCGGGCCCGGAGGTCCGGCCACGTGCCCTCCTGCAGCCCGACGACCCAGACCTCGGCCCACTCCAGGCCCTTCGCCCGATGGGCGGTGAGCACTCGCACGGCGTCGGCGCGACTGCCGCGGTCGGCGATGGCCTCGGCGGGGATCTGCTGGTCGGTCAGTGCGTCGAGGAACATGCGCACGCCGAGGAAGCCCGGGTATCGACCGGCGAGACGGTCCGCGGTGTCGAACAGGGCCATGACCGCGTCGAGGTCGTGGTCGGCGGACCGGCGACCCGCGAGCGCGGCCGCGCGGAGGCGTTCAGGCCACCCGTGCGCGTGACGCCCGCCTGTCCATAACGTCCACAGGACGTCCTCGGGACTGGCACCGTCCTCGACCTGCTTCTGGGCCTCCCGGAGCATCCCCACGAGTCGACGGACCGCTGGCTCGATGACCTCGTCCTGGGGCACGGTGACGGGCTCGATCCGCGACCCCCGGAGTGGTCCGATGACCGCCGCGTGGATGAGTCGCTCGGAGGACGGAGCCGAGTAGCCCGCCCGCCGCTGGGCCTCGCGCAGGGCACGCCCGAGGGTGCGGACATCGCCCGGGGTGAGGCCGACGAGCGGCCCGGTGAGGACGTCGATGACCTGCGCCGGACTGGCCGACCCCGGCTGCGTCACCAGGTCCAGAAGTGCCAGCAGGGTGGCGACGGCCGGCTCCTGGCGCAACGGGATCTCATCGGCTGCCACCACGACCGGGATCCCGGCGGCGGACAGGGCGCGCTGGATGGGCGGGATCTCCGCTCCGGAGCGGACGAGGACGGCCAGCTCACGCCATGGCACCTCGCGCCGGACATGGGCCTGCCGCATCTCGCGGGCGATGTGCGCAGCCTGGGTGCCGCGGTCGGCGTACGTGCTCAGCGTGACGACGTCCTGTATCGCGGGATCCTCGGAAGCGGTGCACTCCGGCTGCCGGTGGCGCCGCAGGACCTCGGCCGGCAGCCCGGCCGGAAGACGCGTGCCGAGGACGGAGCCGGCGGCCGCACGGATTCTCGGACCGAACCGCCGTGCGGTGCCCAGCACCTGTACGGGCGCCGGGTCGCCGGCCGCCGTCCGGAAGGTGTCGGGGAAGGACAGCAGGCCGCCGACGTCCGCCCCGCGGAACCCGTAGATGGCTTGGTCCGGATCCCCCACCGCGACCAGCAGTGCGTCGGGCCCCACGAGCGCGCGTAGCAGCGAGACCTGCAGCGGATCGGTGTCCTGGTACTCGTCGACGTACACGGCGCGATACCGGGACCGCAGCGCGGCCTGGATCACCGGATCGTGCACACGATCGACCGCCTGAGCCAGGAGCTCGCCGTAGTCGAGGACGTTCTCCAGAGCCATGACCTCCTGCTCCTGTTGGGCCAGCTGGCCGATGGCCGTCCAAGCAGGACGCCCCTCGCGACGTCCGACGTCCTGCAGCTCCTCGCCATTGATCCCGAGCTCGCGGGCCCGGGCAAGGACGGCCCGGACCTCGTTGGCCAGTCCGAGCGTGGGCAGTGCACCAAGGAGGTCCTCCGGCCAGTCGACCGCACCGTCGGTCACCGCGCCCCGGAGCAGTTCACGGATGCGGACGTCCTCCTCGGCTCCGGACATGAGGCGGGGCGGGTTCAGATAGTCCTCGGCATCGGACAGCTCGCGCAGCAGGGCGTAGGCGAAGGAGTGGAACGTCGCCACCGTGGGGACGAGGCCGCCGCCGACACGGGCCGACACCCGGTCGCGCAGCTCCAGCGCCGCGCGGCGGCCGAAGGTCAGGCCGAGGACGGCATCCGCGGGCACGGCCCCCTCGGGATCGGTGAGGCGGGCCGCGATCGCCTCGACGATGGTCGTCGTCTTCCCCGTCCCCGGGCCGGCCAGGACAAGGAGCGGCCCCTGGCGGTGCGCCACCACGGCGGCCTGCTGCGGATCCAGATCCGGCGCAGGCCTGGGCGGTTCCGGGGAGAGGTCCAGGTGCCACGGCATAGGGCATGGATATCACCCGGGTGCGACACGGTGAACCGTCGTTCTGGGAGCATCGGGGGCGTGAGTTCCGACGAGACCGCCGTGAGCCCCGCTCCCGCGACCCCGGAACCCGAGTCTCCGGCGGTCCCCGAGCCGGTCACCGCCGAACTCGCCGCGACGACCGTCATCGAGGAGGACCTCACGCCCCGCCGCGTGCGCCGGCCCCTCGACCTGGCCCGGTTCGTCCTCGCACTCGTCATCACCGCGGGGATCGTCCTCGTCGCCTACTTCGCGACGGACACGGCTGCGGGCCTGGACAGCGACATCGTCAGCGGGGCCTCGCTGCTTCCCTCGTGGGTCGTGGTGATCCTGAACGTCATCGGCGGCATCGGCACCCTCGGCCTGCCCATCGCGGTCGCCGTCGCCATGGTCATCCGCCGGCGCATGCGCCAGCTGTTCGACGCCCTCGTGGCCCTGTTCATCGGGATCGCGGTCCTCATGGCCGTCGCGATCGCAGTCTCGTACTTCGACGTCCCGGCTCTGCTCATCGCACTCGCCGGCTCGACCAACCCGGACTCCGCCGTCACCGCCCCGATCCTCGGCGGGCTGATCGCGTTCGTCACGGTCGGCCGCACCATGGGCCGTCGGCCCTGGAACGTCCTGACGATCCTGGTGATCGGCTCCCTGGTGATCGTCAACCTGCTCGGCGGCGGCATCACCTTCGCGGGTGTGGGCATCTCCGTCACCATCGGCTGGGCCGTGGGCCTGGCCACCCGCTACATCGCCGGCACCCCGACGACGCGTCCGAGCGGCCTTGCCGTCGCCGAAGCCCTCGACCGCGGCGGCCTGCCGGTGACGGTGCTGCAGGCCCGAGAGTCCACGGCCCGCGGGCGCCGCTACCTGGCCACCTCCCGGGCCGGCGGGCAGTTCCTCGTGACCGTCCTGGACCGCGACCTCGAGGGGGCCGGCCTGGCCAACGCCATCTGGAAGAGCCTGCGCCTGCGTGACGACTCCACCACCGGTGCGTTCAACATGCGCCGCACCCTCGACCACTCTGCCCTGCTGGCCTACGCCGCACAGGCGGCCGGCGCACCCCTGCCCCGACTGCTGCTCGCCGAGGAGGTCGGGCCGGACTCCGTGCTCCTGGCGCACGAACACATCGACGGCACGCGGTTCAGTGAACTTGCGGAGGTGTCCGACGAGGACCTCGCCGGCGCCTGGCGGGCCCTGCGGACGCTCCACGAGAACCAGATCACCCATCGCTCACTGTCGGCCGAGCACCTGATCAGGGCCGACGACGGCACGGTGTGGCTGATCGGCGGCGACACCGGCAGCATCGCTGCGGGGGACGTCGCCCAGCGGATTGACACCGCGGAGTTGCTGGCCACCCTGGCCCTGCTCACCGACGTGGACCGCGCCGTCGCCTCCGGTCGACTCATCCTCGGAGCGGAGGGCCTCAGCCGCGCCCTGCCGGCACTCCAGCCGGTCGCCCTGTCCGGGCCGACGCGCCGACTCGTACGCAAGAACAAGGCCACGGTCGTGAGGCTCCGGGATGCACTTGCGGAGATCCGCCCAGGAGCTCACGACGAGCAGATCAACTTCGAGCGGTTCCGCCCACGGACCCTCGTGATGATCGTGGTCGGCACGATCGCTGGCTACGTCCTGATCTCCCAACTGGCCGAAGTCAATCTCGTCGACCTGGTGCAAAACGCGAAATGGTGGTGGATGGCCGCGGCCGTCGTCCTGGCGATCGTCACCTACTTCGGCGCGGCGTGGTCACTGTCCGGCTTCGTGCCCGAGCGCCTGAAGCTGCACCGCACGATCATGGCCCAGGTCGCCGGTGATTTCGCGACCCTCGTCTCACCACCCACGCTGGGTGCCATCGCCATCAACGTCCGCTTCCTGCAGAAGGCCGGTCTCCACCCGGCTCTTGCCGCCGCGAGTGTCGGCGTCTCACAGGTCATGGCGTTCGTGTTCCACATCCTGCTGCTCCTCGGGTTCGGCATCGCTGCCGGCACGCAGACGACACTGCCGTTCGACCTTCCGCCGGTCGCCGTCGCGATCGTCGTCGGCATCCTCATCGTGCTGCTGGCCCTGCTCGCCGTGCCGGCCGTACGACGCCTCATCACCAAGCGCGTGGGCCCGCTGCTCAAGGAGGTCGGCCCGCGGCTCGTCACCGTCGCGCAGCGACCTCTGAAGCTCCTGGAGGGCATCGGCGGCATCCTCCTGCTCAACCTCGCCTACATCGGCGTGCTCTACGCCTGCGTCGAGGCGTTCGACGGCAGCCTGAACATCGCCGTCGTCGGTGTGGTCTACCTCGCGGGGGCGACCATCGGCCAGGCGGCGCCGACCCCCGGTGGCCTGGGTGCGGTCGAGGCTGCCCTCGCTGCGGGCCTCACCGCTGCCGGACTCGACGGCAGCCTCGCCATCTCGGCCGTCCTGCTCTACCGTCTCATCACGTTCTGGATCCCGACGATCCCCGGCTATTGGGCCTTCAACTGGCTCACCAAGAAGGGCGCACTGTGACCGACACCCATCGCCATGTCCAGCTCAGCTTCCCGCCCGGTCCTGCGACCGAGCCGGTGATCTCCGAGATCGTCAGGCGCTTCGACGTGGTGCCGAACATCCGGCGCGCTGCGATCCAGGACCACTCGGGCTGGATGGTGTGCGACATCTCCGGGTCAGAGGCGTCCGTCGCCGACGCCATCGCATGGATGGAGTCCATCGGCGTTGTGGTGTCAGATCCTCAAGGGGACATCGTCGCCGGCTGAGGCGAGCAGTAGCCCGTCGCCGGCTGACTGTCGTTGCTGCCCCTGCGCGTTTCGGGGACATGCGGAACACTCCCTCCATGAGCGATGTGACGATCATCCCCACGACCGACGGTCCCCTCGAGGTCAGCGGGGAGGTGCGGATCGAGGCACCCGACGGCTCGCTGATCCGGGAGACCAGCAAGTCGTACCTGTGCCGATGCGGCCACTCCCGTAACAAGCCGTTCTGCGACGGCAGCCACAAGCGTGAGGGCTGGACTGAGGCCAACGAGGACTGACACGTCGGGAGCCCCGCCGCTGCGGGGCTCCGTCGTGGGTGGCGCTCCATCGCCACCGTCCTCACCGCCCTACCTGGTGTCACCCGTGACCGGGCTCCGACGCCGCAGGATCACGGCGGTCGAGGCGGCCAGTCCGACCAGGCCGACACCGGCCAGGGCGATGGCACCGCTCGGCACCTGCGTGCTGCTCGAGCCGTCACCGGCGGGGACGTTCGTCGGCGCCTCCACTGTGGCCGGCAGCGGCACCGACACGGTCTCGGGCTCAACAGGCTCCTCCACCGTGGCCGGAAGCACCGGCGCCACGGTCTCGGGCTCCGTCGGAGTCGTCGGCGGGGTCGTCGGAGGCTCCGTCGGCGGCGGAGTCACCGGGCAGACACCCTCGGCCGCTCCGGGATGGGCCTCGAGGTAGGCCGAGAGGGCCGCCGCCCGCGCGCCAGGAGCCGCCGCACTCGCAGCAGTCTGGGCCAGAGTGTCGGCGTCCACCTGCGACACCATGCTCGTCCGCGTCACATCACCCGTGGTGAACGGAACGACAGCATTCGTCGACTCCGCCGTGCACACTGCGATGTCACCGGACACCGATGCATGGCCGGTGTATTCCGTCGTCGGGGTGGCCTCGCACTTCGCACCCGTCAGATCGATCGTGTAGGTCGACATGAGGTCCGCCAGCTGAGTCTGCGCAGCCGCCTTGGCCTTGGCATCCTCCACGGCCTTCTGCTCATCGGTCCACGGCGAGCCCTGGGTCTCCGTCGAGCCAGTGACCGTGATCGGACCAAACAGCATGTCCTTCCATGTGTCAGCCGCGACCAACGTGCACTCGGTCGCCTCGGCAGTGCCCGTACCGGCGTACTCGTAGGTGGGAGCATCGGCCCACCTAGCTGACCAGTGGCTGATGTCCTTGCCACCTGGGCCATAGAGGGTCACGGAGTCAACGCCCGGGTTGTACGTGGCGTAGACCACGGCACCGTCCGGCACGCTGACGTCAGAGCCTGCCTTGACGCAGGTCTCCACGATGACCTTGCCAGCCGGGGCTGTCACCTCGACGCTGGTGCCACTAGCGCTCATGTGTCCGGTGCTGAGATCAGCACACACCTCCTGACCGTTGGCCGGAAGCGACACATCCACCGATGCAACAGACGCACTCGTGGCCAGTGCCATCGAGGCGGCAATGACAGACAGGATCGCCACGAGTGTTGTCCATACCCGAGAGCGTCCTGTGCTTGAACTCTTCGTCCAGCGCGATACTCCAGCGCCTTCCCTTGTTGTCATCCTTCTCGCCCCCTTGCCTTCCCTCGCACTTCCATGGTGCGGCGGGGCAGAGGGCAACGAGCAGGCCTCGAACGACAGGTCAGGTCAGTGTCTTATCGGCACCGGACAATGCCCGGTCACGCAGGAGCGCACCGGTGGAGGAGGGCGATCAGTAGGAGGGCTTGCCCGGCTCGACCTGGGCGATCCACTGCAGGATGCCGCCGCCGACGTGCACGGCGTCGGAGTACCCGGCGCCCTTGACGACCGCCAGCGCTTCAGCCGAACGGCCACCGACCTTGCAGTGCAGGACGATCCGCTTGTCATTCGGCAGCTTCTCCAATGCCGACCCGTCGAGGAACTCCCCCTTGGGGATGAGGATCGCACCGTCGATGCTGACGATCTCGAACTCGTTGGGCTCGCGGACGTCGATGAGGAGGAAGTCGTCCTCTCCCGCTGCCCGGGCGTCGAGCATGTCCTTGAGCTGCAGGGCCGTGATGGTGGAGTCCTTAGCCGCCTCGGCCGCCTCCTCGGAGATGGTGCCGCAGAAGGCCTCGTAGTCGATCAGCTCGGTGACGGTGGCGTTCTCACCGCAGACAGCGCAGTTGGGGTCCTTGCGGATCTTCACCTGCCGGTAGGTCATCTCCAGCGCGTCGTAGATCATCAGGCGGCCGAGCAGGGACTCCCCCACCCCGGTGATGAGTTTGATCGCCTCGTTGACCTGAATCGACCCGATGGACGCGCAGAGCACACCGAGGACGCCCCCCTCGGCACACGACGGCACCATGCCCGGCGGCGGCGGCTCGGGGTACAGGCAGCGGTAGCAGGGCCCTTGCTCGGCCCAGAACACCGAGGCCTGGCCGTCGAACCGGTAGATCGAGCCCCACACATAGGGCTTGTTCAACAGCACGCAGGCGTCGTTGACCAGATAGCGGGTCGCGAAGTTGTCGGTGCCGTCGACGATGAGGTCGTACTGGCTGAACAGCTCCATGACGTTCGAGGAGTCCAGGCGCTCGGTGTGGAGGTTCACCTGCACGAGCGGGTTGATCTCGAGCACCGAGTCACGCGCGCTCTCGGCCTTCGACCGGCCGATGTCACTCTGCCCGTGGATGATCTGCCGCTGCAGGTTCGACTCGTCGACCACATCGAACTCGACGATGCCGAGCGTGCCGACACCGGCCGCCGCGAGATACATCAGCGACGGGCTGCCGAGGCCGCCAGCACCGACGCAGAGCACCTTGGCGTTCTTCAGGCGCTTCTGGCCGGTCATGCCGACGTCGGGAATGATCAGGTGGCGGCTGTAGCGACGGACCTCATCGATGGTCAGCTCGTCGGCGGGGTCCACCAGGGGCGGCAGGCTCACGGGATCTCCTTGCAGGGCTTGTGCGAACGCCTCAGGGTAGACGGGGCCGAGTGCCGTACCTCACGCGCATCTGCCACCTGCAAGGGATTCGCAGAGGGACGCTAGGCCGACCCTCTGGCCCGGCCGACCATGCGATCGATCGCCCGCACGACCTCGTGCCACAAGATCAGGGGAAGCACGCCCACCACGGGGCCGAGGATGACCTTGTCGACCGTCGTCATCCCATTGAGCATGACGACCGAATGCTGCTCAAGGCCGGCGACACGAGCGGGAATGAGGACCCCGGAAGGGACCGCCGCCAAGGAGACGTTGGTCGTTAGGGGAGCGACGACAGTGGTCGACCACTTCGAGTGATTCAGCTCATCGCCTTGAACAACGAGGGCGGGGCGATAGCCGCTGGGCTCGGATCCCTGTGCGATCCCGAAGTCGTGCCAGCGGATCTGCCCCTGCGTGACGAGTTCAGGGCCGGACATCGTCGTCCCAGTCCACCTGAGCCAGGAAGCGACGTCCGGCCTCGAGGATCCACTCGGTGTCGCCCTCAGGGCCATACACGCCGATGGCATCGAGCACCTCGTTAAGGGCCGCCACACGATCGTCGAGAGTCAGTTCATTGACGTACCTCTCCGCCGCCACGGCGAAGAACTCCGATCGCGAGATGCCCAGGCGCGCCGCCTGCTCCTCGACCGCCGCGAACACCTCGTCAGGTACCGATATCGCACACTTCATGCTTTGAGTATGACCCGGTAGTACCGGTTCGTCCAGAGTGCTGTCGACTGCCATGCCCCCATCCTTAGCGGCCGACAGGCACCGGATTAACACGAAGCTGGTGCCTGTGGACGGACGACCACGAGGCGACGCTACTGGGGACAATCAGCGGAGCAGCGCCTACGAGATGCCGGTCACCGACACGACTCGTCGGGCCCGGGCCGTTGTCTCCTTGGTTGTGCCGGACGTGATGTTGATGATGCCCTGCACACCCTGCTTGACGAGGAACCGCTTGGTGTTCAGCGCGCGCTTGAGCGCGAGCTGACGGTCAGACGCCGTCGCCCCGTTCGCACGGACGACACCGACGATTGTCGTCACCGAGTACGCGTTCGTCGGGAACAGACTGGCGAACTCGCGCAGGGTCCGCTTGCCCTCCTTCGACAGCGCGGGCACCTGGTAGCCGAAGTAGGTCACCGCACGCTGTCGGGAGATCGCTCCCTCCCCGTCCTTGGTGGACACCAGGTAACGAGCCCCTAGCGTGACGGACTGCGAGCGCCCGGCGAGCTGGCCGCAGGATGGGATTCGGCACCCCCTCAGTGTGGGGTAAGACTGTGTGGGAATCACCGTTGATGTTCGGTTTTCAAGACTCCTATTCGTGCACCTCTCCCCCACCGGCCTGGGCAACGAGGTTGCGCAGGGCTCGCAGGGCCACCGACAGAGTCGCCAGGTTCGGAGACTCGACCTGCTCGATGTCGTCCAGCGTGGTCCGTGCACGTGACACGCCCTCGGAGTGCTCCCACTCCCACTGCGACAGCCTCTCCAGCGGAGACAGGTCGCCGGGTGTCGATCGCAGGATGCGCGACGTCAGGCCGGCGACGACCGAGTAGAGGTCACTGCGCAGGGCGAAACGGGCCAGCGCACTCCAGCGGTCCCCGCGCGGGAGGTCGGAGATCTTCACCAGCGTGGCGTCGATGTCGTAGCGATCCGAGATCGTGAAGTAGAGGGGGATGACGACATCGGCCGGCTCATCCGTCCGCAGGCAGATGTCGGTCACGTCCAGCAGTGCGAAGACGTCCAGGGACAGCGCGGCGTAGCGGGCGAGTTCCTCAGGCGCCCCAGCCTGCTGGAACCGCCGCATGAGCCGCTCGAACCGCTCGCGCTCCTTGCCCATCAGGTTCGTCGGCACCGCGCTCGTGTGGTCCTCCACGACCGAACCGAACCGATCGACCTCCGCCTGCACGTCGATTGCACCACCGCGCGTCTGCAGGAACCACCGGGTGGCCCGGTCCAGCAGGCGCCGGTTCTCCAGGTGGAGTGCGACCTGAGCGCTCGTCGAGATGGAGTTGTCATGGGTGTTGACCTGCGCCCAGAACTCGGGGATCTGGAAGATCTCCATGGCCGCGGTGGCCGCCCGGACGACCTCGACGGCACCGGCACCGGTCTCCTCCATCGCCCGGAACACGAAGGTGATCCCGGCGACATTGAGCAGGCGGTTGACCGCGACCGTCGTGATGATCTGCGATCGCAGCGGATGCAGGGCGATCGCCTCGGCGAACCGATCCCTCAGCTCCTCGGGGAAGTACTCGACGAGGGCGCGGGTGAAGTAGGCATCCTGCGAGAACGTGGAGTCGTTGAGCTCCTTGGTGAGCCAGATCTTCGCGTAGGCGAGCAGGACGCTGAGCTCAGGCCCGGTGAGTCCCTCGCCCGCGAGTTCACGCGTGCGCAGCTCCTCGTCGTCGGGCAGGTACTCCAGCGCCCGATCGAGCAGACCGGACCGCTCGAGCTCGCGGATCATCCGCTGCTGCACGCTGATCAGCCCGGCAGCCCCGGCCCGCGCATTGCCGAGCACGACGTTCTGCCCATAGTTGTCCTGCAGGACCATGTCGGCGACGACGTCGGTCATGGACATCAGGAGCGCATCGCGGTCCTCCCGGGACATGTCCCCCTGGTGCACGAGGGAGTCCAGCAGGATCTTGATGTTCACCTCATGGTCGGAGGTGTCGACGCCGGCTGAGTTGTCGATCGCGTCGGTGTTCAGACGTACCCCGTGGCGCGCCGCCTCGATGCGGCCGAGCTGGGTCAGGCCGAGGTTGCCGCCCTCCCCGACGACTTGGCAGCGCAGCTCGTGCCCGCTGATGCGAATGCGGTCGTTCGCCTTGTCCCCGACCTCGAGGTTGGTCTCGGTCTGCGCCCGCACGTAGGTGCCGATGCCGCCGTTCCACAGCAGGTCGACGGGGGCCTTGAGCACCGCCTGGATCAACTCGTCGGGTGTGACGGATGTTGTCGACCGCGTCATGCCGAGCGCGTCGGCCATCTCAGGCGTCACTGGAATCGACTTCAGGGTCCGGGCGAAGACACCCCCACCGGCGGAGATGAGCTCGGGGTTGTAGTCGGCCCACGACGACCGCTGCAAGTCGAAGAGGCGACGGCGCTCGGCGAACGACGAGGCAGCGTCGGGCGTCGGGTCGATGAACACGTGGCGGTGGTCGAAGGCTGCGACGAGCCGGATGTGCTCGCTCAGGAGCATGCCGTTGCCGAAGACGTCACCGCTCATGTCGCCGATGCCGGCGACCGTGAAGTCCTGCGTCTGGGTGTCGATGTCCATCTCGCGGAAGTGCCGCTTGACCGACTCCCAGGCCCCGCGGGCCGTGATGCCCATGGCCTTGTGGTCGTAGCCGACGGACCCGCCGGAGGCGAACGCGTCGCCCAGCCAGAACCTGTAGTCGGCTGCGATCTCATTGGCCAGATCAGAGAAGGTCGCGGTGCCCTTGTCGGCAGCGACGACGAGGTAGGCGTCGTCGCCGTCGTGGCGGACGACGTCCGGCGGGGGCACCACCACTCCGTCCACGAGGTTGTCGGTGACGTCGAGGAGCGAGGAGATGAACTGCCGGTACGCGGCCTGGCCCTCTGCCAGCCATGCATCACGATCGACCGACGGATCGGGCAGGGCCTTGGCGTAGAAGCCTCCCTTGGCACCGACCGGGACGATGACGGCGTTCTTGACCTCCTGCGCCTTGACCAGTCCCAAGATCTCGGTGCGGAAGTCCTCCGGACGGTCACTCCAGCGCAGCCCACCACGGGCGACGGAGCCGAACCGCAGATGCACGCCCTCGACCCGCGGTGCGAACACCCAGATCTCGTGGCGCGGCTTGGGCAGGGGCATGTCGGGCACCTGCTGGGGGTCCAGTTTGAAGGCGATGGCCGAGCGCAGGTTGCCGTCGTCGTCGGTCCGGTAGAAGTTGGTGCGGGTCGTGGAGCGGATGAGGGTGAGGAAGGAGCGGAGGATGCGGTCCTGGTCGAGGCTGGCGACCTCGTCGAGCGCACCCTCGATCTGGTGGACGAGCTCTCGCTCCAGGGTGGTGCGGTCTCCGGTCAGGGCCGGGGAGAAGCGCGTCTCGAACAACTGCACCAGCAGGCGGGCGATCCGATCGTTCGCAAGGAAGACCTCCTCGACGAAGGGCTGGCTGAACGTCGAGCCGATCTGCCGGAGGTAGCGGGCGTAGGCACGGAGGATCAGCACCTCGCGCCAGCGCAGGCCAGCGGCGACGATCAGGGCGTTGAAACCGTCGACGCTCGCGTGGTCATCCCAGGCCGCTGCGAACGCCTCGTCGAGGCGCTCGGGCAGGGACGGACGGCCGACGATGTCGCGGTCCGGCAGCAGCATCCCGAAGTCGAGGATCCATGCGGGATCCTTCCGAGCGCGCCAGATCTCGAACGGGTACTCGTCGACGACCTCGACGCCCATGGACTGCAGGATCGGCAGCACTCGTGACAGGGACATCGACGGTCCGATGCGGGTGATCTTCAGGCGAAGCTCGCGACGCGACGCATCCGTGGGCTGGTAGACCTCCAGCGACAGCTCACCGGGGGTGAGGTCCTCCATCACCAGGGTGTCGTGCACACCGCGCTCCGGACCGAACTCCTCCTTGTAGGCCTCGGGGAAGGCCTGCGCGTAGACGCGCAGCAGCGGTCCAGCACCCGCCTCACCCATGCGCCCGATGAGCTCGGCCGTGTAGTCGTCATCCCAACTGCGGGTCGCGGCGGCGACCCGCGCCTCCAATTCGCGGTGATCGACCTCGGGCAGGCCCTGTCCGATCGGCACGTGGATGACGTAGTGGAGTCGGGCGAGCACGGACTCGGATATGCGCGCGGTGTAGTCCGCACTGGTGCCCCCGAACGCCTGAGTCAGCAGCTCCTCGATGCGCAGGCGCACCGCCGTCGTGTACCGGTCACGCGGCAGGTACACCAGACAGGAGATGTAGCGGGCGTAGTCGTCCGGCCGCAGGTACAGCTTCGTGCGCCGCCGCTCCTGCAGGTGCAGCACCGACTCGGCCACGGTGCGCAGGAGATCGTCCTTGGTCTGGAAGAGCTCGTCCCGCGGATACGTCTCCAGGAAGGCGAGCAGATCCTTCGCGTCGTGGGACCCCGGGACGAAATCCATCCCCTCCTCGAGCACGTGCGCCTTGGCCCTCAGGATCGGGATGTCCAGGACGCTCTGGGTGTAGGCACTCGAGGAGTACAGGCCGAGAAACCGTCGTTCGCCCGTGACCGTGCCGTTGACGTCGTACCTCTTCACCCCGATGTAGTCCAGATAGACGGAGCGGTGGACCGTGGAGCGGGAGTTCGCCTTGCTCAGGACCAGCAGTTCCGGCTCGCGTGCCAGCGCGCGAACCGCAGGGGGGAGCACGGCGAAGCTCCTGGACATCATCGTGGGCGAATCCGGATCGACGTCGAGGCTGAGGATCCCGAGGCCGCTGCCGTCGACCGGGATGAGGACGTCCTCCCCCTCGACCGACTTCAGGTCGTACTCGCGATAGCCGAGGAAGGTGAAGTTGTCATCCGCCAGCCAGCGGAGGTAGTCACGGCTCTCGGCCACGCGATCCGGGCTCCAGCCCTGCGGCGGCGCGGCGTCGACCTCCGTCGCCAGCTCGACGGCCCGGGACCGCATCGCTTGCCAGTCCCGCACGGCAGTGCGGACGTCATGCAGCACATCGGCGATGCGCCTCTGCAGGGCACCCGATGAGCCCGGCTCGAAGTCGCGCTCCATCGCGATCCACATCCACGATTCGGCCACCGCACCGGGCGGTCGGGGGTCATCCACGTCGAGGTCCAGGACCTCGACCAGACGCCCAGTCTCGTCACGGCGAACGACCAACGTCGGATGCAGGAGGAGATGGATCGCCCGCCCCGCATCGCTGATGGCGTTCGACACCGAGTCGACGAGGAACGGCATGTCGTCCGTAGCCACCTGAAGGACGCATGTGCCGTCCGGTGCACTGGGACCGTCATCGATGACCCGGATCAGTGCCGTCCCGGGCTGTCGGTCGCGTCCGAAGTCCAGCAGCTCCTCCGCGTGCGCGACGAGTTCGTCAGCGGTCCGGGCTCTGATGTCCTCGTCAGACAGATAGCGCGAGAACCGCTGGGCCAGGCGCCGGACGTCCGGATCGGGCAGGGCGTCGAGACGATCCCTCAGGACGGACAACGGCGACGTCATCTCGCGTGCACCCGCTCAGCGCCATGCGACCCCTCGGGGCCGGTGAGACACCTCGTTGTGTCGCACGACTGCCACGTTAGCGAGCCGGCTGCCTCGAAGGGTTGATTCCAGCATCCACCCTGGCCCGGTTGGTGCATCAGCCTGTCCGTAGTGGAGCGATCGGGCAGGATGGAGGAGGTCCACCGCCGACGGAATAGAGGAGCACATGGCCACCCGCCTGGAGTTCGAGCAGACCTTTCCCGGCACGGCCGACCGCGTGCTCGCCCTGCTTCGCGACCCGGGCTTCGTCGTGGCCAAGGCCGAGGCGACCAAGGCCTTCGACATCGCTGTCGAGGTCGACGAGTCCGGCGACGGATCAGGCGTCATCACGAGCACGCGATCCATGCCGGCCGAGGTCCCTTCCTACGCGACGGCCTTCGTCGGCGAGCACCTCACCATCACCGAACGTCAGGTGTGGTCCGCACCGGCAGGCGATGGGAGTTCGAGCGCGCAGGTGACTGTCGACTTCCACGCACCGCTGACCTACACCGGGACGATCACCGTGCGCCCCTCGGGCGAGACCACGATTCTGGTCAATCGCGGAGAGTTCAAGGCGAGCGTGCCGTTCGTGGGCGGCAAGGTCGAACGCGTAGCAGCGGAGATGACCGAGAAGTACCTCGCGAAGGAGGCCGAGGTCGCTGCGGCCTGGCTGGCCAACTGACCGACTGCCCATCGGCCGACGGGCAGAAGTTACCCGGTGGCCGCCAGAGCGACCGACTCCCGCCAGGCGGAGACGCTCGTGCGCAGCGAGGTCTCGAGCACGAAGCGGATCCTGGTGCCGTCCATGAGATTCGCGCCGATGGCGACGAGATCCTCCGGGCCGGGCCCGATCATGCGCACGGACACTCCGGACGCCCGCACGACATCCGCCTCACGCTGGGCCATCTTGGTGACCTCCTCGCGCCAACGACGCTCCAGTCGGTGGGCCACCCCGCTGGGCTGGTCCATGGCGAAGCTCACCATCGGTGCGATGACGTAGACCTCATCGAGGCCGGCGTGGGCCACGACGTCGATCGACGTCGCGGACACCGCACCGCCGTCGACGTACGTGTGCTCTCCGATGCGGACCGGGGCGAACCATCCGGGAATCGAGCACGAGGCCATGACGGCGTCCGACAGCGGCACGACCGGTGAACCGGCGCGACCGAAGACCACCCGCTTTCCGTCGTCGTAGTCCATCGCCACAACCCACACACCCGGATGCGGGGCCCACTGCCCCATCGGTGTCACCGCGTCGATGAGGTGTCCGACGCGCTGGAGTGTGCGACCACCCTCCGGCATGAAGCCGGATAGCACCGTGGTGGCAGGCAGTTGACCGATCCGTCTCAGCGTGGAGCCGATCAGCTTGGGGGACCCGGGCAGCAGAAAGCGAGGCATGGCGGGGCGGTGGCCGCCAGTCGCGCGCACCGGGTCGAAGCTGTAGCCGGCGAGGGGGCCCTCAGTGACGACCTCCTCGGCATAGTGCTGCTGCAGCTGCGGGACCGTGACGCCCGAGCCCAGCAGCGCCGCCAGCACGGATCCGGCCGAGGTCCCGACGATGACGTCGACATCGCCCGCGGTGAACCCGTACTCCCGCTCCATTGCGGCCAGGGCTCCCACAGCCCACGTGCCGCCCAGGACCCCGCCCCCGCCGAGGACCAGCCCCCTGCGCGGACGACTCTCCAGGGCTGCCGGTTCGCGGGTCACGCAGACCCCTCGGCCTGGTCGGGGGTCGGACGATCCGTCGTCACGACGCGCAGCGAACGATGGGCCGACCGCGACCGCTCCAGGAGTTCGTCCGACGCCTCCTGCAGGCACTCTCCCAGCAGGCCGATGTCCGGAAGGGCGTCGCGGTCGCCGTAAAGACCGAAGTACACGCCGCCGTCGTAAGAGATGACACCGATGCTCAGGGCTTGGTTCTGCGTCAGGGGCACCACAGGGTACGCCGCCAGCATGCGGGCGCCGGCCGCGTAGAGGGATCGTTGCGGACCTGGGACGTTGGTGATGACCAGGTTGTACAGGCGGCTCGAGACGGTCGAACCGACCCGCGAGCCCAGGGCATGCAGCGTGGGGGGACTGAACCCGGCGATGTCGACGATCGCGTCGGCACCCACGAAATGCGAGCTCTCATCCAGGTAGGCCAGCTGGTAGCTGATCTGCTGCAGTCGGATAGCCGGATCGCCCTCGCCGACAGGAAGCTCCACGAGGGTCGCCGAGACCCGGTTGCCTCCCGCGTGCCCGGAGTCGGCCGCGGGCACCGCGATGCTCATGGGAAGCATCGCCCGAAGGACGTCGCCCTGGCGGACCGGGAGACCGCGCGCCTGGAGCCACGCTCGCAGGCCCCCGGTGATCACACCGACGATGACGTCGTTGATCGTGCCGCCGAATGCTCGGCGCACCTGCTTCAACTCCCCCAACGACAGGTCGACCGTGGCGAAACGACGCTGCTCACCGATCGCGACGTTCAGCGGACTCGCCACCGGCGCACGGGCGATCGCGAGGGCGGCGGTGACGACGCCCGCAGCCTTGTCCCCCAGCCGGGTGACGGTGTGCGAGAGATCCTTCGCCGTCTCACGCACCGCCTCCAGGGCCGCGGCCGGACGTGTGGCGATCTCCGTGAAGGCCTGCGAGAGGAGCTCCACGTCCGTGGGCTCGCGGCGTGGACGCCAGCTGTCGGCCGGCACGGTCGAGATCTCGTCGGTCGGATCGAGCATCACCTGCGCGATGTCGACTGCGGAGAACCCGTCGACGAGCGCCTCATGACTCTTGGTGATGATGGCGAAGCTGCCGTCGGCCAGTCCCTCGACCAGATACATCTCCCACAGCGGGCGGCTGCGATCCAGCGGACGGCTCATGATGCGGGCGACGAGTTCATCGAGCTGCTCCGCCGAACCCGGCTTCGGCAGGGCTGACCGGCGCACGTGGTAGGCGACGTCGAAGTCCTCGTCATCCACCCAGACGGGGCGCGCCACGCCGAACGGGACGTCGCGCACCCGTTGCCGGTAGCGCGGCACGTAGGGCAGGCGCCGGCTGATCAGGCGGACGAGCTGCTCGTGGTCGAAGCCTCCCGCCGGGGGCCGGAAGATCGCCACGCCCCCCGCGTGCATCGGAGTGCTCGGCGTCTCCATGAACAGGAAGGACGCGTCGAACGCCGACATCCGACTGGGCACGCCCACCTCCTGCTCGTCCGCGGCCGGTGAGGATCCCAGCCGGAAGCTACTCGCCGGTATCTATCCTGACACGGCGACGGCGGCGACCTGCTCCATTGCCCGACGAATCCGGGAGCGGCGCGCGGCCTCCCCCAGCGCTCGACCCCGGGACCAGCACGCCTGCAGTGCGCGGGCGTCCTCGGGGACATCGACCACCTCGGCCTCGGGCAGCAATGGTGAGACGGCATCGCGCCACTCACCGGCCGACCCCCGGGCACGGTTGCGGACGACGCTCACGGCGGCCTGAGGGGCCACCTCCCGAAGTCGGGCAGCGGCCGTCGCCAGGCGGGCCGCTCCGAGGACCGAGGAATCTCCGACGGCGAGCACGTGGTCGGCCTCCGAGACGGCCGACAGGGCCGCGGCATTGCGTTCCCGCGTCCATGCCCCGGCCTCGTCATCGGACTCCAGACAGAACCCGGCATCGACCACCGTGACGTCGAAGGCCTCCCGGGCCTGCGGCCACACGCGATCGAGGGCGATCCGACGAATCTCGCGCCACCGTGCCGGGTCGCCCACTCCTCCGATCACGCGCCAGTCACCGGACCCGGCCACCGGCACGGACATCGTGAGCGAGGCGAGCGCGCGCACCGACAGCGAGCCGGCCTCCGCGTGACGGCAGGCGATCAGCAGGCCGCTGGTCTCCTCGACCAGCCCGAGGGCCAGGGCCACCGACGGCCCGTACGTGTCCGCGTCGACCAGACAGACCCGAAGCCCCTGGCGGGCCAGATGCTCCGACACGCCCAGGGCCACTGTCGTGCGCCCCGGGGAGCCCTGCGGCCCCCAGACAGTGATGACCCGGCCACCCTGCAAGCGGGGGAAGCCCGCCCCACGGGCGTTCTCCGAGGATGAGGCCGAGCCGCCTTGAGCCTGCGGGGCGTGCTCGACGGGCTCGTGCGCGACGCCGACCTCCTTCAGGTCGATGGACCACGTGGAAGGTGGTGACGCCGTCCTGGCCACCACGCAGACGTCGGCCACCTGCTGCATGGTCGTCAGCGGCGCCGGAGCGACGACGACGACCGGATCGACACCCCACCGCTCGAGGCGCTGGGCACCCAACGCGTCCGACGCTATGCCGACGATCGGACGTTCTCCCAGCCGGTCGACGACATCGGCGGTCAGCCGTGGAAGGGTGGCGGACACGATGACCGGGCAGTGGTCGGCGATGGCCGCCGCCGCCAGCAGGTCGACGGCATCGACGCACCTGCGCAGGATACGAAGGCCGACGGCATCCGCGCCCCGCACCAGTTCCGGCTCGTCGGGCAGCCCGGACAAAGCGACGAGCACGTCCATCATGACCGCACCTCTGTCGCCGGGACGGTGACGAGGTCGATGACGGCCGTCCGGCCGGCCGCGACGGCTCGCGCGACATCAGCCTCGGGCACGGCCAACTCCACACCCCAGCCCCCGCCGAAGCCCACCCCCTCCGTCGAGACGGCGGTCACCGGTACGCGTTGCAGGACCAGGGTCGGTGATCCCGCCTCCCCTCCGGCAACGGGGATGACGACCCCAGCCACGGTCGTCGGCGTCGCCCAGACGTCCACGAGATCACCCGCCGCGAGATCGGCCGGAGCATGCAGGGGGTCGACCGGGATGGTCACACCCCGCACCGGGTGGGCCGAATCGACCGTGAGCGCTGCGCGGGGAACGAGGTCACCGGCCGCGACAGGCCACGCCAGCACACCTTCGAGGCCATCAGCTGCGGACACGTACCCACTCGCGAGCGAGCGGGGTATTGCGGCCGCGGAGACCGCGCCGAGCGGCGCCCCCGGTGCGAGATCACGGTCGGCTCGCAGCACGAGGACGGTGTCACCGCCGCGACCGAGCAGCAGCGCACCCAGGACGGTCGCCACAAGGACGAAGGCTGCAGCGGCCCAGAGCCGGGCATCGGACCAGCGGGCCGCCATCTGCCGCTCCACAGCTCGCCGTGGCAGCACCTCCCGGGTTCCATCACCGTGGACCCGCTCTCCCCGTCGTCTGATGCCCATCGTGTCGTCTCCTGTCCGCGCCGTGATCGTCACGTCGTTCGACATGAGGTGCGCGATATCCGTGAACTCCTGATGTCGAGGATCGCTCGTCAGGCGGCGAATCGCGAACGGCTGTCCACAGGGCCTCCCACCATCTCGGCCGGAGATTTGGCACCATTCCCCTGTGACCTCGAGGTTCCTGACGCTGGCCGATGTGGCGGAGACGCTCAACATCTCGGCATCTCAGACCTACGCGCTCGTGCGTAGCGGTGACCTGCCCGCGATCAAGATCGGTGGCCGCGGCCAGTGGCGCGTCGAGGCTAGCGCCCTCGAGGAGTTCATCGCCCGCAAGTACGAGCAGACCCGGGAGTTCGTCCAGACCCATTCCTTCGGTGCCGAGGACGACGCAGCGATCGACTGATCGGACGCCGCGCTGGGATGTCCCGCCGCGAGATCCGTCAACTCACCGCGTCATTCAAGTCCCCACGCCTCAACGGACGTGAAGGGGACGAGCACCTGTTGCTGCGACCTGATGCACAGGAGCACAGCGTGGTCGGCTGCCACGGCCACCAGGGACGCATGCCATCGCTGCCCGTCCCGCAGACGCAGTTCAAGCGTTGAGCCCTCAGCGCGTCGCAGGACCGAGGTGAGGGTCTCCGGTGTCTGCTCGGTCTCCGGACGGAGCCCGGAAGCACCCCCGTACAGCACGCGCACCGCCGCGACCGGGATGATCCACCGCACCCCCTCGGGTGCTCGTAGGACCAAGCAGTCCGCGACCGGCTCGTCGTCCATCAGTCGCCCGCGCAGGTCTACCCCACCGGTAAGCGTCACCTCGACTTCCCCGACCCGGTCGACCAGCCGCGATCTGGCGATCTCGGCTCGGTAGACCTCGAACGCCTCAGCGACTGCGTCATCCTGCAGGTCCGCCTCCACGACGGCGGCGGCGTCGTGCCACAGCCGGTCGACGTTCCCGTTCCGATCGCTCCCAGGGGCGCCAGTCATGTGCACAGGGTTCCCCGGACCT
>JAURME010000161.1 GCA_030830865.1 Candidatus Nanopelagicales bacterium | reverse complement strand
ATCCGCCAGGTTGCCGGTGGCAAGTCGCTGCTCGATCCGCAGGCCACACAGCGGGTCCTCGAGCGGCTGCGCAACGGCGAGAAGCACGACGATCGCCTCGACGCGCTCTCCGACCAGGAGCGTCGCATCCTCGAACTCATCGGCGAGGGCATGACCAACCGGCAGATCGGCGAGACGATGCACCTGGCCGAGAAGACGGTCAAGAACTACGTATCGAGCCTGCTGGCCAAGCTCGGCATGGAAAGGCGCACGCAGGCTGCCGCGTTCGTCGCTCGCCTGGAAGCTGAGAAGGACCATCGCTGACGTCGGCCGCGGATTGGTTCACGGTCACGCAGAGTCAAGGGGAACCCGCCACGTCATCCGCGTGCCACCCTCGACGGAGGCCTGCTCCAGCCGGCAACTGCCCCCCAGGTCCTGAGCACGAGCCCCGATGTTGGCCACACCCGACCGGCGCCCGCTGTGCTCGTCGTCGATCCCGACGCCGTCATCGGTGACGACCAGGACGACGTCGCCACCCTCGAGCTGCACGACCACCTCAACGCGTTGCGCCTCTGCGTGCTTGGACGCATTGGCCAGCGCCTCGCGCAGCGCGGCGATGAGGTGCTCGATCACCTCCGTGTCGAGCATCGAGTCGATCGGTCCGGCGAACCGGACCGAGGGTTCGAAGCCGAGCATGGCGGCCGACTGTGAGATCTCGCGCAGGACTCGACCCCGGGCACTGGACGTTGGTCCGTCGATCGGCTCGTGGAGGGCGAAGATCGTCTGGCGGATCTCCTTGATCGTCTCATCGAGTTCGTCGACGGCTCGCGAGACGCGCTCCGCGGCGGCATCGGGGACGTCACTGATGCGCGTGGTGCCCTGCAGCATCATCCCCGTCGCGAAGAGGCGTTGGATGACGAGATCGTGCAGGTCACGGGCGATGCGGTCGCGGTCCTCGTAGACAGCGAGCCGCTCGTGCTCACGTCGCGCTTCGGCGAGCACGAGCGTGACCGCTGCCTGTGATCCGAAGGAGCCGGCGAGGTCGACCAGATCGTCGGGGATGTAGACGTGGTCGTCGACGCAGATGAGCACCAACACGCCGAGAACGCGGTCGGCTGTGCTCAACGGGATCACCAGAGCCGGGCCGAGACGCGCACCGTCGAACCGAGTGCCGAGGACATCCTCGGCATGGTTGATCACCCGGCGACCTCCGGTCTCGAGGACTTCATGGATGGCGGAGTTGCGGGGAACGTGCTGGTCCGGCCACTGGGCCAGCGTCTCGAGCACCTGCTGCGTCGTCGCCTGGATATCTGGCGATGCGGCGCCGCTGCCCCCCTCCGGAACGCCGATCGCGTCAACGACCTCGACGGCGAGTCCCTCCGGCTCCTGCAGGGCCACGAGCACGACATCGGCCTTCGTGAGTGCTCGCGACCTGTTGGCGATCAGCGAGAGAACCTCGTCCGCACCGCTGCCCCCGAGTACTGCGTTCGCGACGTCGGCGACGGCGGTCTGCCACTTCTCACGCGTACGGGTCCGCTCGAACAGTCGAGCATTCTCGATCGCCACCGCGGCCGCGGCGGCCAACGCCATGACGGCGCGCTCGTCCTCGGAGGTGAAGCTCGCACCACCTCGCTTGTCCGTGAGGTAGAGGTTTCCGAAGACCTGGCCCCGCACTCGGACCGGAACACCAAGGAATGACCCCATCGGCGGGTGGCCCTCCGGGAAGCCGACCGACGCCGAGTGATGAGAGAGATCGTCCAGCCGGATCGGAACGGGGTGATCGATGAGCAGGCCGAGTATCCCCTTGCCCGACGGCGGGTTCCCGAGCCTCTCGGCCGTGGCCGCGTCCATGCCGACGTGGACGAACTCGCCGATGCGCCCATCGGGGCCGAGGACGCCCAGGGCACCGTAGGTCGCATCGACGAGATCAGCGGCGGCGTGGACGATCCGGCGGAGCGTCGAGTTGAGCTCCAGGCCGGCCGCCACGGAGACGACGGCCGTGTAGAGACCGCGTTCGGGGTCCAGCGGTGGCGTCACACAAATCAGCCTAACCACCGCTGGTTCCGGTAATCGGAGAGGTGAGACGGCCGGAAAGGACTAGCCTTCCCGGCGTGACGTTGAGGAACCGCACCTTCGTGGCGGCCGGGGTGGCTCTCGCCGCCTTCGGGATCATGGGTGTGATCGTCCTCGCCCAGTACGCCGCGACTGCCGTGACCAGCATGGCGCTGCAGGGCGCGCTCGCACCGGCTGTCGACACGTCCGCCGACCTCAGCCTTGAGCAGGCCAAGGCCTCCGGCGACCTAGCCGACTACATCATGTTGCAGCGACCCGAGTCGCTCGACTCCTACCGCCAGACCATCGGTCGGGCCACGACCCTGCTCGAGGACCTGCGCCGAAGCCTGGCTGGCGAACCCGCTCTGTCCGAACTCGCCACCACCGCTCTCACTGCGCAGCGGGCGTGGGTGAAGGCCGACGCCGAGCCCTCTATCAGCCTCATGGAGAACGGTCGCCGCATCCGGGCGATGAAGCAGACGAACTCGCCCGAGGCCTGGGCGACCTACGACGCGATGGTCGCGGCCTCCAACCGACTGCACGACGAACTGAATGCGACGCGCAATGCCGCCGCCGACGCTCTCTCGGGCTTCACCCGCACGCTCGGCATCACGCTTGTCGTCGTCGGCGTGCTGGTCCTCCTCGGCTTCGTCCTGTTCCTCATGGGACTGCACCTGTGGGTGCTCGTCCCCCTGTCCCTCCTGCGCGACGACCTCACCAGGGCGACGCGCACCGAGAAGCACACCACCCCCATCCGGGCCCCCGGGCCGCCGGAGATCCAGGAGGTTGCGCGGGACGCCGAGGAGTTGCGCCGCAGTCTCGTGGCGGAGATCGACGCGGCGGAGTCCGCACGCGAGGGGCTGATGCAGGACGCTCCCCTCGTCGCCGCGATGCAGTCGGAGTTGGCGGTCACCAGCGTCCCCGAGGTCCCAGGGTTCGAGCTCGCCGGCTACGCGCAATCCGCCGAGGGTGTCGTGGCCGGCGACTGGTGGGATGCGATCGCACGACCCGACGGCAGCCTCGCGCTGGTCGTGGCCGACGTCTCCGGCCACGGGCCGCAGGCGGGCATCACTGCACTGCGGATCCGCGCTGTGCTGCGCTCGGCGCTGCGCGAGGGCGCCGATCTCGACGTGGCCATGTCGCGGGCCGCTGATGCCGTCGCCGACGACGACCATTTCGCCACGGCGATCATCATCAGCCTCAATCGCGTGACCGGCACGATCACCTGGTGCAATGCAGGGCATCATCCGGCGATCACGGTCACGCGCGATAAGGAGGCTGTCCTCTGCGAGCCGACCGGTCCGCTGATCTCATACCTCGGCGGTGAGTGGGGGGTGCGCACGCGCTTCTTCTCCACCGGAGACGTCGTCGTCGCCTTCACGGACGGACTCGTCGAGTCGCGCAATGCGGACGGGGACGAACTGGAAGCGGCAGCGGTGGGCACGTTCATCCGTGGCATGGATGGCCCTGTGCGGGAGAACCCGGCGGAGCTCATCACCCGCCTGCTGACCCAGGTTCGGCACCGGGCGGCAGACTGGCGACGCGACGACGTCACCGTCATCGCCGCGTACCGCCAACACTGACACCCCGGCGAGGGCTCGTCGGCGAGCTGAGAGGTCTGGACGAATCAGGCGGAATTTCGGCGAGGACGGGGTCCCATGGCAGCATGGCCCCATGCGCCGAATCTCAGCACTGACCTCGCTCGCCCTCGCGAGTGCCCTCGCCGTCTCCCTTATCGCCGCCCCCGGCGCGTCCGCCGGCAAGGCGTCCGCGAAGGGCTGGAAGAAGTTCCAGGCCAAGTCCAAGAACTCGGTCGTCCAACGCGACCTGTTCGGCATGCACGTGTTCAACGTGGAGGACGGCGTATGGCCCACCGTGCCGATCGGCAGCCTGCGCCTGTGGGACAACGAGACCACCTGGTCCGTCCTCGAGCCCGCTCCCAACCAGTACCAGTGGGGCAAGCTCGACAATGCCGTGTCGAACGCCGAGCAGCACGGTGTGAACGACATCCTGTTCGTGCTCGCCGGCACACCGTCGTGGGCCACCGACGACCCGGCCTCCGGTGGCGCGGCGGGAGTCCTCCCCGGTGCAGCGGGCATGCCCCGCAATCTCGCCGACTGGGATGACTTCGTGCGCGAGGTCGCAACCCGCTACAAGGGCCGCATCTCCGCGTACCAGATCTGGAACGAGGCCAACCTGGTCACCTTCTCCACCGGCAGCGCCAAGGAGATGGCTGCGCTGACCAAGCACGCCTACGACATCATCAAGTCGGTCGACCCCAACGCGACGGTCGTGGCCCCGAGCATGGGCACCCGACTGGGCAGCCAGGGCTCGACGCTCAGCAAGAAGCTGAACAAGTACCTGGGCGCCTACCTGAGCGAATTGAAGAACTACGGCTGGCCGGTCGACGTGTGGGCCGCCCATACCTACCCGGCGTCGCTCGGCACACCGGCGGATCGCGGCCTTCTCATCAAGGGCTACATGAACCTGCTGAAGAGTTTCCAGGCTCCGACCAAGCCGATCTGGGACACGGAGAACAACTTCGGCCTCGCCGGACCCGGTCCGCAGAACCCCGACCAGGACATCACCGACAACCGTGCATCGAGCTGGACGGCGCAGACCTACCTCGACGCACTGCGCTACGGAATCAGCCGCGTCTACTGGTACGCGTGGGGTCCGGAGAACGACCTCGTCGGCATCCAGATGTACGAGGGGACTCCCGCCGCCACCGCGTTCACGACCCTGCAGGACTGGATCGTCGGTGCCACCTACAAGGGCTGCAAGGGCGGCAACAGCGGCAAGCCGGTCGACTGCACCTTCATCAAGAACGGCAAGAACACCAAGGTCGTCTGGACGGAGAAGGGCTCCAAGAAGTTCAACGCCAAGGGGTTCTCCGAGGTGTGCTCCCTCAACGGCACGTGCACGCCGATCAGCGGCAAGTCCGTGCGCGTCTCGGACCCGGTGCTCCTCACCAACTGACGCTGCATGCTTCGATGCCGGGTCCCTCGGGGCCCGGCATCGCGCGTCTCTAACGTTCCTCGGCGATCGAGTTCCCGCCATCCACCACCACGCACTGCCCGGTGGTGTACGACGCACCTGGGGTGCACAGCCAGGCCACAGCCGACGCGACCTCGTCCGGACGAGCACTGCGCCCGACCGGCGCTCGCCGGCCCTGTTCCACCTCATGATCGGTCTGTGATCCGGTCGCGATCCAGCCCGGGGCGACGGCGTTGACGGTGATGCCGTCGCGCGCGGTGTCCAGAGCCAGTGATCGGGTCAGCCCCACCAGACCGGCCTTCGCCGCCGCGTAGACCGCCTCGCCGGCCATCGCCATCACCGGTCCGGTCACGCTCGCGACGTTGACGATGCGCCCGGCGCCCGCGCGCCGGAGGTGCGGAAGCGCCTCGCGGCTGACGAGGAACGCGGTGTCGAGATTGCGCGCCAGCCCAGCGCGCCAGGTGTCGAGGGACATCCCCTCCACTGCGCCCGACTCGGGCTCGGTGCCTACGCTCACCATGCCGGCGTTGTTGACGACGACGTCCAGCCGACCGAACCGTTCAACCGCCTGGGCCACCAGATCGGCCACCTGCTGCTCATCCGTCAGGTCCGCCGCCACCGCCCATGCAGGGACGCCCGAGTCCGCGAGCTCAACGGCACGCTGCTCCACGCGGGAGGTCAGTCCGGTCACCACGACAGACGCCCCGAGTTCGCCGAGCATCAGTGCCGAGGCGAAACCTATGCCGTCAGCAGCCCCGGCCCCCGTGACGAGTGCAACGCGACCGCTGAGGTCGAAGGCCGCGGGAGTCATGAACAGATCCGGCTGACGGCCTCACGGAACAGCGTCGTGTGCAGGTCGACGTCGACCGCGCGGGTGTCCGGGCACATCAGCGCCATGTTGTGGAAGGGCGTGATGAGAACGCCGCGATTCGACAGGAACAGGTGCAGGTACTCCTCGAGGAGGTCGTCATGCGCCGCTGCGGATTCGGTGCCGTTCCGCGGCGCCGGCCGGCAGAAGCGGTACTCCGCCCGTGCCCCGAGTTGAGCGACGCTCCACGGCACGTCGAACTCCCCCAGCACCGCTTCCACACCCTCCCGGAAGCGCGTCGCGAGCTCGATCATGTGCTCGAACGCAGCATCCGTGAGCACCTCACCCAGCGTTGCCCGCATAGCCGCGGTCGACATCACGTTGCCCGCCAGAGTCCCGCCGACACCACCGACGTCGACGAGGTCGGCCTCCACATGCTCGGCGATCTGCGCGGCGATGTCCGCGGTGATGCCATAGGCACCACAGGGGATCCCGGCCCCGAGACTCTTGCCGATGACGAAGATGTCCGGCTGCAGGTCCCAGGCTGTCGTGCATCCGCCAGGACCGGCCGAGATGGTGTGCGTCTCATCGATGAGCAGTAGCGTTCCGTGCTTCGTGCACAGCTCACGCACACCCTCGAGGAACCCGGGCTCGGGCAGGACGATGCCGATGTTCGTCAGGGCCGGCTCCATGATCAGCACCGCGACGTCGCCGTGTGACAGTCCGCGCTCGACGGACGTCAGGTCGTTGAACTCGGCGACACGCGTCGTCTCGCTGACATGAACGGCCGGTCCGACGTTGCCACCGCGGGGCTCCGTGGCGTCGGCGTCCCCGGCAATGACGAACGTCTCGTCGACAGACCCGTGGTAGCAGTACGAGAAGGCCATTACCTTCGGGCGCCCGGTGATCATGCGCGCGATGCGCAGGGCCCAGCGGTTGGCATCCGTGGCCGTCAGGCTGAACGACCAGAGCGGAAGACCGAACCGGCGTGTGAGCTCAGCGCCGACCCATTCGGCATCCTCGCTGGGCATCATCGTCGTGATGCCGCCCAGCGTCCCGATGCGCTCCTGCACTGCCCGGACCGTGGCGGCGGGCGAGTGCCCGGCCATCGCCCCGGTGTCCCCCAGCGCGAAATCGACGTACTCGTTGCCGTCGATGTCCGTGATCCGGTTGCCGTGCGCCGTTGCGAGGTAGAGCGGGTAGCCGCCGGACCACTTGTTCATCCAGGTCATCGGCACGCGACCGAGCAGGTGGTCGGCGGCCTCGAACGAGGCGCGGGAACCGGGCGTCCGGTCCCGGTGCAGGACCCGCTCGTCCTCGACGGCCGTGGCCAGACGTTCACGATCGATCGACACTCTCGCTCCTCTGCTCACCGGACCCCCACGCCGCGGAGGCGTTCCGAGGCTCCGACTGTGGCACATGGAAGGCCGTTATGCGTGAATGAGCCTCAGGCCCCCTCGCCGCGACCCGAGGACCTCAAACTCAGCATCTTCGGCCTGCAGTTCGACCCGCATCGCCTCATCCACTCCACGGTCATCCTCATGACCGCTCTCGCGATCTACGACCCGGGCCCGGAGACTGCCGGGAAGAGCGTTCTCGCCACCATGATCGGCGACACCTGCTGTTCAGCAATCTGGAGTACATGTACATCGCGGTGCCCCCGATCTCATCGTGCTCATCGAGATCGCCCTCACGCACTAGCCCAGCACGGCACACCGTCCGCACCCGGACGATCAAGTACTCCCGCGGCCACCCCGGCGAGGAACGCAGCACCCAGCGCACCCGGCTCACTGATGTCGACGAAGCGGGGATCCACGAGCCGTCGTCGCTTCGCATCCGCGACCATCGCGTTGCGCGTCCACCCACCGCCGAGGACGGACGTGACATGCGGGCCGGCGTTCTCCGCCATCTGCGCCAGTGCCTCCCCGGCCATGTCGGCAAGGTCTTCGACCACAGCCCGCCAGGTCACGGCCGGTGAGATGCCGTCGGTGATGTTGCCCAGGGTGATCGCGTCGTTGCTGACGTCGAGCAGTCGAGGTGCGGCAGTGGATCCCGCGGTCAGCGCGGCCTCACCGAGTACGAGCCGCGCCGGGCGGTTCGCCGCCCCGAGCATCGCGGCGACCCGTTCGAGCGTCAGTCCGGTCAGCCGGCCGGCGAGCAGGATCTGGTGATTCGGCAGGACCGACCAGTCCACGTCGATATCACGGTCGGTCAGCCACTCGATGTCGTCGACGGACCGGTGCTCGCGCACTGTCCGGATCAGCGCCTCCGCCGTGCCCATCGAGTCGAACAGGGCACCGTCGCGAGCCGCACCGGAGATGAGCACAGCGGCCTGGTGGTCCAGTCCTGCGACCGTGAGGGCTGCCCCACGCAGGATCGCCGGTACGTCATCCCCGGATGCTCGGCCGGCCGGATCGCCGGCCCAGATTCGCTGAGAGGGGAGCAGGTCACCGACGAGCTCGACAGCCCCGGGCCACGGCTCGCGCCGGGTGATATCGAGCATTCCGGTTCGCGACGCCAGTGACGCCTCACTGACCTGCTCGCCGCCCAGCGCGTGCACGATCCACTCCGCCACGCACAGGTGCTGCACCGCGCGCGTCGACGATTCGACATTGGCTCGCAGCCACAGGATCTTCATGAGGGACGGCTTGGAGTTCAGTCGACGGCCCGTGGCGCGCTGGTAGTCGCGTGGGGTCACTGCTGCACGCACGGCGGCTGCGTCACCCCGGGGATCGAACCAGGCAAGGACCGGCGCGCAGGGTCGACCAGATCCATCGATCAGCGCACCGGCCTCAGCGATGCCGGTCACACCGATTCCCGCCACCTCGACCTCGCCTGCTGCCTCGGCCGCGCTCGCGCAGGTCTGCACGGCGGCACGCGCCAGTTCGTCGGCGTCGGCATCCGCGAGGGGGCCGTCATGCCGCCACGGGGTGGGGGACGACGACTCCGCCAGGATCGTTCCATCGAGGCCGACGGCCAGCGCCTTGATCGACGTCGTCCCCGCATCGACGCCGACCAGAACCTGCCGCCTCATCCGGCCGCCCTCCCTCGATAGTCTCGGGCCGACGCTATCGGCGAGGCCCCGCCGGCGCGCGACTTCCCGAGAGGATGACGATGACTGACGTCCAGTACCGCATGAATCGGATGTTCAACCCCGACTCCAGGCGGTGCCTCGACATCGCGGTGGACCACGGCTTCTTCGGCGAGAAGGCGTTTCTCCAGGGCATCGAGGATCTGCCCGCGGCAGTACGGACCCTTGCCGACGCCGCCCCCGACGCCATCCAGCTGACCAAGGGCCAGGCGCGCCTGCTGCAGTCATCTGGAGGCCGTGAACGACCCGCGCTGGTCCTGCGAACGGACGTGGCGAATGTCTACGGCGCCCCACTGCCCGACCACATGTATGACCTCACCCTGCCGAATCCGGGTCTGGCCGGTGTGCAGCTTGACGCCGCCTGCGTCGTCGTGAACCTCTTCGACCTCCCCGGGCGCCCGGAAGTGCGCGAGGCCTGCCTGCGCGCAGTGCTCAATGCGAAGGTGGACTGCGAGAAGTACGGAATGCCGCTCATGGTCGAGCCGCTCGTCATGCAGGAGAGCACCAAGGGCGGCTACGAGGTCAACGGGGACCTCGACAAGATCATCCCGGTGGTGCGTCAGGCCGTCGAGCTCGGCGCCGACATCATCAAGGCCGACCCGTGCGACGACCCGAGCCAGTACCACGAGGTCATCCAGACCGCCTCCGGCATCCCGGTCCTTGTGCGCGGTGGTGGCAAGGTGGATGACGACGAACTCCTGCGACGCACCCAGGTCGTTCTCGACCAGGGTGCTGCCGGGATCGTGTACGGCCGCAACATCATCCAGCACGACAATCCGGCAGGAATGACGCGTGCCCTCATGGCGATGCTTCACGATGGCGCCGACGCCACAGCCGCGGCAGCGATCCTCGCGTCGTCATGACCGCGCAGCGGCCGGTGCGCCTCGGCGTCGTCGGGGCGGGCCTCATGGGGCGGGAGCTCGCTGCCGTCTGCGGGCGCTGGTCTCAGCTCGTCGACCATCCGGCAGCACCGCAGGTCGTCGCCGTCGCGGACCCGAGCCCTGCTGCCCGCGATTGGTTCCAGCGGGTCGCCACCGTCGAGACCTTCGCGGATGACTGGGCTCCGCTGCTGGATGACCCGTCCATCGACGCCCTGTACCTCGCCGTCCCCCATCACCTGCACGAGGACCTCTACATCGCGGCCGCGCAGGCCGGCAAGGACTTCCTCGCGGAGAAGCCGTTCGGCATCGATGCGGCATCGGCGCAGCGGATCGCTGCCGCGATCGCGGCATCGGACAGCTTCGTCCGCGTGTCCAGTGAGTTCCCCTTCTACCCGGGAGCGCTGCGCGCCTACGCCTACGCGGCATCCGGTGCGCTCGGCGACATCCTCGAGGTGCGCTCGCAGTTCGCGCACTCGTCGGACATCGACCGCACCAAGCCGATCAACTGGAAGCGCCGCGTCGAGACGTGCGGCGAGATCGGCGTCATGGGCGATCTCGGCCTGCACGTCGCGCACGTGCCGCTGCGTCTGGGCTACGAGCCGTCGAGCGTCTACGCGCTGCTCGACAACGTGGTAACGACGCGCCCTGGACCCGACGGTGCAGATGTCGACTGCGACACATGGGACAACGCCCTTCTCGCCTGCCGTGCGCCGCAGCCGGATGGCTCCCGCGACTTCAGCATGCTGTGGGAGACCCGTCGCATCGCACCGGGCCAGATGAACTCCTGGTCCTTCGAGGCGTGGGGCATGGACGGCGGAGTCCGGTTCAGCACACGGACTCCGACGACGCTCCAGCGCTTCACCCGTCGTGATGGTGAGCAGGTGTGGGAGGAGGTGCAGCCGGGCAACGTGTCTGCGTGGCCGGTCATCTCCGGCGGCATCTTCGAGTTCGGCTTCTCCGATGCCCTCCTGCAGATGTGGGCGTCCTACCTCGCTGACCGCGAGGGCGCTCTGGGTGACCGCTTCGGCACGGCCACCGTCGCGGAGGCCGTCACCGCGCACCGGGTCTTCGATGCCGCCCTTCGGTCGAACGTGAGCGGGAGCGCCGAACGTCCCTGACCCCCGGACATGCGTCAGTCGTTGAGCGCCCCGACGCATCGGGGGCTCAACGACTGACGCGTCAACCGTGGGTGCTCGAGCCCTACGGCTTGAACGGGAGCATCACGTGGTCGACACCGTGCGCGATCTGCTTGCCGTCCTTGTTGATGTCGACCAGGTCGAGGATCACCTGGGCGTTCTTGAACGCCGGTGCGTAGTCACGCAGACGGATCTTCGGCCCGTCGAGCACGATCACCTTGGTGTTCTTGCCCTTCAGGGCGGTCGGCAGCACGGCACCGTTGGACTTCAGGGCGTCGGCCGACGTGATCGTCTTGCCGGGGATGACGTGGTAGAGCAGGACCTCTTCGACCGTGTCGATACCGAGGCCAGCCACGGCGTCGAATGCCTCGGACTCGTCGGTGATCTTCGAGCCGGACAGCGCGGACGCGAGATCCATGAAGGCATGGTCGGTCGGCGCGAAGACGGTCAGCGCGACGTCACCGTCGGCGAGGACCGCCACAGCGGAGTCACCGTTGGCCGCCAGCACGGCCTCTGCCGCCTTGGTCAGGATGTCGAAGTCGCCGGAGTCCTTGTCGAACTTCGCGTTGCCGACATCGAGCACCTCAGCGAGGGACATGTTGTTGTGGTCATCCGCCTGTGCGACGGGGGCGACGAGCAGGGCGCCCGCACCAAGAGCGGCGACAGCGCCGAGGGCGGCGGACTTCTTCCAGGACTTACGCATGGCGATCTCCTTAGTGGACTGATCACGGTCCCCGTGGTGGTGACCGTCGCCCGGTGGGCGGTCTACCTGTACTTCGACCGCAGGCACCCATCCGGATGCACAACTTCTGAAGCGATTTTTCCGAGCAGTGATTCACCCCTCAGTGCATCCGAATGTCTGGGTCCGGACGAAGGTGGAGTGAGACATGGGCACATGGCACGAGTCCGGAAGGAGGGAAATGGCGACAGCAGCGGCGTCGGTACACTTGGTACCGATGAATGTCGAGAGCGACATATCGGACGACAGCGCCGTCGCGCGCCGTTTCCAGGCGGGGGACGACACCGCCCTCGAGGCGGCGTACCAGCGATGGTCGGCTCTCGTCTACACCTCAGCCATCCGCGCGGTGGGGAACGAGGCCGATGCCGCTGACATCACCCAGGCAGTCTTCGTCAGCGCCTGGCAGAGCCGCTCAGGCTTCGACGCCGCGAAGGGCAGCCTTCCGGGATGGCTCATGACCCTGACCCGGCGCCGCATCGCCGATCACTGGCGGGATCGCGCCCGACATGTGAGAAGGGTCGAGGCGGCCGCCCAGGTGGAGCCCGATGAGCCTGAGGAGATCGCTGCCGACTCGGTCATCGACCGGGTCGTCCTCGCCGACGAGCTCGAGCGCCTCGGCGACCCCCAGCGGCGGATCGTCGAGCTCGCGTTCTTCCAGGACCTGACCCACACGCAGATCGCGAGCCTGTTGAATCTGCCGGTGGGAACGGTCAAGAGTCATATCCGACGCTCCCTGGAGCGGCTTCGCAGGAGATTGGAGGTGGACGGTGGTGCACTGTGATGACGACGATCTGGCAGTGATCGCCCTGGGGGAGCCGGCGAGCCGGGAGATCGAGGAGCACCTGCAGGCGTGCGCCCTCTGCCGCAGCAGTCTCGACCAGTGGGTGGCCGTCGTGTCCTCCGCGCGCAGCATCACGCCGGACGATCATCTCGTCGCGCCTCCTCCGAGCGTCTGGGAGGGGATCCGCGACGAGCTGGAGCCGCGGGCCACGGTCACGTCCCTCGACGACGCCCGCCGCTCCCGTCGCCCCGTCGGATGGCTGCTGGCCGCAGCGGCCGGCGTGGGGCTCGTGCTGGGATCGGTGGCCACCTTCGGGCTCGTCACCTCGTCCACCGCACCATCCCCATCCATCGTGGCGCAGGGCGGCCTGGACTCTATGGATGGTGTGGCCGTGGCCGGAACCGCTGCCGTCGAGGAGGACGAGACGGGCCGGCACCTGCACGTCACCGTTCCCGACCTGCCCCCCGTCGAGGACGGCTACTACGAGGTGTGGATGGCCACCGCCGATGCGTCGACCATGGTGGCGGTCGGCACCCTCGGGCCGAGCGGGGATTCGATCCTCACCCTGCCTGCAGGCATGAACGTAGCGGACTTCCCGCTCGTCGACGTCTCGGTCGAGCACTTCGACGGGAATCCAGGGCACAGCGCCCAGAGCGTAGTGCGCGGCCTGCTCGCAACCTGAGGTCCACAAGCCGACGTCGGGAGGCGTCCGGGATCTGGATTACTCCAGGCCACGGACCATGGCGTACACATGCGTTCGAAGCTCTGTAAACCTCTGACTGTTCCGGGTCTCGATCTGTGACCGACTCGCCCCGACATCCACGACGACGACGTCGCGCACCTTGGCCGGCTTGCCATACAGAACGAGAATCTCGTCACTGAGGTAGACCGCCTCGTCGATGTCATGGGTGACCATCAGCGTGGTGATCCCGAAGTCGTCCTTCACCTTCAGCACGAGGTCCTCAAGATCGAACCGGGT
>JAURME010000160.1 GCA_030830865.1 Candidatus Nanopelagicales bacterium | reverse complement strand
GGCTTCCAGCTCGATGATTTCCAGTGGCGGGCCTGTGAGGCTTTGGAGTCCGGTTCCGGGGTCCTGGTGGCTGCCCCCACCGGGTCGGGCAAGACCGTCGTCGGCGAGTTCGCCATCCACCTCGCGCTGACCCATGGACGAAAGTGCTTTTACACCACGCCCATCAAGGCCCTGTCGAACCAGAAATACAACGACCTGGTTGATCGCCACGGCGCAGAGCAGGTCGGCCTCCTCACCGGTGACAACACCATCAACGGTGAGGCGCCTGTCGTCGTCATGACCACTGAGGTCCTGCGCAACATGCTCTACGCCGGCTCCAGCACGCTGGACGGTCTTGGCTACGTGGTCATGGACGAGGTTCACTACCTCGCGGACCGCTTCCGGGGAGCCGTCTGGGAGGAGGTGATCATCCACCTCCCCGATTCAGCGACGGTGGTGGCCCTGTCAGCCACGGTGAGCAATGCCGAGGAGTTCGGCGCCTGGCTGTCCACCGTGCGCGGCACCACGGAGATCGTCGTCGAGGAGCATCGGCCCGTTCCGCTATGGCAGCACGTCATGGCCGGACCCCGGATGTACGACCTGTTCGTCGATGACGATCAGACCGTCCTGAATCCCGAGTTGGTCCGGTTGGCACGCGACGAGAACCGTCAGAACCCCCAGCGCGCACATCGCGGAAAGGGACAGCGTCGTCGCTTCTCGGGACCGAAGACTCCGTGGCGCAGCGAGGTCGTGGAACGCCTGGAGAGGGACGGGCTGCTTCCGGCCATCTACTTCCTGTTCAGTCGGGCCGGATGCGACGAAGCGGTACGCCAGTGCCTCCACGCTGGACTCCGCCTGACCTCACCGGACGAACGCCGCGAGATCCGCGAGCACGCCTTGGGTGCGACCCGGCAGCTGCCTGATGACGACCTCGCCGCGCTTGGGTTCGACGAGTGGGTGGAGGCCCTCGAGCGTGGGATCGCCGCGCACCACGCCGGCCTGCTTCCCGTCTTTAAGGAGATCGTCGAGGCGCTGTTCCAGCGCAGCCTCGTCAAGGTGGTCTTCGCGACCGAGACCTTGGCCCTGGGCATCAACATGCCGGCCAAGTCAGTGGCGCTGGAGAGGCTCGTGAAGTGGAACGGCGAGACCCACGTGGACCTGACGCCAGGGGAATACACGCAGCTCACCGGCCGCGCAGGCAGGCGCGGCATCGACGTGGAGGGCCACGCCGTCGTGCTGTGGCAGCCCGGTCTGGATCCGCAGAGCCTGGCCGGCCTCGCCTCCACCCGTACCTATCCGCTCAGGTCCTCCTTCCAGCCCAGCTACAACATGGCCGTGAACCTGGTCTCGCGCATGGGTCGCCATGCCGCACGAGAGGTGCTGGAGACATCGTTCGCCCAGTTCCAGGCCGATCGTGCCGTCGTCGGTCTGGCCACGGAACTGCACCGGGTCGAGGAGGCCCTCGACGGCTATCGGGAGGCGATGCAGTGCCATCTGGGGGACTTCGTCGAGTACGCACGCATCCGCGACACCATCGGCCGCCTCGAGAAGGATGCCAACCGTGCTGCGGTGGCCGCCCGCCGGGAGGCGGCCGAGCAGTCCTGGCAGGCCCTCCAGCAGGGGGATGTGTTCTGGATCCCCTCAGGTCGTCGAAGCGGCCCGGCCGTCGTCCTCGACGGCCGCCGGGGTCGGACCCCGCGCGAGGAGGGGCGACCGCTCGTCCTGACCGGCGACGGTCAGGTGCGGCGGGTGAGCGCTGCCGACACGACTCAGCCGGTGGACTCGTTCGGGCGCATGAGGATCCCGCGGGGGTTCTCGGCCAAGGACACCCGGGCACGCAAGGACCTCGCGGCCCAGCTCCGCGAACTCGTGGCCGACGTCCCGCACGACCGACGTCGTCGGTCCTCAGGCTCCGGTGAGGACGAGCAGATCGCGCGGCTGCGCAAGGAGCTGCGCGCCCATCCCTGCCATGGCTGCTCGGACCGGGAGGTGCATGCCCGGTGGGCCGAGCGCTATCACCGCACCGAGCGGCAGGCGCACGAGCTCAGCCGACGAGTCGAGGGACGCACCAGTTCCATTGCCAAGAGGTTCGATCGTGTGTGCGAAGTGCTGAGCTCCCTGGGGTACCTGTCCTCCGCGAATGACTCGGCGACGGTCACCGACTCCGGGCGCCTGCTGATGAGGCTGTACACCGAATCGGACCTCCTGACGGCGCAGTCCCTCCAGGATGGTGCCTGGCGCGGACTCACGCCTGCGGAGCTCGCCGCCGTCTGCTCGGCTGTCGTCTACGAGTCGCGCGGCGTGGAAGAGGAGTCATCGCCAGCGCTTCCCACGCGCGCTGTTCGCGATGCGCTCGGGGAACTCATGACGACCTGGTCGGACCTCCATGCACTCGAAGCGCAGCATGGGCTCGACGTCACCCGACCACCCGACGCCGGACTCGTCGATGCCGTCCACCGCTGGGCCAACGGTGCCACGTTGCTGCAGGTGCTCACGCACGCGGACATCACCGCGGGTGACTTCGTTCGGTGGAGTCGTCAGGTGATCGACGTTCTGGGACAGATCACCACCGCCGTCGACGCAGCAGATCCCCTCGGCGACTCCGCCCGGATGGCCGCAGACCTCGTCAATCGTGGAGTCGTGGCCTACTCCGCAAGCGTCTGAGCCGAGTCTGCGAAGGCGCGGGCCAGCTCGTCGACCTGGCGTTGGACCCCCCACGCCTGCGCCAGGTCGGCCAGACGCCCCGGGTCCGCAGGACCGAGGGGGAGCGGTGGCACCGACGACGGCAGGGGCAGATCTCGCACCACCCGCGTGACCGTGAGCGCTCGATGAAGAGCCTCGGCGAACTCGTCGATGCGAGCCGCCGTGCGTGCGGTCAGGGGTCGCTCCACCGGCTCCCGTCGCGCCGCTGAGATCACTCCGGAGAGGTCTCCGAAAGCGTTCACGAGGGCCACGGCGGTCTTCGGCCCGATTCCCGGCACTCCGGGCAGGCCGTCGGACGGGTCACCCCGGAGGACGGCCATGTCGGCGTAGACGCCCGGCGCCACCCCGAACCGGTCGACGGCAGCGCTGGGGTCGAGGAGCGGCCACTTCTCCATCCCTCCGTTGACCGTGAGCAGCACGCGTGTGGAGTCATCGATCAACTGGACGAGATCGCGGTCCCCGGTGACGACGATGGTGTGCTGCTCACGGGCTGCGATGCTGCCGAGGACATCGTCGGCTTCGTGATGCTCCACACCCCAGCGGGGGATTCCCATGAGGTTGATCAGCTCAGCGATCGCGTCCACCTGTGGACCGAGTTCCTCCGGGACCTCCTCGGCCGCGTCATCCGAAGAGGAGGGCGATGCTTCCGTCGCGGGCTCCACGGCCCGGTGCGCCTTGTAGGTCGGCACGAGGTCGACGCGCCACTGCGGCCGCCAGTCGTCGTCCCAGGCGGCTACGAGACCACGAGGTCGGTAGGCCTCGACCAGCCTCGTCATGGTGGTGAGCAGGCCCCGCACGGCATTGTGCGGGCGCCCATCGGGAGCCGTCATCGAGGAGGGCAGGGCGTAGTAGCTCCGGAAATAGAGCGACGCGGTGTCGAGTGCGAGGACGGGAGCGCGGGACTGTGGCACGCGCCCAGTCTCGCAGAGTCCGGGCGCCACATAGACTCGCGAGCATGAGTGGCCTGCAGATGAGTCCCGACATCGTCCGGTCGCGTCTGGAGCGCCTGCGCGGCCTGGCGGCAGAGTCCGGTGTCTCGGCCGTGCTCGTCTCACCGGGTCCGGACCTGCGGTATCTGACGGGATATGACGCCGTCCCGCTTGAACGGCTGACACTGCTGGTGGTGCCCGCGTCTGGCGATCCCGTCCTGTTCGCCCCCCATCTTGAGGAGCTTGCTGCGGTCGCGAGCCCGGTCGGTGGTGCCGGCATCCCGGTCGTCACGTGGCGTGAGACGGAGGATCCCTACGCGCTCGTCGCTGGACAGCTGGGGTCGGTCTCGTCCGTGGCCCTGGACAACCACATGTGGGCCGAGAAGGTGCTTCGCCTGGGTGAGGCCATGCCGACCGTGGAGCAGCTTCTGGCGGGAGCGTTGATCGACAGGATGCGGATGGTCAAGGATGACGCGGAGATCGCCGCACTCACCCGGGCTGCCGCGGCGATCGATCGGGTGCATGCGCAGGTTCCGCACTTGTTGCGCGCGGGCCGCACCGAGCGCGAGGTAGGCGCCGACATCGCCGAGCGCATCCTCGCCGAGGGTCATGTCACTGTCGATTTCGTCATCGTCGCCAGTGGACCCAACGGCGCCAGCCCGCACCATGAGGTGTCCGATCGAGTCCTGCAGTCAGGGGATGCGGTGGTCGTCGACATCGGCGGAATGATGCCGGACGGCTACCGCAGTGACTGCACGCGCACCTACGCGATCGGAGACCCGGGGGAGGAGTTCCTCGCCGCCTTCGCGGTCCTGAAGCAGGCTCAGGAGAAGTCCGTCGAGCAGGTCCGGCCCGGTGTCTCGTGTGCATCGGTCGACTCCGCGGGCCGCGACCATCTGGCACAGGCGGGTCTGGCAGACCTGTTCATCCACCGCACTGGTCACGGGATCGGCCTGGAGACCCACGAGGCGCCATACATCGTCGAAGGCAACGACCTGCCGCTCCAGGTCGGGATGGCCTTCAGTGTGGAACCAGGTTTCTACCGGGCCGGCCAGTATGGAGCGCGCATCGAGGACATCGTCATCGTCGGCGAGGCCGGTCCAATCGTGCTCAACCATCAGCCCAGGGACCTGGTGGTCGTCTCGTGACCCAAGGGTCTGTGCCGTGGCGTGGCACGCGCCGGGTGCTGCTTCTCGGCGGCGTCGTCTACTCACCTACGACCCCCTTCGCCAGTGCACTGTTGATCGATGGCGACTCGATCGCCTGGGTCGGAGAGGACACGGCAGCCGATGTGCATCGGCAGACGGCTGACGTCGTCGTCGATCTGGGGGGCGCCTACGTCACACCGGGTTTCGTGGATGCCCACATCCACGCCACCAGCACAGGGCTGCTGCTCACGGGTGTGAACCTGACCCGAGCTGGGAGCCGCGCCGAGGCGTTGGCCGGGCTGGCTGAGAGGGCATCAGTCGCGCCCGGGGAGCCCCTACTCGGACACGGCTGGGACGAGACCCGGTGGCCCGACGGTGGGCCACTCACACGCGAGGAGATCGACGCAGTTGTCGGTGAGACGCCGGCCTACATCTCGCGCATCGACGTGCATTCGGCCGTGGTCAGCAGCGCCCTCGTGAACCGTGCTCCCGACGTCCAGGATCTCGAGGGTTGGAGTCCGAGCGGTCCCCTCACACGGAGGGCTCATGGTCGCGTGCGTGAGGTGGCCCTCTCCCTCGTCACCCCAGGGCAGCGGGACATGGCCCAACGATCCGCCCGTCGGGCTGCCGCAGCCCTGGGCATCGTCTCCGTCCATGAGATGGCGGGCCCATCCATCTCCAGCGAAGCAGATCTCGCCGGCCTGCTCGCCCTGGCCGACATCGAACCCGGGCCGCTGGTCATCGGTTACTGGGGCGAGCTCGCCAGCTCGGGTGGGATCGACGTGGCCCGGCGGCTCGGAGCACGGGGTGCAGCGGGTGACCTGTTCATCGACGGGGCCATCGGCTCGCGGACGGCCTGCCTCCATGCTCCGTATGCGGACGACCCCGACTCCTGCGGTGCCTCCTACATGACGGTGGGGG
>JAURME010000159.1 GCA_030830865.1 Candidatus Nanopelagicales bacterium | reverse complement strand
TCGCGGCCGACTGTCGTGTACTGCGCGGGCGGCTACCGGTCCAGTGCGGGCGCCTCACTCCTGCGCACGCACGGGTTCAACGATGTGTCCGACCTCCTCGGCGGCTACGCCGCCTGGGAGGCGATGCCGGCCTAGTCAGTGACAGGCCGACAGGCCGGTCGAAGGGCCCCGTTCGCCACGCAGTGGTGGACGGTGCCCTTGACCGTGGATCAAGGGGCTTGTTGCACACCCTTCGCAACGGCATGACCCTCACAGGACGTGAATGCCGAGGACTGGCATGATCCCGGGCATGCGAATCGCCAACGACGTCACCGAACTCATCGGCAACACCCCGCTCGTGCGCCTGAACGCCATCACGGACGGCGCGGACGCTGAGGTGCTGGCCAAACTGGAGTACTTCAATCCCTCACACTCGGTCAAGGACCGCCTCGGCGTGGCCATGATCGACGCGGCCCAGGAGGCCGGTCTGATCGGGCCCGACACCATCGTCGTGGAGCCCACGAGCGGCAACACCGGGATCGGACTGGCCATGGTCTGCGCGGCGCGCGGCATCAAGCTCGTGCTGGTCATGCCTGAGACGATGTCCCTCGAGCGCCGTGCGCTGCTGCGCGGCTATGGAGCCGATCTCATCCTCACGCCCGGGCCGGAGGGCATGGGTGGGGCGATCGCCAAGGCCAATGAACTCGTCGAGAGCGACTCCCGCTACTTCCTGCCCCAGCAGTTCATGAACCCGGCCAACCCCGAGATCCATCGTCGCACCACGGCCGAGGAGATCTGGAACGACACCGATGGCCAGGTCGACATCTTCATCTCCGGCGTCGGCACGGGCGGCACGATCACCGGGGTGGGACAGGTTCTCAAGGAGCGCAACCCGGACGTTCAGGTGATCGCCGTCGAGCCGGCGGCGTCACCGGTCCTCCAGGGCGGTCAGAAGGGCCCGCACCCCATTCAGGGCATCGGTGCCGGGTTCGTGCCGCAGGTGCTGGACACCGACGTCTACGACGAGGTCATCGGCGTGGAGGCCGAGGACGCCCTCGCCACCGCGCGACGGGCGGCTCACGAGGAGGGTCTGCTCGTGGGCATCTCGTCCGGCGCCGCCCTGTGGGCGGCAGCTCAGGTTGCCCAGCGGCCGGAGAACGCCGGTAAGCGGATCGTCGTCATCGTCCCGTCCTTCGGTGAGCGCTATCTCTCCACGGCCCTCTTCGCGGGGCTGGCGGAGTGACCTCCCGGCGGGGCTTGCTCGCCGCAGTCCGGGAGCGGGCCCGCGAGTTCGTCGAAGAGGCGCGCTCGGATATCCGGTCGGTCACTGAGCGGGATCCAGCAGCTCGTCGGCCGATCGAGGTGGCGCTGCTGTATCCCGGTGTCCATGCCGTCTGGGCCCATCGGCTCAGCCACGCGATGTGGCAGCAGGGGGCGTACTTCCCGGCGAGAGCGCTGTCGCAGTTCACTCGATTCTGGACGAACATCGAGATCCACCCGGCGGCGCAGCTGGGTCCACGGCTGTTCATCGACCATGGTGCGGGAGTCGTCATCGGTGAGACGGCTGTCGTCGGCGCCGATGTGACGCTCTATCACGGGGTCACCCTGGGTGGAACGAGCCTGGGCCACGGCAAGCGCCATCCCACCATCGGGGACCGCGTCACGGTCGGCGCCGGGGCGAAGATACTGGGTGATCTCACCGTGGGTGAGGACTCGCGCATCGGCGCCAATGCGGTCCTGGTGCGGTCAGTCGAGGATCACTCTGTCGTCGTCGGAGTTCCGGGGCAGGTCATCGCCCATGGTGTGTCGCCCACCCCGGACACGCGACCCAAGACCGACACCCCCACCGGACCGGACCCGATGGGCCTGGCAGTGGCCGCGCTGCTGGTGAGGGTTCAGGAGCTCGAGGGGCACGTCATGGGTTCCGGTCACCACACGCACAGTCCCGTCAGGACGCCGAGCGGGGAGTGGGAGTTGGAGATGGACGCGGGGGATTTCGTCATCTGACGTCCGTCAGAGGAGCCGAGGGCGCGTCATCTGACGGGTCCGTTCGGCGTCATGACGACCTTGAGGCTTTCCGGGCTCATGCTCATCTGCATGGCCGCGTCGACATCGGTCAGGCCGTACTCGTGGCTGACCATCTCGTCGAGCGGGTAGCGGTCAGCGTAGCGCTCCATGAGGGTGAGGGCCGGGCCGTAGCCGGTGCTGGGGTGGTTGGTCAGTCCGATCAGCCGGATGTTCTTGCTGGTGATGTGACGGTGGACGTTGATCGTGGCCTCGCCCGTATCGGCGAAGACGCCCATCTCCAGCATCATGCCGCCGCGCTTGAGCATCTCGATCCCTTCGACGAACGATGACTGCCGGTTGGCCATGTGCAGGACGACGTCGGCGCCGCGGCCGTTCGTCAGTTGGCGCACGGTCTCGATCCGCTCCTCGGGGGAGCTGGTGGTGACGTTGATCGTGACGTCCGCCCCCATGAGCTTGGCGAAGGCGAGGCGGGACTCGCTGAGGTCGGTGGCGATGATCTGGCCGGCTCCCATCATGTCGGCTTTGGCGATGTGGAGCAGGCCGAGTGGGCCCGAGCCGATGACGACGACGGTGTCGCCGGAGTTGAACCCCTCGTAGGACATGGAGGAGAACTCCTTGAGCTTGTCCAATGAAGCAGCACAGGCCATGAGTTCGGCGAGCACGGCCACGCGAGGGCTCATGCCGGATGGCACTTTGTAGATGCTGGTGTCGGGCCGGATGTACATCTGCTCGGCCCAGCCGCCCATGAGGTGCGGCCAGTCGGCGGAGGTGTAGGAGTTCCCGTAGCAGTCGCTGTTCTCGCACCAGACGTATCCCATGACGTGCCGGCACTCGTAGCAGTAGCCGCAGACGATGTCAGGGCACATCGTGATCCGGTCGCCGACCTTGAGCGGCCTGCCGTAGAACTCCAGGCCCGCGGCGGCCGCAGGAGTGATCTCCGAGACGATGCCGACGTTCTCGTGCCCCTGGATGATCGGGAAGGGTGTGTCCGTCTCGGCTGGGGTTCCGGCGTACTGCTTGGTCTCACCGAGGAAGGTGTGCTTGTCGGTGCCGCAGATGCCCGACATCTCGATCTCCATGAGGAGGCTGCCGTCGGGCAGGTCCGGACGTTGGAACGATTGGATCTCGTAGCGCCCGGGGGCGGTCAGTACGGCGGCTCGGACGGTCATGTCGAACGCCTCCTCCAGTCGTCGGTCACGTCCCTCGCATGGTGAGTATGGGGGCGGACGCACTCTCAGGTAAGCCAAACCGGCCCGAGAGGCGACGAAACTCAGGACGGTCGTCCTCCGCACGTCGCGGGTGACACAATCGCGGCATGGGAATCCTCGACCAGTACGTGCCCGACCCAGACCGATACGACGGCCGGATGCCCTATCGGGGCTGCGGACGCCGGGGCCTGCAACTGCCGGCGGTCTCTCTGGGCTTCTGGCACAACTTCGGCGACGACAAGCCCATTGAGAACCAGCGCGACATCATGCGCACCGCCTTCGACCTGGGCATCACTCACTTCGACCTGGCCAACAACTACGGCCCGCCCTTTGGCTCTGCGGAGGTCAATGCCGGCCGGATCCTCAAGGAGGACTTCTCGGGGCTTCGGGATGAGCTCGTGATCTCGAGCAAGGCGGGCTGGGCCATGTGGCCCGGGCCGTACGGCGACCTCGGGTCCCGCAAGTCCCTCCTCGCGAGCCTGGACCAGAGCCTGGACCGTCTCGGCCTGGACTACCTCGACATCTTCTACCACCACCGGCCCGATCCGGACACCCCCGTCGAGGAGTCGATGGGTGCCCTGCACTCGGCCGTGCAGCAGGGCAAGGCGCTGTATGTCGGCATCTCGTCGTACTCGCCGAGCCGCACGCTGGAGGCGGCGCGCATCCTCTCCGAGATGGGCACGCCGCTGCTCATCCACCAGCCCTCCTACTCGATGCTCAACCGGTGGATCGAATCCGGCCTCCTCGACGCGCTGGAGGAGATCGGAGCCGGTGCCATCACGTTCAGTCCACTGGCACAGGGACTCCTCACCGATCGGTACCTGAAAGGTGTGCCAGCCGGGTCCCGGGCCACCGAGGGCAAGACCCTGTTCGAGAGTCATCTGTCCGACGAGAACATCGACCGGATCCGGGGCCTGGCGGGTATCGCTGCAGACCGCGGCCAGTCCCTCGCCCAGATGGCTGTCGCCTGGACCCTTCGCGACCGTCGTGTCACCTCGACGCTCCTGGGGGCCAGCAGTGCCGCGCAGCTGCGTGAGACTGCGGCGGCCGTCCAGAACCTCGACTTCACCGACGACGAGCTCGCCCGGATCGACGAGTATGCGGTCGAGGGTGACGTCAACCTCTGGGGTGCCCAGTCGGAGATTCCGTAGTGGATCGCCGCAGCTGGACTGCTCTGGGTATCGCCGTCGGGGTGCTGCTGATCATCGGCGGTGTCGTCCTGTGGATCAGGTCGACCACGGGTGAGGATCCCGGCGCCGACCTTTCAGCGGTTGCCACGAGTACGGACGCGGGAGTCGACGACGGATCACCGGGCTCTTCGACTCCGGTCGAGGAGCCGACGCCGACGGGTCCGACCATGGAGGAACTCCAGACGGAGTGGGCGGATGAGTTCTGCCGCTCTCGGCAGGCCCTCGGCGAAGCGGTCAGCGGGCTGGGCGGCAATCTGGACTGGGAGTTCGGGACCGACACCTCGGTCCTCGACCAGCTCGACCAGCAGATCCGTTGGCAGGTCCTGGCCATCGGTTCGGCGGCCAACGACCTCGGCATGCTGCTGACGAAGGCGCCGGTCGATCCGACCACGGCCAACGACTGGCTCGTGGGGATCGCCGAGCCTGCCCAGCAGGCGCAGGCGTCGGTCGACGAGGTGACCACGAATCTGGACGCCATGCTGTCAGCGGATGGGTTGCTGGACGGCATCGGCAAGGCCGGTGAGGTGATCACCTCGGGCGCACAGGCGGTGGCCGCAGGGCAGGAGCTCCTCACGGCGGTGCAGGAGACCTCAGATGCCGCTCAGGCGGAGTTCGCTCCGGCCTTCGCGGCCGCTCCGTCGTGCCAGAACCAGTGAAGTGACATCTCCGGATCTGGTCAGAGGGGAGGACGGTCTCGCACGATGTGCGTGGAGCACCTCGACTGAGGACTACCGGGCGTACCACGACGGTGAGTGGGGTCGCCCCGTCCGTGGGGACACGGCGCTGTTCGAGCGCATCAGCCTCGAGGCGTTCCAGTCGGGCCTGTCGTGGCTGACCATCCTGAGGAAGAGGGAGAACTTTCGGTCGGCCTTCGCCGACTTTGAGCCCGTCGCCGTGGCGGCCTTCGGCGATGCCGACGTCGAGCGGCTCATGTCCGATGCCGGCATCGTGCGGAACCGGCGCAAGATCGACGCGACCATCACGAACGCCCGGGCGCTGCTGGACCTGCAACGGTCCGGGGAGACCCTGGAGCGCCTTGTCTGGAGTCACCGCCCGTCGATACGGCCACGTCCGCGCTGCCTGGCTGACGTCCCGGCGGTCGTAGCGGAGTCGGCGGCCTTGAGCAAGGACCTCAAACGGCGTGGTTTCGTCTTCGTCGGCCCGACGACGATGTACGCGGCCATGCAGGCGTGCGGCCTTGTCGATGACCATCTCGAGGGCTGCCACGTTTCCGAGATCGCCACCTAACAGTGTGTCAACTGCGGTCAGGCTGCAGCTGCTGCCGGAGGGCTGGGAGAGGTGCCCGGCGGTGGAGTCGGATAGGGGTTGTCCGGATCCCGCCCCGTGAGGTACTTCGCCACCTTGTAGATCGCCCCCGCGATGGGCACGGCGATCAGTGCGCCGACGATACCGAGCGTGATGCCGCCGGCGGCGATGGCGAAGACGATCGCGAGTGGATGCAGGCTCACGGCTTTGCCCATCACGAGCGGTTGCAGCACGTCGCCGTCGAAGGAGCCCACGACGACCGTGAGCGCGATCACGAGCAGAGCGACGACGGGCCCGCGCTCGGCGAGGGCGACGATCGCCGCGAAGAAGGTCGCAATCGGGGCGCCGATCACCGGGATGAAGGCGCCCAGGAACACCAGGGCCGCCAGCGCCGGGGCGAGCGGGACCTGGAGGATGAGCAGGCCGACGAGCACCAGGACGGCGTCTGCGAACGCGACGACGACGATGCCGCGCGTATACCCGGCGATCGAGTCCCAGGCCAGGTTGCCGGAGACATTGACAGGTGTCTGCATGCGCTGGGGCATCCAGCTCACGATCCAGTTCCAGATCGTGGTTGGTGACATCAGGAAGAAGACCACCCCGTAGAAGAAGACCGACGCAGCAATCACGAGGGTTCCGATGGAACCGAGGGCGCCGACCGCGTCACCCAGCAGGCCGGTGGCCAGGCTCTTCGCCCAATCCTCGACCTGGGCCAGCATGTTGTTGATGCCGTCGTCGGTCATGCCCAGTGGGCCGTTCTTCAGCCAGTCCTCGATCTGTGTGATGCCCGACTGGATCGATGCCACGAGCTTGGGCCCTTCGTCGATCGTCGACTTGACGACGCTCCCGATGATGACGACGACCAGGCCCAGGATGATCAGCAGGGCGAGCACCATCGACAGCACCTTGGGCAGCACCTTGTTGAGCAGGTTCATGATCGGCTGCGTCCAGGCGGTTACCAGAAGGGCGAAGAACAGCGCGAAGGCGACCGGGAAGATGAGGTCCAGGACGTAGCCAGCCACGAGGAGCCCGGCGATCACGACCAGTAGTCGCCAGACGATGCCGGCGGTGAGGGTCAGGGTCCCGGGGACCTGGGGGGGCGGTGGCGTGGGATCCGTCATGCCCGCGAGGCTACCGGCGCAGCGGGGAAGTGTGGTGTGTTTCGCGCCCGGGCGTGGCCTCGAGCGGCAGAGAACTCAGGCGTCGAGATTGTGCGCGGCGCGCTCGCCGATGTCGGGCACCGTGATGTGGTCGTCATGGGCGCGGGCCACGACGTAGGTGGAGTCCTCGAGGAACTTCACGGAGAAGTAGCCACCGGGGGCGGTGTAGGTGCCAGCCTCGCCGGGGCCGAGGACTGCGCCCCCGACCTGGATCCGACCCGACACGACGTACGTGACACACCCACGGGTGTAGCCGTGCTCGGGGACGATGTCGCCGGCGCGGCCGTGGACGACGGTCAGCATGGCGCCGTCGGTACGCAGACGCGTCACCTCAGAGCCGAGGACATTGCGCTCCCACTCCATGGCGGACTGGGGGATCGGTGCGAATCCGGACATGGTGTCTCCCCTGAAGGTGCCGTCGGAGTCGAACGCTAGTCGATGCGCACGGATCCGTGCGGGGTGGTGAACCAGACGGCCACCAGGCCATCGTCCTCGGCCTCCACCCAGTCGACGTCGATTCCTGCAAGTGGGTCGGCGCCCCCTGTGCCGAGCCAGGTGGTGACGGCGGCCGGCTCACCGGCGATCTCGATCCGCTCGATGGCGACGGCCGAGCCACCGGAGGACGGGTGCTCGGCGCCCGAGCTCGACCACTCGACGAAGAAGGGGAGTTCAGGATCCTCCATCACGTTCAGTACACCCAACTGCTTCCAGCACAGGTCCACGCCGTCGGGCCGGATGCGATGACCCTGCCGGGCCTCGCGCCCGAGGCGCTTCTCCACGGGGGAGATGTCGTCGACGGCCACGACCCAGCTGAACCAGCCGCCACCGTCGGCGGCAACCTGCGCCACCGCGCGACCGAAGGGAGCCTTCTCGGCCGCTGGATGGTCGAGCGCCGACACGACTTCGATGTAGCAGCCGCGCGCGAGGGGGAGGATGAAGTTCCGGGTCCCGAACTGGGGATGCCGGCCTCCGTCGACGAAGGTGGCTCCGAGGTCCCCGCCGATCCGCTGGATGACGTCCGCGATCTCCGAGGTGGTACAGGCGTACGAGAGATGATCAAGCCGCATAGCGGCATCCTGCCCAATGGCGAATCGGCGCCCGCAGGGACCCCCCGAAATGCCGCTCGGTGTGGCAGGCTCCACGCCATGACCACGCCCACAGAACCAGCGAACGAAGACTCACCGAATGCGGCTCCCGGCGCACAGCTCGACAAGCGCAAGTCGATCATCCTCGGAGTCCTCGGTCTGGTGGTGATCGTCCTCATCTTCTGGAAGGTCATCCCTCAGGTGACCGGATCCAACTACCAGCAGGCGTTCGCGCACCTGGAGGACATGACGCCTCTGGCGCTCGTGATCATCGCGGTGACGGTGATCGCCTACCTCGTGGTCTACGGCTTCCCGTTCATGGCGGCCACTCCGGGGCTGAAGTACTGGCCCTCGCAGCAGGTCAACCAGGCGGCTTTCGCGATCTCCAACGGGGTGCCCGCCGGCGGGGCCTTCGGTCTGGCGGTGCAGTACGCGATGCTCGCGACGTATCGCATCTCCGGCTCGTCGGCGACGGCCGCGATCACGGCCGTGGGGCTGTGGAGCATCTTCGTCAGCCTCGGGCTGCCGATTCTCGGTGTGGCCGCGCTCAGCGTCGAGGGGGGCAACAGTGAGTACAACTGGGTGGCGCCCCTGGGCCTGGGGATCCTCGTCGTGGTCATCGTCGGATTCGTCCTGATCATGCGGTCCGAGAGCCTCGCGGTCTCCGTCGGGCGGCTCGCTAACCGACTGGTCAAGCCCTTGCGGCCGCGGATCGCGAAACTCAAGGACCTGGACCTTGTCGCCCCCATCACCAAGTTCCGGTCCGACATGTACGACGTCCTGCGGCGTCGCTGGCTGTTCCTCACGATCGCGCAGGTCTCCGTGATCATGACGCAGTTCGCGATCATGTACGCCTCCTTGCGCGGCGTCGAGGGCTGGGACACCGACGGCACGTCACCGCTCGCAGCCTTCGGAGCCTTCGCGACCAGCCAGATCATGCTGATGGTGCCCATCACCCCCGGCGGTCTCGGCACGACGGACGCCCTGATGATCGCCCTGCTGCAGAGCATGGGCGTGTCCGGATCGGTGGCGCAGGCGGCCGACGTCGTCTGGCGGATGGCGTCCTACTTGCCGCAGATCGTCATCGGCATTCTGGCGCTGGTGCTGTGGTTCCGGAAGGCCAACCGGGCCTTCGCGGGCGCGGAGAAGACCGCCTGACCAACCCCGGATTCCCGTCGCGGCGTGTCGCTGACATGCCCCGGAGGGCGGTCCCCTAGGGTGAGTGTCGCTCGGCCGTCGCGGGAGGGGAAGCCCTCGACGGCCGAGTTCCCTTTTCTGACTTTCCACAGATCGCTGCGTCTCTGGTCAC
>JAURME010000158.1 GCA_030830865.1 Candidatus Nanopelagicales bacterium | reverse complement strand
GTCGGGTCTGCAGCGTCCCGTGCAGGTCGGACGCGATGATCCGCGACGCATCGGACAGGCGCTGGGCCATGGCCATCTGCTCCGCAACGGCATCGTCGGCATCCGCGCGCAAGCGCGCGAGCACCTGGGCCCTGTGCGTCATCACGGCCGCCGCGTAGGTCGTGCCCAGCAGCCCGACGGTCACGATGAGGATCAGCGCGGCGACCTCCCCGGCCGTCAGGGGGATCACGTCAAGCGTGCCGCTCCACCACGCCCATGGGGTGACTCCCGAGACATAGAGGAAGGCGATGACCTCGAGCAGGACGAAGGTGATCGCGTAGACCACCAGGCGTGCAGAGGGAATGCGGTCCATGACCAGGTTCGCGACCAGCATGACGGCCGCGCACACCGCCGCGAATCCGAGCGTCGACAGCACACCCACCTGCGCCGCATTGCGGATCGTCGCGTCGATCAGGTAGGCGACAGCGATCATCAGCAGGACCGGGATCACCGCGAACCTGGCCTCCCGGGAGAAGCTGCGCATCACCGTCAGGAAGCTGCTGCGCGGGTATGCGTGCTCCTCGTCCTCGTGCAGCTCGTGGCTCAGCGAGCGCACCGACCCGGATGCGAGCTCCCTCAACTGGTCGGCGATCCCACTCGGCTCGGCTCCCTCCTCCAGCAGAGCCGTCGCCGTGGCGAGCTGTGCCTGGGCCAGGGGTTCCTTGAGCTCCGCCTGCACCTCCTCGCGGAGGGACTCGATGACCTCCTGCTCCCGCACCTGTGCCAACTGGATCTGGACGAGCTCCCCGAGGAGCCGTTCCCGCTCGTCCCAGAACCGCTGGCGGGCGTCGAACAGGATCGTGGTGATGACGTACCAGCAGACGGTCGTGAGAGCGAAGGCCCAGATCCGCAGGGCGGCCTCGGCAGCTGAGATCTCATCCCCGAGGGGATTGATCAGGACCTCTGCCCCGATCGACGCCGCGCCGAACACCACACCGACGGACATGTCGAACAGCAGCACGCCGCCCACGGGCAGGGGCGAGACGCGGCGGGATCGCAGGAACGTCCGGTCGGCGAGCACCTGCCAGGTCGACTTGATCGCCACGGCAACGAGGGCAACGAGGAGCCACTGCGAGGCGGCCGCGATCTCGTTTCCGGGGGCGGCGAGGGCGCTGCCCCGAACCACGAAGAGGACGGAGATGAGGACCGAGCCAAGGACGGAGGCCTGCCAGGACAGCGCCCAGCGGCCGCCGAGTCGATCGCGGAGCGTCGGCGACGAAGTGGGCACCCCATGATCTTGGCACCGAACAGCGCGATTGAATGACTCCATGACACAAGACGCCGCCCGCGACGACTCCACCGAGCGCCCGGCTGCTGCCTCCGGCACCTTCACCCTTGCCGCTGGCGGGGACGACCCGCTCACCGTGACGCGACTGGGATTCGGGGCCATGCGCATCACCGGACCGGGCATCTGGGGTGAGCCCGACGACCTCGACCTCGCTCGTGCCGTGCTGCGTCGGGCCGTCGACCTCGGCGTCGACTTCATCGACACGGCCGATGCGTACGGGCCCGATGTCAGCGAAGACCTCATCCGCGAGGCGCTGCACCCCTACGACGGAACCATCATCGCCACCAAGGGAGCGCTCACCCGGCAGGGCCCGGACCAGTGGGAGCCGGTGGGTCGTCCGGCCTATCTGCGTCAGTGCGTCCAGATGTCCCTTCGTCGCCTCGGGGTCGAGCGCATCGACCTGTGGCAGTTGCATCGCATCGATCCGCACGTGCCGGCCGAGGAGCAGTTCGCCGCGATCGCCGAGTTCCAGCGCGAGGGGCTGATCCGGCACGTCGGCCTGTCCGAGGTGACGGTGGCAGACGTCGAGGCCGCCCGCGAGCACTTCGAGGTCGTCACGGTCCAGAACCTCTACAACGTGGCGAACCGGAGCGCCGAGGAGCTGCTCGACTACTGCGAGCGCGAGGGGATCGGCTTCATCCCCTGGTTCCCGCTGGGGGGCCGTGATCTGGCAGCACCGGACAGCGCACTGGCCCGGATCGCCGAGCGCGTCGGCGCCACTCCCGGACAGGTGGCGCTCGCGTGGCTGCTCCAGCGCTCGCCCGTCATGCTCCCGATTCCCGGCACCGGGTCACTGGGGCACCTCGCGGAGAACTGCGCGAGTGCCCTCATCACGCTCGACGATGAGACCGTGGCCGAACTGGACCGACTCGCGACGGGCTGATGCCCGAGCGCGTCAGCGTTCGGTGATCCACACCTTGCGCAGGGGCTCGTCGACCTCCCAGACCGTGCGGGTTCCGGCGGCAAGCACTCCCACGACCCCAGGCCGCAGGTCGAGTACGCCACCATCCTCCAACAGGATTCGTCCGGTGCCGGCGAGGACGACGAAGACCTCATCCGTCTCGATGTCGGTCGAGGTCCCGGCCTCGTGCTCCCACACGCCCACTTCGTACGCATCGGTGACTGCCACGACGGCCACGCCCGTCGACACCGACCCCTGAGGGCACTGGGCGTCCGGTAGCGGCTGCATGGACAGTGGCATCGCCGCGGCGTCGACCACGGAGTTCAGTTCGCTGTCGCGCATGCCGCCATACTGCCCCGACAGCGACTCAGATCGCGTCAATGACCTCGATCGTCTCCAACGACGGATCACTGTTGTAGGCCACGCGCCCGACCTTCGCTGCCGCGCGGATCTGCTCGACCGCCTCTCGGGTCACCCGCTCACCCGGGGCGATCAGAGGCACTCCGGGGGGATACGGGCAGAACTGCTCGGCACTGACCTCACCGACCGCGTCGTCAAGGGGGATTCGACGTCGATCGGAGAAGAACGCCTCACGCGGGGTAAGGACGACCTCCGGCTCCACCCGCCACACGGCCACCGGCGCCATCGCGCGCGGCTCGGACCGCCGGGCCTCGATCCGGTCGATCAGCATCCCGGTGAACTCGGCGACCCACTCGGGTTCATCGGACACTGTCACGGTGAACACGAAGGTGTCGCGGTCCGCGACCTCGGGCCCGCATCCCAGATCGAAGAGATCCTGACCGATGAGCACACCGTCCGCCCCGGTCCCGGGGAGCAGGATGGTCACCTTGAGAGGGTCGAGCGCGCATCCGGCATTGGACTCGTCCAGCACGATGAGGCCGGGCACCTGCGCCAGTCGGCGCCGCGACTCCACCACAACCTCACTGAGCATGTCTATCCGGGCCTGCCCGTCGCGCTCCATGGCGGCCCGCGCGGCGTCGATCGTCGCCAGCAGCGTCCCGGAGGGCGACGTCGTGCTCGTCATGTCGACCCATCGGTTGAGCACTTCGGGGCGGACGAAGCCGCGCCCCTCGCGCATCGACACGACGGCCGTCTGCGAGTAGCCCGTCAGCGCCTTGTGGATGCTCGTCACGCTGACGTCAGCGCCCTGGCGGACAGCACCTCCCTGCGGCATGAAGTCCAGATGCGCTCCCCATGCCTGATCGATGATGAGTGCCTGGCCGCGCGCGTGGGCTGCCTCGGCCAGTGCCCGGACGTCGGACAGGGTGCCGACGTAGCTCGGTGACGTGGCGAAGAACCCGTTGACCTCCTCGCCCACCTCGGCGATCGAGGAGGCGGCCATGCCGATCGGCAGGTGGAACTCCGGGTGCAGGCGCGGCCGGATCCAGACGGGGATCGCCCCGCTGATGACCAGCGCGGCCTGAGTGCTGCGGTGGGACGTCCGGTCGATGGCGATCGGCACGCTCTGATCCGCCACCGTCCCGACGGCGGTGATGTTGCCCTGGCTCGACCCGCCGACAAGGAATCGGCTGTGGTCGGCACCTACTGCGGCAGCCCAGAGCCGTTCGGCCTTCCCGACATAGTCATGGGACAGGGCGTTGTCGTCCACACCGCCCTGCAGAGAGATGTCATCCCGGACGGTGTCGCCGACGAGGTCCCAGGCCCACGCCCCCGCTCCATGCAGGTAGCGCATCTTGTGCCCCGGGATCTGCATCGGCCGCTTCTCCGGGACACGCGCATGGCGCCACGCGTCGAGCAAGGGGGTCTCGGGCGAACGGGCGTCGTCCATCGTGCTCCCAACAGGTCTCGTCACCCACGGGACGGGTGACAGAACGCCATCTTCACCCATCGGGAACCCGCATGAGCGATTGCCCGGCAAGTACGGTGGCCGCATCATGTGTGCCCTTAACGTTGCCGTCGCTCCGAACGCCTTCAAGGGGACGCTGACGGCCCAGCAGGCAGCCGGGGCGATCTGCCGCGGCGTCGAGGCCGCCCTGCCCGGGGCGGTCCTGATGTCCGTCCCCATCGCCGATGGCGGCGACGGTTCAGTGGATGCCTTCGTCACGTCCGGCTACACCCGTCAGCCGGTCGTGGTGCGCGATGCCCTCGGTGCCCCGCATACCGCGGACATAGCCGTTCGTGATGGCCATGCCGTCGTGGAGGTGGCCAACACGTGCGGTCTCGCTCTCCTGGCAGGCGCCCAGCACCCGCTGACGTCGTCCACCTTGGGACTGGGTGACGCCATGCGTGAAGCTCTGGCACTCGGTGTCGACCGCATCACGGTGTGTCTCGGCGGAAGTGCATCGACGGATGGTGGCGCCGGGATGCTGGTCGCTCTCGGCGCACGTCTCATCGACGATGACGGTCACGACGTGGCTCCCTGCGGAAAGAGCCTGGGCCGCATCGAGGTCGTGGACCTAAGCGGGCTCGTCCACCCATCGAACGGAGTGATCGTCGACGTCATTGCCGACGTGACCAGCCCACTGCACGGACCCCACGGCGCAGCGCGGGTATTCGCGCCTCAGAAGGGGGCGTCACCGGGCGATGTGGAGCACCTTGACGTCGCCCTGCGGCATTGGGGCCGTCTCTTGGCGGAAGCTACCGGTCGCGACGTTGCCGACCTCCCGAGTTCTGGAGCAGCCGGCGGGACAGGCGCCGCCCTTGCTGCGGTCTTTGACGCGAAGGTGGATGGGGCAGCTGCGTTGCTCACGCTGCTCGACGTGCAGAACCGTCTCGCCGACGCCGACCTCGTCATCACCGGCGAGGGATGTCTGGACGCGTCGACCCTCGCCGGCAAGGGGTGCGCCGGGGTCATCCGCATGGCGCGGCAACACGACATCCCCGTCCTTGCCGTCTGCGGCGGCGTCGATCTGTCCCCCGAGGCGCTGTCCGGTCTGGACGTCGCCGGTGCGTGGGCCACGGACGATGCTGGACCGTCCGCGGCAGCCTCCCTCACTGCCGCCACCGGGGTGGCCCTCCGGGACTGGCAGAGCCGCTAGCCGGACTGCGTGCGAAGGGCCTGGTCCCGGGTGTCGAGCTTGCGCAGCAGCGGCCGCACGAGAGTGTCGGGCAGGCCCTCGGCATCGCGCATGGCGATGAGCTCCTCCTGCTCTGCGCGCACCATCGCTCTGGCTGCCTCGATGATCTGGCTCACCCGGAGCTCCTTGGTCAGCGACACCGATTCCGGCTCAGCCGCCGCCTCCAGCCGTCGCTCCGCATCGGCCCGCAGTTGCACGGATACGTCATTCGGCAGGGGTGCTCCGGACTCCAGGGCCTGGGCCTCGTAGTCGGTGAGCCGGTCCAGAGCGGCGCGGGCCATGCGCGCGTCGACGCGACGTAGAAGCTCGCCGTCGTCGTCAGGCTTGATGCCGACCGCTCGGGCCAGTGGGGCGAGGGTCAGCGAGAGCAGCAGTGTCAGCACGATGATGACGAACACCGTGGACAGGATCAGGTCGCGGAACGGCACGACCTCACCGGAGGCGAAGATCACCGGAATGGAGAAGGCACCGAGACCGGAGACCGGGCCCCGGGCCCCGGCCCACGAGAGGATGATCGCGCCCCGTCGGATGTTGGCCCCACCCCCGCCACGGGCTGCCCGCGAGGCGCCGATCATCCCGAAGACGAAGGCGGTCCGCAGAACGATGAGGGTGAGGAGGACGGCGGGGACGAGGAGCAGCAGCGTGCCAAGGTCCTGCTTCGACGTGCGCGCCAACACTTCCGGGAGTTCCATACCGATGAGGAAGAAGGCCATACATTGCAGGACGAAGGTGATGTGCTTCCACAGATTGACGCTCTGTACCCGGCCGGTGTGGCCCGGGTCGGCGTTCTGCTTCCCCGCGACGAACAGGGCCGCGACGACGACCGAGAGGATGCCGGAACCCTCAAAGGTCTCGGACACGAGGTAGAGGACGAATGGTGCGACCAGCACGAGGCCGTTGGCCGGGACCAGATCCGTCGACGAGCGCAGGACCCACGAGAGCAGGTAGCCACCTAGGATCCCCACACCCACGCCGACGACGACGGCGAGAGTGAAGACCCGCGCTACGTCGAGGACCCCGAGGGTGCCGGCCGCAGCCGCGACGAGCGCCACCTTCAACGCGGTCAGGCCGGTGCCGTCGTTGACCAGGCTCTCGCCTTCCAGGATCGAGACGAGGCGGCGGGGCAGGCCCGCCCTCCTCGCGACAGCGCTCACGGCGACGGCATCGGTGGGTGCGAGCACCGCACCCAGGGCCATGGCCATCGCCAACGGCATGGCCGCGATCCACACGCCGACAGCGGCGACCACGACCGTGGTGACGACGACGAGGCCCACCGCCAGGGCCAGCACTGGCCGGCTCACCCGACGAAGGTCCAGGTAGGACGCGCCGAGCGCCTCACCGAAGACGAGAGGAGCGAGGACCGCGACGAGGATGATCTCGGGTTCCGGCGGGGCATCTGGACCGACGGGCAGAGCGCCGATCACCGCGCCCGCGACGAGGAGCGGGATGGCGATCCCCCAGCCCCGCTGGCGGAGGAACGCGCCGAGGGCGACCGCGACGGCGGCCGCGACGGCCATCGTCGCGTAGACCTCGTTGTTCATGACCGCGAGCCTAGTTGCCGGAGTCGACCCGACAGCGTCGTCAGGTGAACTGGAACGACCGCTTCGACAGGCCCATGAAGTAGCCGTCGATGACGGTCTCCGGGGGCGCGGTCTCGTCCCCCGCCGCACCGATCGAGACGAATAGCGGGATGAGGTGCTCGACGGTCGGGTGTGCGTACGGCATGCCGGGAGCCTTGTCCCGGAAGGCGGCCAGGGTGTCGACGTCGCCACGTGCCATGGCGTCGGCCGCCCAGAGGTCGAAGTCGGTGCTCCAACCCGGTGGCGTGGCGTCGATCGTCCACTCCTTCAGAAAGGGCAGGCCGTGCGTGAGGAACCCGGACCCGATGATGGACACGCCATGGTCTCGGAGCGGACGCAGACGCCGACCTAGTGCGATGAGCTGCTCCGGGTCCGAGGTGGGCAGGGACAGCTGCAGCACCGGGATGTCGGCGTCCGGGTACATCACCTTCAGCGGCACCCACGCCCCGTGATCGAGACCTCGACTCGGGTGCTCGAGCACCGGCGTCGGGTCCGGGAACAGCGATGCCACAAGCGTGGCCAGGGACGAGGCGTCGGGAGTCTCATACGTCATCTCGTAGAACCTCGGGTGGAAGCCGCCGAAGTCGTAGACGAGCGGCGTGGCCGCCCCCGAGGCGCTGAGCATGGCGGGCGCGCCCTCCCAGTGCGCCGAGACGATGAGGATCGCCTTCGGCCGTGGGAGGGCTGCCGACCAGGCAGCGAGTTGGCTCATCCAGAGGGGGTCGTCCAGGAGCGGTGGCGCCCCGTGACCGAGGTAGATCGACGTCATGCCGCCTGTCCGCCCTCGCTGGGAACCGGAGCGAAGATGAGATCGACCCGCACCTGGAGCGTGTCCACTGCGGGCACCGGCAGAGCTGCGCGCAGGGACACCTCCGCCTCCTCGAAGGTGGAGTTGATGAGGTCCTGGGGCTGGTTGAACTCCTCCGGGTCCTCTGAGGCTCGGTCCAGGTGCTCCTGCCACGCGCGGTTGTGAGCCAGGTAGTCCTCCTGGGCGCGGACGATGGACGCGTGCCACGGGGCGATGCTGAGGGCCTCGACGCCCGACCCGGCCTCGGCGATGGCGTCACGCCCCCGGCCGGCTGCCGCCGCCAGGCGCGAGGCGTAGGCCTCACGATCGGCATCCGTGGGCGCGGACAGCTGCTGGAAGTCCTCACCGATGGCCGCGATCTCCTCCTGCGACATCATCATGGCCTGCTCGGACGCCTCGACCCTGGTGAGCAGGTCGGCCATCTCCGCAGTGCGGACTCCCCAGTCGACACCCACGCTCGTGACGCCGGCGCCGACGAGGACGACCACGAAGGTGATCAGGCCGACAAGGGGCCCGAACCACGGGCG
>JAURME010000157.1 GCA_030830865.1 Candidatus Nanopelagicales bacterium | reverse complement strand
CTTGCCGACGCCGGGCTCACCGATGAGCACGGGGTTGTTCTTGGTGCGGCGCGACAGGATCTGCATCACGCGCTCGAGCTCGCGCTGGCGGCCGATGACGGGGTCGAGCTTCTTGTCGCGCGCCAGCTGGGTGAGGTTGCGCCCGAACTGGTCGAGGATCTGGCTGCCGCCCTTCTCGCCGGGCTCGTCCTTGCCGCCGGAGGCCGCGGAGCCGGAGCCGGACTGCTGGCCCTCGCCCTTGGCGCCGGGGCCCTGGTAGCCGGAGAGCAGCTGGATGACCTGCTGGCGGACGCGGTTGAGGTCGGCGCCGAGCTTGACCAGCACCTGGGCGGCGACGCCCTCGCCCTCGCGGATGAGGCCCAGCAGGATGTGCTCGGTGCCGATGTAGTTGTGGCCGAGCTGCAGCGCCTCGCGCAGGGACAGCTCGAGTACCTTCTTGGCGCGCGGGGTGAAGGGGATGTGCCCGCTGGGCGCCTGCTGGCCCTGGCCGATGATCTCCTCGACCTGCTGGCGCACGGCCTCCAGCGAGATGCCGAGGCTCTCCAGGGCCTTGGCGGCGACGCCCTCACCCTCGTGGATGAGGCCGAGCAGGATGTGCTCGGTGCCGATGTAGTTGTGGTTGAGCATCCGCGCCTCTTCCTGCGCGAGCACCACCACACGTCGGGCCCGATCCGTAAACCGCTCGAACATCCCTGTGCACTCCGTTCCGTCGCCTGAGGCAACTGTAACCGCGCCAGCCCCCGGCGGCTCCCTGCGACCGAGGACAGATCGCCCCCTCCCGGGGTTGATGGGTTCAACCCTCTCGCGCCGGCGGTTGTTCCGCCATCCCCGGCGGGCCCGCTACGCCCACCGCGAACAGGGCACTCCGGCTCCGATCCGTCCGTGACCGGGCTACCACCGGTCAATCAGGAGTACGCCTCTTCCACCCTTGCGCACCCGGTTCTAGCGTCGGAACACACGATCGCCGCGGTGCGAGTGGGGCGCTCCGCCAGACATAAGGAGTACACATGCCCACGTTCATGGATGTCCACGTCAACATGGTCGGCGTGACGCCGGAGGCTCTGCATGAAGCCCACGAGGCAGACCTTGCCATTCAGTCAGAGGCTGGCGTGAATTTCCGCCAGGCCTGGGCCGATCCGGTCAGCGGTCATGTCTTCTGCCTGTCCGAGGCCCCGGATGCGGATTCGGTGCAGCGGATCCACGAACGCGCCGGCCACCCCGCGGACCAGATCCACGAGATCACCGTCACGGCCTGAGGGCCGCTCGGGAAGGGCGGCATCGGACGTGTCAGCCGGTGATGCGGGCACCGGGCACCGGGCCGTGGGCCCGGCGGACCGATCGGCACAGGCCGGTGCCGCTGAGGGCCACCGCAAGGTCCAGGGCATGGTCCTCGTCGCGGGCCAGGAACGCGCACGTCGGACCGCTGCCGGAGACCAGCCCGCCGAGGGCCCCGTAGTCCTCCCCCGCCTCCAGCAGTTGAGCCAGCGGCGGGCGAAGGGAGACGGCGGCCAGCTGCAGGTCGTTGTGCAGGGCCCGACCGAGGAGTTCCGCATCCCCGGCCGCGAGGGCCTGCATGAGCATGTCCGAGACGTAGGGGTCAGCCACCGAACGGCCCTCGCGAAGCCGGTCACACTCGGAGTACACGGCCGGGGTCGACAACCCGTCATCCGCGAGCGCGAAGACCCACGAGAAATGTCCCCTCGAGAGGATCGGCGTCAGCCGCTCCCCGCGGCCGGTGCCGATGGCATTGCCGCCGTGCAATCCGAAGGGCACATCAGACCCGAGCGCCGCCGCCAGGTCCGTGAGCTCCTCTCGGGTCGAACCGCCCCTCCAGAGTGCGTCGCAGGCCAGCAGCGTCCCGGCGGCATCGGCACTGCCCCCGGCCATGCCACCGGCGATGGGAATGGCCTTGTGGATGTGCAGGTCCACATCGGGCGGCACCTCGAGTGACTCGGCAAGCAGGAGGGCCGCTCGGTAGGCGAGATTGTCCTCACCCGTCGGCAGGCTCTCGGCGCCCTCGCCCGACATGGTCAGCCGAATGCCGCCACCGGGGTTCTCTCGCGCCACGATCTCGTCGCACAGGTTGACGGCCTGGAAGACGGTGGCCAACTCGTGGAAGCCGTCGGCACGGGCCGGACCCACTGACAGCTGCAGGTTCACCTTCGCGGGCGCACGAACGGTGATGGATGAGGGCACCACAGAAGGCTAGACCGAAACCTCACCCGAGCGCGTGGCGAGCGCATCCGCGATGCGGACGTAGTCCGCGATATCCAGCTGCTCTCCTCGCTGACCCGGGTCGACCCCGGCCGCCCGCAGGGCCTGCTCCGCGACGGCCGCGGAGCCGGCGAGCCCGGAGAGAGCCGACCGGAGCGTCTTGCGTCGCTGGGCGAAGGCAGCATCGACCACAGCGAACGTCGCGGCCCGGCCGGCGGCACTCGCCGGCGGGTCACGGCGCGTGATGCGCACGAGGCCCGACTCCACATGAGGGACGGGCCAGAAGACGGACGTGCCGATGTTGCCCGCTGGCTCGACATCGGCAAACCAGCGTGCCTTGACGCTGGGGACCCCGTACACGCGACTGCCCGGGCCGGCGGCGAGACGATCGGCGACCTCCTTCTGAACCATGACCAGCACGGTGCGCAGCGACGCGAACGTCTCCAGCAGGTGCAGCACGACCGGCACCGCGACGTTGTAGGGCAGATTCGCCACCATGGCCGTCGGCGCGTCCGGAAGTTCCGTGACCCTCATCGCATCGGCCTGCAGCACCGTGAGCCGCTCGGCGAACCGCGGCGAGCGCTCGGCGACGGTGACCGGCAGCTGCCCGGCCAGGACCGGATCCACCTCGACGGCGATCACCCGGCGAGCGTGCGGCAGCAGCGCGAGGGTCAGGCTGCCCAGCCCGGGGCCGACCTCGAGGACGACGTCGTCGCCATCCAGCCGCGCGGCGGCGACGATGCGGCGGACGGTGTTGGGATCGGTGACGAAGTTCTGACCCCACCGCTTCGTCGGTCGAAGGTCCAGCGCGCTCGCGAGGGCACGGATGTCCCGACCGCCCAGCAGGCCATCGGACTCCCCCTCGGCCGGAGTCACCACTCTCCGAACGCAGCCATCGTGTTCGCGTAGAGCCGCTCGCACAGCGCCGCCTCGTCCATACCGCGACGCTCCGCCATGAAGCGCACCGTGTGCGGCATGAGATAGGAGGCGTTCGGCTTTCCGCGGTGCGGCACCGGTGTCAGGTACGGGGCATCGGTCTCGACCAGGAGGAGTTCGTCGGGCACCACGTCGAGTGCCTCGCGCAGGCCCTCATTGGCCTTGAAGGTCACCGGCCCGGCGAAGGACAGGTACCAGCCCTGGTCGCTGCAGTAGCGGGCCATCTCGGCGTCACCGCTGAAACAGTGGAACACGACGACGTCGGGTGAGCCCTGGCTCTCCAGCACACTGATGACATCGTCATGGGAATCGCGGTCATGGATGACGAGCGCCTTGCCGAGGTCCTTCGCGATGTCGATGTGACGGCGGAACGAGTGCTGCTGCGGGCCGCGGAGGTCCTCACCCGTGCGGTAGTAGTCCAGGCCGGTCTCGCCCACAGCGCGGACAACGTCGTCCTGTGCCAGCAGTGCGATCTCATCGATGGCGGCGTCGAGTGCCTCGGCTCCGTCGCGCTCGTGGATGCGGGCGGCATCGTTGGGGTGGACGGACACACCGACGACGACGTTCGGACGTGTCCGGGCGAGCTCGACGGAGTGACGGGCGTACTCGACGTCGCATCCGATCTGGACGACCTTGGGCACCCCCACTGCAGCGGCCATCGCGAGGAGCTCGTCGGGATCCGGCACGGACTCCCCGTGCAGGTAGCGGTCATGCAGGTTGAGGTGGGTGTGGGAGTCGATGACGGGCGCCGCCAACGGCTCCGGCGGCGCGATCAGGCCCTCGACCGTCACTCGTCGACCTCGATCCGCGGGAACAGCGCGTCGCCCTTGGTCACTCGCGTGCCCGGCGAGAGCTGCCCCCATGTCGCGACATCGGTGATGCGCTGCACGGCCAGCGGGCCGAACTGCGCCTGACCGCCGATCTGCTCCCACAGCGCCGACATCGCCTTGGGCATGACCGGGTTGTAGAGGACAGCGACGGCGCGCAGTGACTCGATGATGGTGGTGAGGACAACGTCCAGGCGTGCTGAGTTCGCCTCATCCTTCGCCAGGACCCACGGCTCCTGCTCAGTGACGTACAGGTTGACCAGGTCGACGAACTCCTTGACGGCGACGATTCCGGTGGAGAAGTCCAGATCCCCGATGGCACGGTCGGCGACCTCGACGGTGCGGCCGAGCGCGTCGACGATCTGTTGCTCGGCGTCCGAGAGGTCGTGCGCTGCGGGCAGCTCGCCGTCGCGATAGCGCGCGACCATCGCCGTCCCGCGCGACGCGAGGTTGCCCAGGCCATTGGCGAGTTCGGCGGTGTAGCGGGCGTGCATGTCTTCCCAGGAGAACGAGCCGTCCTGACCGAACTGGATCGCCCGCAGGAAGTAGTAGCGGAAGGCATCTGATCCGAAGGTGTCGATGATCTGCTCCGGTGCGATGCCGGTGAGCTTGGACTTCGACATCTTCTCGCCGCCGACCAGCAGCCATCCATGGGCGAAGACCTTGAGCGGTGGCTGCAGGTCGGCGGCCATCAGCATCGCGGGCCAGTAGACGGCGTGGAACCGCAGGATGTCCTTGCCGACGAGGTTGACGTCCGGCGGCCACACCCGGTCGAAGAGCGCGGCATCGGCACTGTCCGACTCCGCCCCGTAGCCCACGGCCGTGGCGTAGTTCAGCAGGGCGTCGAACCAGACATAGGTGACCTGGCTGGGGTCCCAGGACAGCGGGATGCCCCAGCTCACGCTGGACCTCGACATCGAGATGTCGACGAGCCCCTGGCGGATGAACGACATGACCTCGTTGTAGGCGCTGCGCGGCTGGATCGCGTCCGGGTTGGCCTCGTAGTGCTCGATCAGCCGGTCGCTGAAGGCACTGAGCCGGAAGAACCAGTTCGTCTCCTGGAGCTCCTCCGCGGGCCGCCCGTGGACGGGGCACACCTTCTGACCCTCGAACTCCCCCTGTCCGTCAACGAGGTCACCGGGGAGCTTGAACTCCTCGCAGCCGACACAGTACGGACCCTCGTAGGGTGCCGAGTAGACGTACCCGTTGTCGCGGACGACCTCCCAGAACCGCTGCACCCGCTCGCGGTGCCGGGGCTCGGTGGTGCGGATGAAGTCGTCGTTGGCGGCATCGATGGTCTCGAGTACAGGCAGCCACGACTCCGTGACGAGCCGGTCGACCCACTCCTGCGGGGCGACTCCACCGGCATCGGCCGCACGCTGGACCTTGGTGCCGTGCTCGTCGACCCCGGTGAGGAACCAGACGTCTTCGCCGCGCTGGCGACGCCACCGAGTGGCGACGTCGGCTGCGGTGGTGGTGTACGCGTGGCCGATGTGCGGGGCGTCATTGACGTAGTAGATCGGCGTTGCGAGGAAGAACGCCTTCGAATCGGCCATGCAGCGATCCTACTTTCGTCAGGCCTTGTCCCTGACGACCGCGTCGTACACCTCGCGCTTCGGAACGCCCGCCCTCCGGGCGACGTCGGCGATGGCGTCCTTGCGCGGCACGCCGGTGGACTCCTGCTGGTGCACAGCCGCGACCCAGCTGTTCGCGTCGGTGAGTCCCTGCGCGGCCCGCACCTCCGACTCCGACGCCCCGCCCACGACGAGCGTGATCTCGCCACGCACGCCATCGGCCGCCCACGTCACGAGCTCGCCCAACGAACCACGCCGGACCTCCTCATAGGTCTTCGTCAGTTCCCGGCACACGGCCGCCGGGCGGTCCACACCGAGCCCGTCCATCAGCGCCTCCAGAGTCGCCGACAGTCGATGCGGGGCCTCGAAGAAGACCATGGTCCGCGGCTCGGTGACCAGTTCGTCGATCCGGGTCCGCCGCTCGCCCGCCTTGCGCGGCAGGAATCCCTCGAAGCAGAACCGGTCCACCGGGAGGCCGCTCAGCGCCAGCGCGGCCAGCACGGCGCTCGGCCCGGGCAGGACGGTCACCGGGATGCCGCGCTCAGCGGCCAGGGCGACGAGACGGAATCCCGGGTCGCTCACGGCTGGCATTCCGGCATCGGTGATGACGAGCACGACGCTTCCCGTGGCCGCCGCCTCCGCGAGTTCCTCGGACCGCTCGCGTTCCACCGCGTCGTAGAAGGAGATGACCCGGCCGGTCATGGTGACACCGAGATCGCTCGCGAGGCGGCGCGCCCGTCGGGTGTCCTCGGCGGCGATCACGTCGGCCTCACCGAGAGCGGTGATGAGTCGCGCTGACGCATCACCGGGATTTCCGAGAGGCGTCGCCGCCAGCACGATCAGTCCACCTGCGTCCACCCGCCCATCCTGTCAGCGCCCCTACGATGACCCGATGAGCGCCACGACCGCAGCCGCGCCGCACGTCGGGGACGCCGCCGCAACAGTGGTCCGTCGCCTCGTCCCCCTGATGCCCCCGTCGGGCATCCGAGGCTGGATCGGCCCCCTGGTCGTGACCGTCATCGGCGGACTGCTGCGATTCGTCAACCT